>CAJQNS010000049.1 GCA_905479735.1 uncultured Desulfofustis sp.
GGAATCGAGAAATTGGTGGACTGACCTTTCCCCAATCTTTACGCCGATATTATTGAGAGTTCTTGCCGGTTGATTATGTCATTCTCTTCTGCTTTTTCCTTGTATCCAAAGGGGTTTAACTGTCTCAGCGACCGGTGAGTCGCTGAGTGTTGTAGTCAACACACCACTTCTCGATTTCCTTACGAGCATCTCGCAGAGAGAAACTCGTTGATGTTCAAACATTCATCTCTGAAGCTACTATTAAATGATTCTATCAGCACGTTATCCGTTGGTTTCCCTGCCGCTGGCAATTGGAATGATTAATGTAATAGTATCATTGGCCGGTTCCACTGCGTAACGATTTTCTACCGGCTGTCTGTCTGATCTCAGGAAAAACGGGGGTGGGTTATGGCTGAAAAGACCGAAAACAAAGGAAAATGTTTGTGCGGAGCAGTTCAAATCACCGCCTTGAGTATGAACACTCAGGTGGGAACTTGCCATTGCAGTATGTGCCGCCGCTGGGGAGGTGGCCCGTTGATGACTGTTGACTGTGGTACCGATGTTAAGTTTACCGGTGAAGAACACGTGACGATCTATGAATCTTCCGAATGGGCCCAGCGGGGATTCTGTTCAGAATGCGGCACTCACCTCTTCTATCTGCTCAAAGATGACGGACATTATTTCGTACCGGTCGGGTTGTTTGATTCTGAAGATCAATTTCAGTTTGACCACCAGATCTTCATCGATAAAAAACCCTCGTTCTACAGCTTCGCCAATGTCACCAATAACATGACCGAAGAGGAAGTGTTTGCCAAATACGCTCCTAAGTAGATCGCAGCCTGCCTCATCCCTTTAGGCTATAGAAATAATTTTTCTCGGTGGATTACTGTATATAGCCGATAAGACCAAGCTTCTCTTATCACTCTACCCCACCGTAGACTAACTACTTAAAGGATTGAGCGAGGGCAGATGTGGCGTTCCTGAATAGCCCTGAGTCAGAGCCCATGCCAACAAAGGTATATCCCATATCGAAGTACTTTTGACCGTCGGGACCGCCAGTTGCCAGTATTCCCACGGGTGCATTAATTTTGTTACACATATCGGCTATATCGGCCAGTTTCTTCTGAACATCGGGATTACCTGTATCGGCCAAATGCCCCATGCTCGCAGCTAAATCACTGGGGCCGACGAAAATTCCGTCAATACCATCAACAGAAAAGATTTCCTTAATGTTATCTAAAGCTTCAAGCGTTTCAACCTGGACCACGAGACCAATGTGATCTTCAATTTTATGCCAGTAATTTTTCGTGTAACCATAAGAGCTCCCCCGTGCACCCACAGAAACTCCTCTTCGGCCTCGAGGCGGGTAGCGTACGGCACTTACCGCCTGTTTCGCCTCGTCGACATTCTGCACAAAAGGAACGATGAAATTGTGAAAACCGATATCCAGCAGCCTTTTGATTTCGACCACATCGTTCCATACTGGCCTGACAATCGGAGATGTGCCACTGCCTTTCATGGCCTGCAATTGCGTGATCAATGAGGGTATATCGTTTGGCGCATGCTCCATATCGAACAGCACCCAATCAAAACCGGCAAAGGAGAGAATCTCCGAGCTTATGTTGCTGGCCAGGTTGCTCCAGATACCTACCTGTCTTTCTCGATTTGTCAAACGCTCCTTAAATTTGTTGTGAAACACAGCCTCTGAATTATCCATTCCGCCTCCAGATCTAACGAACCATACACGGCCGTTTATGGTTAAAATTCCAGCCTGGTATCAGATACTGCATGGCAGTGGCATCGTCTCTTCCACCCAAGCCATGCTCCTGATAAAGTTTGTGTGCTTTCTCGATATTACCCAGATCCAATTCAATGCCAAATCCCGGTGCACCGGTAAGTTCAATCTTCCCGCCCTTTATCTGGTAAGGATCTTTTGTAAGATGCTGGCCATCCTGCCAGATCCAGTGCGTATCAATGGCGGTAACCTTGCCGGGTGCTGAAGATGCGACATGGGAGAACATTGCCAGTGAAATGTCAAAATGGTTATTTGAATGCGATCCCCATGTGAGGCCCCAGTTGCTGCACATCATAGCAACTCGCACCGATCCCTGCATGGTCCAGAAGTGCGGGTCGGCAAGAGGTATATCGACGGCTCCCAGCATGATCGCATGGGTCATCTGCCGCCAGTCAGTGGCTATCATGTTGGTGGCTGTAGGAAGCTTTGTCACCCTTCTGAACTCAGCCAAGATTTCTCGGCCCGAAAACCCATTCTCGGCACCACATGGATCTTCCGCATAGGCCAGGATATCGTGCAACCCCTGGCAGAGCTTAATCGATTCATCGAGTGACCAGGCGCCATTGGGATCTATGGTTATTCGCGCATCAGGGAATCGAGAGGCGAGCTGCACAATTGCCTCGATCTCTTCCTCTCCGCTGAAAACGCCGCCTTTTAACTTAAAGTCCTGGAACCCGTATTTATCAGCAGCTGCTTCTGCCAGCCTGACAACAGACTCTGGTGTTACCGCTTCTTCATGCCGCAGTCTAAACCAGTCATGTGCATTATCTTCGCTTCTCTGATATGGCAGATCAGTTTTATTTCGGTCTCCGATGTAAAAAAGATACCCGAGTACATCTATCTGGGATCTCTGCTGCCCATCTCCCAGAAGTGCTGCCACGGGAACATCGAGATGCTGTCCCAGCAGATCGAGCATCGCAGCCTCCACCGCAGTAACAGCATGAATCATCACGCGCTGATCAAAGGTCTGCAAGCCTCTCCCTTGATTGTCTTCGGATGAATATCTTGCCCTGATCTCATTGAGGACGGAGTTGTACAAGCCGATTTTTCTATCTTCTATGAGAGGCTTTGCTGCTTCCAGAATTGATCTGATCCGCTCCCCACCCGGAACTTCGCCAACCCCGATATTGCCAGAACTATCTTCAAGTATCAGGATATTTCGAGTAAAGAACGGGCCATGGGCACCACTGAGGTTCAATAACATGCTGTCTCGCCCGGCCACAGGAATTACCCTCACGTCTTTCACTACAGGTGATTCCGAAAATATTTCCTTTCCCGACATTGAATTTATCTCCCTCATTTAATTTGACCGCAAGTCGACTTTATTATTTTGTCAAAGAATAAAGTATCTTACAGATATTAAATAGTGTGCAGGGTTGAAAATTAAAGATGCTGTAACCGCCTTGATGTTAGCGCTGTCATCAAGGGTTGTCAACGCCCAACTTGCCACGACACCGATTATCTTCCTAGTTCACTGTTTTGGAGTCACTATTTTATCTGATCTAGAATTAAATATTTAATTACTTGGTAAGACATTGTAATAATAATTTGCTGATTTTGACTTGATCTCACAGAAATGACAGCGCTGTCACAGCACCACAGTCAATCCGGAATAGCAAGGATAATATATTGGAATATATGAATAAAAATAACACCACCACTGATAAACATCGTTCCAGCGCCGCGATCACACTCGATAATGTTGCAAAAATTGCCGGCGTTTCAGCCATTACGGTTTCAAGGGCAATAAACACACCTGACAAAGTCGCGCCAGAGACGCTGAAAAAAGTCAGAGAAGCCATCGATAAAACTGGTTATGTCCCCAACTTGCTGGCCGGTGGTCTCGCCTCGAGAAGCAGCAAACTTATCGCCGCGATCGTCCCTTCGATCGCCAATCTGGTTTATTCATCGACTATCAGACTTTTCAGTAAATCACTCAGTAAAGCCGGCTACCAAGTTATTCTTGGTGATTCAGGATATCCCGAAGTCCTGGAAGAAGAGCTTGTTCGAACTATTCTTTCCCGACGCCCTGACGGCATTTTCCTGACCGGTGTTGATCATTCCCCATCTTGCAGAAACCTTCTCCTGGCCGCCAATATCCCGATCGTTGAGACCTGGGATTTAACTCCTTCACCACTGGATATCGTGGTCGGCTTCAATCACATGGATGTTGGCCACGCCGTTGCCAAATTCATCTTGAGCAAGAAGTACAATAAAGTAGGATTTGTAACAGCCAATGATGCCAGGGCCCTGCTTCGCCAGAGATCCACGCTCGAGATCCTGAGTCAGAGCGGTGTCTCAGATATCTACGCCACTACTGTACCGGCTCCAACCAGCCTGGAGTATGGTAGAATCGGTGCAAAGCAGATCATCGAAGAAGGGTTCGACAGCGGAGTAATTTTCTGCACCTCTGATACATTGGCACAGGGGGTCTTGGCTGAGATACAATCCAGGAACATTTCAATTCCTGATACAATCGCGGTGATCGGTTTCGGAGACCAGGTCTTTGCCGCACATACCTATCCCGCTCTCACCACGGTTAGAATCGACAGAGAAAGAATTGGTCAGGAGGCCGCTGATGCACTTCTGGCAAGAATCCAGAAACGCCCTGTCAAGAACAAGATTATCGATATCGGTTTTTCAATTATTGAACGTGAGTCGACTTAGGGCCCTAAAGGACAAAGCTGGGATTATAAAACGATCAGGTAACAGGAGCAGGATTAAACACTGCCAGGTCGTTAAACAACTGAAGTTTTTCTGCAGCCGTCACCTTTTCACCACCTGCGACGGCTAAAACCATTTCAAACAGGTCCATACCGACATCCTCTATTGTCTTTGTGCTTGAAACGACCTGTCCGGCATCGATATCTATCAGATCAGGCCACCTGTTTTTCAAAGCCGTCTGGCTTGAGACTTTTATGACAGGAGCTATTGCCAGGTTGTAAGGCGTACCGCGGCCGGTGGTAAAGATCTGAAGGTTTATTCCAGAGGCAAGCTGCTGGGTCCCACAGACGAAGTCGCTGGCCGGTGTGGCTGCAAATACAAGCCCCTTCTTTCGTACTTTTTCTCCGTGACCCAGGACATCGGAAATTGGCCCAGTGCCGGATTTAATTATAGAACCCAAGGATTTTTCAACGATGTTTGAGATTCCGCCTTCCTTGTTGCCCGGTGTCGGGTTCGCCGTTCTATCGGCGCCGCCCCCTTCAAGATAGCGGTCATACCACTGCATCTCTCTAATCAAGGCTTCTCCAGTGGCCACATCGATTGCTCGCGGGGTCAGCAGATGCACGGCGTCACGTACCTCGCTGACTTCAGAAAACAGGACTGTGCCGCCTCCCCGGACGATTAAATCTGTCACCAAACCTACTACCGGATTTGCGGTGATACCTGAAAAAGCATCACTGCCGCCACACTGGACGCCTACCACCAGGTCACTGATGGGACAATCCTCCCGCTTCCTATCGTTCAAGCGTTGGAGTTTTTGGTCGGCCAGCTCAAGACTGTTTCTAACCATCTGCTCAAAGCCGCCGATACAGTCCTGCAGACGGACCAGATCGTTTCTCATACCCGGATTGGCAGAAATCAGCATTTGGGGTTCTAGTTTCTCACAGCCAAGCCCGATAACCAGAGACTCATTCCCGAAGTTGGGGTTGGACATAAGGTTTTGAAGAGACCTTATGGGGATCTCTGCATGCGGAGCATTTATTGCGACCCCGCATCCATAGGAATGGTTAATTGGCACTACAGCGTCAACACTCGGGTAGCGCGGCAGCAGCTCAGCCGAGATTTTTCGGGAGATATGATTGGCAAATCCGGCCACACACTGCACACTGGTCATCACGGCCAGGATGTTCTTTGTCCCGACTGATCCGTCATTATTTCTGTATCCTTTAAAGGTGAACTTTCTCGGTAGAGGCGGCAGTTTGATAACTCTTGTGGCTATTGGCAGCTCGTCAAGATCGTGCGAAATTGGTAGTTCAAGGCACTCCTCGTCCACCCATCCCCCCTTCTTGATCGCCCTTTTAGCCTGGCCGATGATTTCGCCATACCTGATAACATCCTGATCAACCTCGATATCGGTAAGAGCTATTTTTTGACCATGGGGGATATCTGCAGAGGCGACCAGGTCTTTCGAGACACCTGTTCCCGTTTTCAGACCTTCAGCATTGACAACCACGGCAACATTATCATTGGCATGGATTGATATTATTTTCGCACGCATGGGCAAACTCCCGACAGTTTTGTCGTAAACAACTTCAAGCTTCTACGCTTGGCTGCCCTTTTTAGATGAATAAATTGAGAACCAGATCGAAACCAGGATCAATACCCACAGGAACACGGCAATGGGGCTTTTGGTAAAAAATATGGTGAAGGAACCAAACGATTCGAGACTTTTAACGAAATAAACTTCTGCGGATTTCCCAAGTATGAAGCCGATTATAAACGGTGCGATTTCAATGCCTAGCTTTGACCCGACAAACCCCAATACACCGAATAGAAGCAGGGTCCACACATCGAACATGATTCCATAATTGATCGCATAGGCGCCAACGACACACATCATGATAATGATTGGGTAAAGAAGGTATTTCGGAACGGTTATCACCCTGGCGATATATTTAATGGCGAAAAACATGATTAAAAACATCGCGATATTGGCTGACAACAGGGCCACCACCATCGAATGCCAGATATCAAGGTGTTCACCAATAAACAGTGGCCCGACCTGCAGGCCCTGAAGGGTAAAGGCGCCAATCAGTACAGCGGTAGTGCTGTCACCCGGAATCCCCAGAGACAGCAGCGGCACCAGGGCGCCGCCGGTGAGCCCGTTGTTGGCCGACTCCGAGGCAATAACTCCCTCGGGAGCTCCGGTACCCAGTTTTGATGGATCTTTTGAGAAATTTTTCTGTTGCGTATAGGAAAGTACAGATGCGGCACTCCCGCCCACTCCTGGCAGCATACCAACAAAGGTACCGATCATTCCTGATCGAAACAGATTAACATACTGCCCCTTGAAGACACTGAAGCTGAATTTGCCAGCTTTAGCAGTGGCAGCAGAAAGGGCGGCACCGTTTACCGATTGGACTTCATCTTTCACGCCTTTCTCGGCCTCTTCCAGGATCGTTCCAAGACCGAAAAGGCCTATCAGAACAGGCAGCAATGCAAACCCGCTTTCCAGGTGATATTCCATAAAGTCAAACATCAGCCTGGTTTCGCCGTTGCCACCGACCGAAATGTCATAGGTGCCTATCAAACTGAACCAGATACCCAAGACACCGCTGAAAATGCCCACCAGCATGCTCTTTTTGGAAAGAGATGCAATAACGGACAAAGCAAAGAGGATAATGAGAAATTTCTCAATATAGGAAAATTTGATCGCAAAATCTGCCAATACGGGGGCAAAAAAGAACAGAATGAATACACTGAGCAGGCCGCCGAACAGAGATGAGGTTATGCCAGTTTTCAGCGCCTTTTCACCTTCCCCGTTCTGGGTCATGGGGTAACCGTCGAAGGTGGTCGTAATTGAGGAAGGAGTGCCAGGAATATTAAGCAGAATTGCAGGGACCAATCCTCCGGAGATGCCACCCACATAAAGGCCCAGTAGAAGTCCAAGCCCGTTCACCATGTCAAGCGAGTAGGTGAGAGGTAGACAGACGGCTACGGCCATGGTGGCAGTCATTCCAGGGATGGCACCAAAGACGATTCCGACAATAACCCCGGCGACAACGAAAAGAAAAAGCTCCGGTGACAAAAGTGATAAGAATTCCATAATCAGGGTAGGGTAATATTAAATAGATTACCGAGTATGTACCACGCTGCCGTCGGGGCAATAATTGAATTCAAGAATATGATTATTGTTTTTTTCTTATTCAGATCATGCACATACAGGAATGACAGGCTCATCATAAAAGGGATTGATACAAGCAGAAACCCCAGGCCTGTATTGGGAAAAAGTACGCCCACATAATCCATCAGGACAAAATATAGGATTACCACACCAATGGTACCAAACAGCCTGATCTTGTCAAAGTTCTCCTCGAAGAATCTGATGCTTCTTCGGCCCGCTTTCAGGTCTTCCAGAAATTTCCTTCCATAGAGCACCACAATCAGCAGGAACAATAGAAACAGCAGCCACATGATGATCTTCGGGAAGAACATATGCGACTGCTCAAAATCTATGTTGACCGATAGCAGTTTGGAAAAACTATCTCCCATAAAGACCCCACGGGACAATGGTTTTGCTCGAACAGAGTATTCTCGGCCGACCGGCCTTATCTCAAGATACAAAATGCGGGGGCTAACTTCACCCCCGCATTTTCAGGCATTAAAGGTTCTCCATCTACTTGATAGCGTCGATGATAACCCGATATTGGTCCTTCTTGCTCATCAGATATGCTTGAGCCTCGGTAGAAGGTTTGAAGTTAGGAATAAAGAATGACTTCTTTTGGGTTTCCTGAATCTTGCCTTCAGCAAAAATTTCAGTGAGCGCCTTGTCGAGATAGTCCACGGCCTCCTGGCTCATGTCCTTGTTGTAAAGAAAGAAGAACTCTTTATCGAAAGTGAAGTCTTTTTTTCCGTCTTGAGTTACAGATTGATTTGGTGATACAAACTCAAGCAGCATTGCCCGGGTGGTTTCCCCCATACCCTGCTCATTGGCCTGGGTAATTGTTTCCTGCCGTGCAGTCAGCCACAGAAACTTCATTGCTTTCTGATCTTCGGCAGGCAGCCTGGAGTACTGCTCATTGGCCTGCACCGAGCCGTTGATGACATCTGCCTGACCGTCAAACAGGAGCTGGTTTTTATCAGCCTGAGATCCGGTGTTGACGGCGACAAGATTGCCTTCCTTGCCGGGATGCGTAAGTTTTATTGCATTCTTCAAGGCGCTGAAACCAATCTCTGATACGCCGCCGGGCTGAATGGCAACCCTGACTTTCTCGCCTTTACCGCAACCTGCAATCACATCCGCGATGCTGTTGTAGGGGGAACTCTTTGGTGCCAGATAGGCATTGCCGGGATTGATAGCAACGGTCGGACCAACTGTATATTCGGTAAAGATATCTTCGTAACCTTTTCTACCGTAAAGATACCCGAGATACGATTGATCATGAAAGATCATCAAGGTGTTGCCGCTTGAGACCTTTTCGAGAGCTTTAAATGCAGCAGAAGCTCCCACTGCATCAACTTTCACATTGGTGCCGAGCTTTTCGGCCAAGGCCTGTGCAACAATGCTTGAGTTCTGATAGGTATCGCCACCTGTTGACTTAGAGCCGATTACGATCCTGATGTTGCCCTTGATCGGGCTTTTATCAGCTGCAGAAGCATTGTTTGCCCAAACTAAAGCTGTTACTGCCAGAAAAACGCCTAACACCTTCCACGCCTGTTTCATGATTCTCTCCTCCTGTTTTTTTCTGGATATTTACTGACACACAAAAGCTGAATCAGCCTTCCTTAACCAACTATTATCCCAAGAGCCATAGACAGATCACTATGGCAACTCTACCAGCACGAAGCCCAATGTTAGCGCTAACATCAGTCGGTGTCAAGAAAAAATTCGTCTTGGTACGACTCCTCTTTTGGCCAAAATTTGAGCCCTAACTAGAAAACGTAGTTTCGGCTTGAGTCCACTCGGAGACCCTGTCGGAAATCGTCAAGCCAAGACCAGGTTGGGTGGGCACAACTATTCGACCATCTTTGATCTGCAGCCTTTCATTGAAAAGCGGTTCCAACCACTCGAAATGCTCAATCCACGGCTCAACTCGGGAACTGGCGGCCAGATGGATGTGTATTTCCATAACAAAATGGGGCGCCAGGCCCAACTCCAAACGCTCTGCTTCCGACGCAACCTTTAGAAACGGCGTTATTCCACCTACTCTCGGAGCATCCGGCTGGACGATATCGGCCCCCCTCTGATTCATCAAATCGAAATGTTCCCGTGCGCTTGACAGCATCTCACCGGTTGCGATTGGGGTATTCACTCGAGCCGACAACTGAGCATGCCCTCCAAAATCATGAGCATCCAGGGGTTCCTCGATCCAGGTTAAACCAAGATCACTAAAGAGAAGACAATTATTGAGCGCCTCTTTTCTCTTCCATTGCTGATTGACATCGACCATGATGGGAACTTCATCACCAAGACTTTTGCGAACGGCCGCAACCCGCTGATAATCCTTCTGGACATCATCTTGGCCAATCTTGATTTTCACACCAGCTATGCCGCGGCTTCTTGACTGGTGGGCCTTTTCGATTATTTCTTCCACTGGCGCCTGCAGATAGCCGCCTGAAGTGTTATAGCAGGGAACTGAATCCCACGGGGAACCAATAAGTTTTGCAAGAGAGACCCGGGCTTTTCGGGCCTTTAAATCCCATAGCGCAATATCAAATGCGGCGATAGATTGAACACTGAGCCCACTGCGGCCAATGGAGGCGCTGGCCCAGACAAGTTTATCCCAAATTTCTGATATACGGCTAGGATCTTCACCGATGAGCAGTGGGGCAATCTCTTTTGCGTGGGCGAACTGAGCCTCTCCGCCAATCCGCAGAGCGTAGCTGAAACCTAAACCACTCCTTCCCTCAGAGGTGTTTATCTGCGACAACAATATATCCACATCTACCAAAGGCGCCTGCTTCCCCTGAATCACTTTTGCATCGCTGATTGATTTCAAAAGCGGCAATTTTACTTTAGACAGCTTAATTGAGCTGATTCTATCTTTATGATCACTGATCATTGCCGTATCCTTTTCGTGGGACCCTCTTCGTTTATACTGGCAGTAGTCTGAAATGCATATTTAAACACGATACAGGGTTATTTATTCGAGTAGCCACGGGATCTCATCTTCTTGTACAATAGCCCGGATTTTTTCCAGCAACCCTTTGCCGACCGGGATGCCTTTCTCCATACGCTCTTTGGCTTTATGGCGCTCCGGGTCTCCGGCAATCATGACCGGCTTCGAGGGATCCATTGGCGTGGTTGCTCGCAACGTTTCACTAAGGCTTGCCACATCGGCACGGAAATCTTCGATATCACGGAACAGACCGGGGTCGATGACCATGAAAAAGTGACTGATGTCCTGTCCGTACGGCTGCTTCATGTGCATGGGTGAGGTTATCAGGGTAGAGCCTGACAGGCAGGCGCAGAGGATATTTGCCATGACCGCCAAGCCGTAGCCTTTGTGATCGCTGCCTTCCGGTGAACCACCAAGCGGGGTCAGAGAGCCCCCTTTTTCTACCACCTCAGACGGGTCTCTACTCGGCAGCCCGTCCTTGGTAACCAGCCATCCGGGGGGAGTGGGCAGCCCTTCGTTGAACTTGTTTCTGACCTTGCCAAACGCCGCCGTGGTGGTCGCCATGTCGAGCAGAAACGGCTGGCCCTCTATTCCCGGTGCGGAAAACGATATCGGATCTGTTCCCAGCTGGGCCTCTTTTCCTCCAGCCGGGGCGACCTGAACAATCGAAGTAGTGCTACTTACCAGACCGATCAGATTTTCAGCCGCCGCCATCTCCGTATAAAATCCGCAAGCCCCGAAATGGGCAGAGTTACGTACCGATGAAATTGCCATACCGATACTCTTCGCCTTAGAGATGGCAGTTTCCATTGCCAATATAGAGGTTGAGTGGCCCAAGCCCGCATCTCCGTCAATTAACACCGAGACCGGTGTTTCCCTGACAATCCGTGGTTGGGCCTGCATGTTTATCCGACCTTTTTTCCAGCGTTCGTGGTACATCGTCATTGTCGATAGACCGTGGCTGTCGATTCCGTGCAGATCTGCCCAAGCTATCACCTCTGCCGTCTGTTCCGCTGTCTCAGGAAGCATGCCCCAGCCAATGAGGATTGCCTCAATTTGGGCACGGTGATTCTGATATGTGGCTGCCATTTTTATGCCTTGTTGTCTTGTTGATTGCTGACCACATGTACTAACAGAGGAGCACCTGGCTCACTATTCTACACGGATCCTGATTCCTGCAACTCAATCGTCACTTTCTATGTGAAACAATTATAATAATTGCCCTTACCTATCCCGATAACTTACAAGTTACTGATTGGTTTTCAACCCTGGTCTTCACCGATACATTCAAACCGGGAAAAGGATATGTAGCAAATCAAAGAGCCAGGGAGTCGATCCATGTCCAAGAAATACTGATGTTCCAGAGCCTAGAGCAGTCACCTCAGCTTTACCGCAGGAATAGACTGCAGCCCTCACCACTGAAAGAGGCCAGCATCAGTTTCAGGGCGCAGCTGTGCTGCCAGGATCATAAAATTAGGTTCCAGGCTCATTGGCATGGTAAAATATGACTATGGATAACGTTCTAAATCTCGGACTGGTCGTATTTGTGATCATTGCCTGCTGCTGGTACATATCCTTCATGTACTATGCGTTAAGAAGTTGGAAATCAGTCATCTGCTATACCGTTGTACCGGTTCTTGGAATCTGCGCAACCGGCCTCACCTTCGCAACGATCGGCATTCAACATATTTTCCCACCTCTTTTTCTTGCTGTACCACTGCTCGGGTCCGCCATCGGAGTATATATCGGCTATCGGCTAGACCAGAAGATAGGCTGATCATCGAAAATAATCTGTACCTCAGAGGGAACATGCGGATGATTGGTTGCCTCACCTAACAAAATGATTAATGCATTGACAAGGGGGAAACCACCTGAATCCCCCCTCGTGTCAAATTCTGCGATTACCACTCACCATAGAACAGGGACTAATATGGATACCTCGTCAACACCTATCTCAAACCGGGAAGAACGAATAAACAAACTTAAACGAGCCTTCGCCTATAATCTCTTCTACAAACAGGGCATGACCACCCGTAATGCAAGTCTGAATGATTTGTATTTATCTGTCGCCCAGACACTTCGCGATAGAATGCAGCATCTCTTTGTCAATTCTGTGGAAGCACTTTTGGAAAGAGACTCCAAAATTGTCTGTTATCTATCTGCAGAATTTCTCATGGGGCCGCACCTGCACAACAACCTGGTGAATCTTGGTCTCTATGACGACTTTTTCCAGGCAGCAGAAGAAACAGGTCTCACCTTATCCGATCTCATCGAACATGAAGAGGAACCGGGACTGGGCAACGGCGGCTTGGGTCGGCTGGCAGCTTGTTACCTCGACTCACTGGCAACCCTGCAAATTCCTGCAATAGGCTATGGAATTCGTTATGAATACGGGATTTTCGATCAGGAAATTGTTAACGGCTGGCAGAAGGAGATCAGTGATCGATGGTTGCACCCAGGCAATCCCTGGGAGATAAAAAAACCGGATCTCAGCTGTGACGTGTGGTTCGGCGGTCACACTGAGACATATATCACCGATGACGGATTCAGGCGAGTTCGCTGGGTTCCTGGACGGGCTATGACTGGAATACCCTATGATACCCCCATACCCGGCTATAAGGTAAATAACGTCAACCTGCTGCGCTTGTGGAGTGCGGAGGCACACAAGTCCTTTGATTTTGATGACTTCAATAAGGGCGACTATTATGGAGCCGTGGAAGACAAGATAAAAGCGGAAACCATAACGAAGGTGCTTTATCCCAATGATGAACAGTTTCTGGGCAAAAAGCTGCGACTCGAGCAGCAGTATTTTTTTGTCTCCTGTTCATTGCAGGACATGATTCGGATTCACCTGCAGCTCAACGATAACCTGGACAACCTTTTTGACGATTTCGCAGCCCAGCTCAATGATACGCATCCGGCTGTAGCCGTACCGGAATTAATGCGATTGCTGATTGACGTACATCATTATGAATGGGATCAGGCCTGGGATATTACCTGTAAAACCCTTAACTACACCAATCATACTTTATTGCCGGAAGCCATGGAGAAATGGCAGATTGATCTGTTTGGATCACTCCTGCCCAGGCATTTAGAAATCATCCTGGAGATCAATCACCGTTTTCTAGAAACAGTTCGGAAACAATTTCCTGGAGACAATGAACGGGTGATGCGCATGTCAATTATTGACGAGTCAGGACCTCGCTACGTGCGCATGGCGAACCTGGCCTGTGTTGGCTCCAAAGCTATAAACGGCGTGGCCGCAATGCACACGGAGCTGCTGCGCAACCACACCCTGGCGGACTGGAACAGCATGTATCCAGGGAAAATCAGAAATGTTACCAATGGAGTGACTCCCCGTCGCTGGATTGCGGTGAGCAATCCGCGGCTGACCAGGCTGGTAACTGAGGCGATAGGTGAAAAATGGCTCACTGACCTTGATGAGTTGAGAGAGTTGGAAGGTTTGGCAGATGACGCTTCATTCGTCCAGGCCTGGGACAAGGTCAAGCTGGACAACAAGCAGGAATTTGCCGATCTGATCCTCAAACACGAAAATGTGAGAGTCGATCCCCAGGCCATGTTTGATGTCCTGGTGAAAAGAATTCATGAGTATAAGCGGCAGCATCTCAATGTGCTGCATATCGTCACCCTCTATAACCGGATCAAGGCAAACCCAAACCTTGACATCACCCCCAGACTCTTTGTTTTTGGGGGCAAGGCTGCACCCGGTTATTTTATGGCCAAACGTATGATCAAGCTGATCACCTCCGTGGGCCAGGTGGTCAACAATGATCAGGATGTGAAGGATCGTCTGAAAGTATTTTTTATTCCCAATTACAACGTCAAGATTGGTCACACTGTCTACCCGATGACCGACTTGTCCGAGCAGATATCCCTGGCCGGTAAAGAAGCCTCCGGTACCGGCAACATGAAATTCTCCATGAATGGGGCGCTTACCATAGGTACGCTGGACGGTGCCAATGTGGAAATCCGTGAAGAAGTTGGGCCGGAGAATTTTTTCCTGTTCGGACTCACTGTCGAAGAGGTGATGGAAACCCAGCGTGCGGGCTACACATCCATGGATTATTACAACAATAATGAGGAATTAAAATCAGCGATTGACTTGATTGCTTCGGGTCATTTTTCCCAAGGTGATCGTGAGTTGTTCCGCCCCATCGTAGATTCCCTGCTGTATGACGACCAATATATGCTTTTTGCTGATTACCAGAGCTATATAGACTGCCAGGAGCAGGTCGATCGCGCCTATAGAAACAGGCAGAGCTGGACCTCGATGTCAATTCTCAATTCAGCCCGCATGGGTAAATTCTCTTCGGATCGCTCGATCAAGGATTACTGCAGAAAAATCTGGGAAGTGGAACCGTTCCCCGTAGATCT
>CAJQNS010000050.1 GCA_905479735.1 uncultured Desulfofustis sp.
AAAAACTCGATCGACAACCTTGTTGGACACATCAAGATACAGGACCCGCAATATCGTGTTGATCCCGATATCGACAACAGGATTGACCGGGTGCAAGGAGTTGCTCGGCATATAGAAGATCTTCTTCCAGATGATGCTCAATTGGTAAAAAGACTCCGACTCGACGGTCTGCTGAGCACCAGCAGGGATCATGCGGGGATTACGATCGTCGGTATCGAACCGATAAAAGAAGCCGGAGTTTCTTTTATCGGGAGGCCCGTCTACTCTGGGCAAGCACTCGATCAGGACGATGATCATGGTCTTCTGATTGGTCAGAGTCTGCTTGAGAAGCTCGGTCTTGAACTCGGTAAAAAAGTCGTTCTTATGAGTCAAGACGAAAACGGAGAGGGCCGCTCAAAGGCTTTCAGGATTAGGGGCAGCTATAGAACTGAAATAAGGGATACGGAAAAGCGCTATATCTTTGTCAACCTGAAAACCTTTCAGGATATGATCGGTGCTCATCAAAGCGCTACCGAGATTGGTATAAGCCTGGGTCTGTCGAATACCTACCGAACAGGTGTGATTGAAGATCTTGTCAGCAAGATCAATCAGCGACTTGCGCAGGAGAAGATAGAAGCGACGGGTTGGCGTCAACTGCTGCCGGCAATTTCTGCCTACATCGAGATGTTCGATGTTTACATGCTGATCTGGTTTGTGGTCGTTTTTATAGCCATGGGTTTTGGCTTAGCCAATACAGTGTTGATGGCCGTTTATGAACGAATGAGAGAATTCGGCTTGCAGCGGGCTCTTGGTATGCGTTCGGCAGGAATTGTTAAAATAGTGATGATTGAGGTGCTGTTACTGTTGTTGATAGGGATGGCAGCGGCTGATTTTTTCTCTATTTTTCTGGTCAAGGTGATATTCAGATCAGGTATTGATCTGGGGTTGTTCGGAGCTGGGATTGAGATGTGGGGTATCAGCCGAATTGTGTATCCGCTGCTCAGCTTCAACGACATCGCTATGGCTAACGGTGTGGTGGTTTTTCTAGGTCTTCTGGTCGGCTTGTACCCCGCCTTGCAGGCAGCCAGATTTACTCCAGTCGAGACAATGAGACACCTCTGATACGGAGGTGAAAATCAGGAGAGCATGGGATGGGAATCATCAGGGTCGATTCCGTAAGTAAAGTCTACCATCAGGGACGCACGAGCTTCAAAGCCCTGGACGACGTTACGCTCGAGGTGGACAAAGGTGAATTTGTTGCCCTTGCTGGACCTTCCGGTTCGGGCAAAACAACACTTCTAAACCTTATCGGCAGTCTCGATGTTCCGGATGAAGGAGAAGTGTACTTTAATCAAAAAAAACTGTTAGAGCTAAGTGATGGCCAGAGAGCCGATCTTCGATTGCACCAGATCGGTTTTGTCTTCCAGGCCTATAATCTGATCCCGGTTCTTACAGCCGCAGAAAACATCGACTATATACTGCTGCTTCAGAAAGTCGAGAAATCCTTGAGAGCCAGAAAGGTTAACGATATCCTGCACGAAGTCGGCTTGGCCGACAAGGCCGACAGCCGGCCCGACGAATTGTCTGGCGGACAGCAGCAGAGAGTTGCGGTGGCTCGGGCAATTGTTACAAATCCTCAAGTTGTCCTCGCCGACGAACCAACCGCAAACCTTGATTCTAAAACAGGCAGAAAACTTTTGGAGACGATGAAGCAGATGAACCGAGCCAAACAGGTTACCTTCATTTTCGCAACCCATGATACAATGGTAATGGAATTTGCGGATCGTCTCGTCTCGCTCAAGGATGGACGAATTGTTTCCGACGTTAGAAAATGATGAGAAGCCCTTGGTTTTTCATTGCCCTTTGTCTTATTTTCAGCACCTTTCACAAACCGCTTCCGGCCTCAGAGTTTGACCTGGATTGGTCCGGTCATTTGAGGGCCAACACCTCTCTTGAATACTATTCTGATGACCATCTCCTGTCAGAAATTCGAGGAGATCAATTGTTCTTAAACGGTGGCCTCGACGGCCGCTTGAACAGTTCATTGTATTGGGGTGAGCGCACTAGCTTCAATCTCGCCTATGAGCTTGTACTAAGTGGCGGCCAGACCAGGGAGGCGCTCAATGAAATAGCAGTGCAATACCCAAATTTCAGCGAAACTTCCCTCTACCAAAGCGGGATTCCCTCCGATGACAACCAGCTTTTTTCTCTGACCAAGGTTCTCTCTGAAGGCGAGGATTATATCCTCTATCACCGGCTGGATCGACTTTTTCTGGCCTACAACAGCGCCATTGGTAATTTCAGTATCGGGCGGCAACCGCTCACCTGGGGGAACGGTCTTCTGTTCAACCCAGCCGATCTCATCAACCCTTTCGCGCCTTCAGATATTATCAGAGATTATAAGATCGGCAGTGACATGATCCTCTATCAAAACGGCTTTGATCTCCTGTCTGATCTACAACTGGTGATCGTCCCCCGGACCAGTGATGACAACGAGCTGGACTCCTCCCAGTCCACCTATGGGGTGAAAATGAGGCTGTCCACTGATCCTGGAGATCTGGATGTCTATGCTCTGAAAAACTATAAGGATCCCATTGTAGGAGCTGGGGGAGTGACCTATCTCGGTGATGGGGTATTAAGATCAGATCTGAGCTGGACCTATCTGGAAGAAGAGAGCGACGTGCAGTCTTTTTTCTCTGCGGTGCTGAACTATGATTACTCCTGGAACTGGTTCGATAAGAACTGGTATGGTTTCGTTGAGTTTTATTATAATGGACTGGGGGAGTCAGACCCTCTTGATGCGCTGCAAAATGAAGCCTTGAGAGAGCGGTTGGCGCGCGGCGAAATTTTTGTCACGGGGAGGTATTATGTTGATGTGCTGCTGCAATACGAAGCCCATCCATTGGTCAACATTTTTTCCACCCTGATCTATAATCTCGAAGACCAGTCATTTCTTTTCCAACCCCGGATCAACTGGAATATAAGTCAATCCGCCGATCTTCTGGTAGGTGTGAATATTGCTGTCGGTTCAGATGGAAGTGAATTCGGGAATCTTCGAAATCCCGAGGATGGCTCTGAATTCGGCAGCCCAACCCAGGCCTATCTGGTAGTCACTTTTTTTTTCTAGGACTATGGGTTCTTTCTCGCTCCTGCCATCATAACAAGTTCAGAGAGGGCCTCATAACTCTGGGCTCCGACAACCCGGTTGAATCCCATAAGAAAGGTGGGAACGGCATTTATTCCAAGTTCGCGTGCTTCCTGCCAGTGGGCATCTACTTTAGCGGCATAGCTTCTCGTATCAATGACTACACCAGCTTCTCTTTCGGGCAAATCTGCCGCGGCCACCAGGCTTAAAAGTACCTGTCGGTCTGCGAGGTTTTCTCCATGCACGAAATAGGACTTAAATGCCCCCATGTGAAAAGCGTCACCCCGGTTGAGATCCTCTGCCCATAAACCTATTTCCTGTGCCAGTCTTGAATTATAGGTTTTTGTCCTATCGCCAAATGGCAGGCCGAGGTTAGCGGCGGTTTGCTTGAGCCCGGCAACCATCTCCTTGATTTTCTCGGTCGGGGCATTGAACAGTGCTTCCAAGGAAAGCCCTTGCTGCGGTGTATCTGGATGGAGAGGAAAGGCTTTCCATTCTACCGTAATATCAAACTCTTCTTTCAGTTTATCAATACGCCCGGTAATGAAATAGCACCAGGGTCAGATATAGTCCGAGAAAATTGTCATTTTGTTTTGATCGTCAGTCATAAAAAGTCCTGGATGAGCATGGTTATCATCATTTATCCGCAAATTGACTAAGAGTGAATATAGTGATCTTTGGAAGAATGGCCAGTGCCCTTGATAGTCAGACAGATGTCAGGCTGCTTCAACCAGAGGGAGGGCTGCTCAGATAACCGAAAAAAAACCAGGTAAAGAATTCGCTCATGAAGAGTTCAGAAGACAATGCAGCGCTGAAGGCACAGTTACGAAAAGCCGAACTCCGCTTAGAAAAATTAGAGAACAAACTTAAAACTGCCGATCGTGATCTTTCTTGTCAGGCTGACTTGTATCGTCAGACAGTCGATGAACTGGGCCTGGCCAAGCTGATTGTTAATCAGAGCCCGGTAGTGCTGTTTCGCAGAAAGGCAGGAAAAACAGGAACAAAACCGCAACTTGAATATGTCTCTGAGAATCTCAGCCGTTTCGGTTATGAAGCCAAAGAATTCTTGGATGGGAGCATGAAGTTTCCAGATATTGTCCATACCGGAGACATCGACCGCTTGCGGGAGGAAATCAATCACTACACGGATGCTGATCTGGAAGAATACACCCAGGTGTACCGGGTCATCACCAAATCAGGCGAGATCCGCTGGGTTGAAGATCAGACCTCAGTGGTGAGAGATAAAAATGGAGAAAAAATTCACAATCAGGGAATTCTGATAGATATAACCGAAAAAAAGCTGGCCGAAGAGAAACTTAGAAAAAGTGAAGAGAAGTTTCGCCGCATCGTTGAAACGGCAGGTGAAGGGTTTGTTCTGATGAACGAGGGACTCGACATAGTTGATGTCAACAACGCCTATTGCCAGATGATCGGTTATTCCCGGGAGGAGTTGCTGGGAAAATCCGTTCTCGACCTGGCAACCGATGACTTCAGATCTTTTATGATGGCCACCAAGGAAAAATATCTCGCTGAGGAACAGCGTAATCTGGAAGGCGAAGTGGTGAGCAAAGACGGACGAACGATCCCTGTGCTTATCCACGGCAGCACCCTTCTTGATGACAATGGCCGGGCTATAGGAAATATGGCCTTTGTCACTGATATGACCGAGCATAAAAAGGCACTGATGCTCGCCGGTGAAGTTCAGAAAAGCATGCTTCCCTCAGAGATGCCGAGAGTAAGAGGGCTTGATATTGCTGGTCGAAATGTGTCGTGTGATGAAATTGGTGGTGACTACTACGATTTTATCTGGCGGCGGGATTCGACTAAAGGGATGTTCAGTATTGTAGTCGGGGACATCTCGGGCCACGGCGTTGATTCCGCTCTGCTGATGACCACTGCTAGGGCCTTTTTAAGAATGCGTGCCTCGCAGCCAGGATCCATATCCGAGATTGTGACGGCTATGAATAATCATCTCGCCCAGGATACCCTGGACACCGGTAAATTCATGACCTTATTCTGTCTGACGATCGATCCGGAAAGGCAATATCTCGACTGGGTCAGGGCTGGGCACGATCCGGCCCTGATCTATTCACCAGAGCAGGATGAATTTGAGGAATTGAAAGGCATCGG
>CAJQNS010000051.1 GCA_905479735.1 uncultured Desulfofustis sp.
TCAGTACAGCAACTCGGAAGGACTTTTGGAGTTGCGGGAATGTATCTCCCGAAGGTACAAAGCTGAACAGGGCATTGACCTACCAGCGGAGCGAATTCTGATAACCAACGGCAGCCAGCAAGCGCTGGATCTTATAGCCAAGGTGACCATCAATGAGGGCGATCCTGTGGTTATCGAGGAGCCTGGTTATCTCGGTGCCATCCAGGCACTCTCGCTTTACCGGCCTCGATATCTGCCAATTAAGGTTGATGCTGAGGGAATGGACCTAAATGGTCTCGGTGGGGTGATTAGTGAGAATCCCAAAATGATGTATACGGTGCCTAATTTTCAGAATCCCTCTGGTATCTCCTATACCCATGAAAACAGGTGCCGGATAGTTGAAATTATCCGGGATAGTGACTGTCTATTGGTTGAAGACGACCCTTACGGGTCTCTGAGATTTCATGGAGAACCGGTCGCTTCGTTTCATCACCTGGCGCCCGATCAGACAATCCTGCTCGGATCGTTTTCCAAAACAGTGGTCCCGGGCTTCAGGATCGGTTGGGTGGCGGCTCCCGAGAAGATCTATGATAAACTTCTGATTGCCAAACAGGCCGCCGATCTGCATACCTGCAATTTTACTCAGTTCGTGCTTCTTGATTTTCTGACCAACAATGAAATTGAGGATCATCTTGTCAAAATCCGTACTGCCTACGGAAACCAATGCCGGGCAATGATAGACGCGATCGAGCGAAATTTTCCCGATTATGTCAGCTGTACCAGACCCAGTGGCGGCATGTTTCTCTGGGGAAGCTTACCAGACACGATGAGCTCGCTTGTGTTGTTTGAAAAAGCGGTGAGAAGAAGGGTAGTATTCGTGCCTGGAGAACCTTTTTATACCAGGGAGACGACCTCGTCTGCCTTCCGTCTCAATTTTTCCTGTACAGACGAGAAGGTGATAGAGGAGGGGATTGACCGACTGGCGGAAGCAATCGTGTCGATGGAGTCGGACTAGAACCTACCGGCCATTTTTATCCAGAATGTCGCCGCTGTCGACAAAGGCATAGGCGCTGTGTTTGTGAATCGACTCGAAGCTCTCGACACTGGCCGAAAACCAGGTAATGTCGGGGTGGTCGAGGGCCGCCAGAGCAACCTTTCTGACCACGTCTTCAACGAACATCGGATTGTTGAAGGCGGTTTCCGTAACGTACTTTTCGTCGGGCCGTTTGAGCAGTGAATAAAGTTCGCAGGAACCGCATTGTTCAATGAGTTCGATAAGATCCTCGATCCAGATCATCCTGCGGAAACGCACGGTGATGGTGATTTCCGCCCGTTGATTGTGGGCCCCCGCTTCACTGATTTCCTTGGAGCATGGACAAAGTGTCGTCACCGGTACTGCCACAGTCATTGAGAAGCCGTTGTTGTCCCCAATGGTTCCGCTGAAAATGCAACGGTATTCCATTAACCCGGAGGTGTCGGTGACAGGAGCTTTCTTTTCTAGAAAGTAGGGGAAACTCATATCGATCTGGGTAGACTCGGCATTGAAGAATTCCTGTACGTCCGAGAGAAGTTCCTGGAATTCTGAGACGGCGATTTTGTCGATGTAGCGGTTGATAATCGCTGTAATGGAGCCGATGCAATTGGGCTGCAAGGCTGTTGGAATGCGGGTCTGAAGGCTGATATCGGCTATGGTGTTTTGGATGTTGCCGTCCTTCTGCATCACCCTTACTGGCAGCTTGATATGCTTTACGCCTGCGGTCTGAATTGCCATTGGTATCTGTCTTTCTGAAACTGATAGCAGTATGGTGTCTTATTGATTTGCTGCAGCTCGTGCTGTAACACCATATAGCCTTTTTCGATGAATTCACATAATTTTCAGTGTACCTTTAGCAGCTGTTACCTGGTGTGACTTTATTACTCTCCTGATTAGTCTTTTCAAGTGGCTGAAACAATAGACAAAATAAGAATCGACAAGTGGTTGTGGGCGGCTCGTTTTTTTAAGACCAGGTCGCAGGCTACCCATGCCGTTCAAGGCGGCAAGGTCCACCTCAACGGCCAGCGCGTCAAACCATCCCGTACTGTGTCTGTGGGCGATGAACTAAAGATCAACAAACTTGAACAATTGTTTGAGGTTACCATAAAAGGCATTAACAGGTATCGCCGACCTGCAAAAGAAGCGCGGGAGCTCTATAATGAGTCGGAAGCAAGCATTAAAAATAGAGAAGATCAATCGCAGATGCGTCGCTTGATCAGGGCTCCCGGGGCTTCGCCCGCAAAGAGACCGGATAAAAGAGATCGTCGTAAAATACGCGAGTTCATAAAAAAAGATTAAGTGAGGTAACCCCGATGAATAAAATAAAACGTGCGCTCATCAGCCTTACAGATAAATCTGGAATTGAGGAATTTGCTGCCGAACTTGTCGATTTAGGTGTTGAAATTCTCTCAACCGGCGGTACTGCGGCACGGCTGAGAGAAGCGGGGATCCAGGTGATCGACGTCTCCGATTTTACCGGCTTTCCGGAAATGCTCGACGGACGCGTCAAAACGCTTCATCCCAAGGTGCACGGCGGCATCCTTCACCAGAGAAGCAACCCTGAGCACATCGATCAGTGTCAAGACCATGGTCTTGAGCCAATAGATCTTGTTGCGGTAAATCTCTACGCCTTTGAGAAGACCACTGCAACTTCTGACTGTACCCTTGAAGATGCGGTTGAAAATATTGATATCGGTGGACCGACTCTGCTAAGAGCCTCGGCGAAAAATTTTCAGGACGTGACCGTGGTAGTGGATCCCGCCGATTATGAGACGATCCTCGAAGAGATCAGGAAGACGGGGGCGACGACGCTGAAGACCAGGTTTAAATTGGCCCGCAAGGTATTCGCCCTGACCTCACACTATGATACGGCGATTTCCAGCTGGCTCGAAAAGGTTGATATGGACGGAAACGATTATTTCAAGGAGGTGTAAGGATGCTCAACATCGCGGTTCTTTTATCTGGAAGCGGGCGTACGCTCGACAATTTTCACGAGCGCATAGAGGACGGGTCACTTAACTGTCGGATTCAGGTAGTGGTATCGAATGTCAACGGCGTTCTCGGCATCGAAAAATCCAAGAACTACGGATACCCAACTTTTGTGGCTAAAGACAGCGTCTCGACCAACGATATTCTAAAAGATTATGAAATCGATATTATCTGTCTGGCCGGCTATCTCAAATTGTACGATCCGCCGGAACACCTTAAGCGAAACGTGGTCAATATCCATCCAGCGCTGATCCCGATGTTCTGCGGCGACGGTTTTTATGGGGATATTGTTCATCGAGGAGTCAAGGAGCGGGGCTGTACGGTGAGCGGCTGTACCGTTCATTTTGCCGATGAACTTTACGATAATGGGCCGATAATTCTGCAAAAGAGTGTTGAACTAGATTACGACGATTCGATTAATGATATTGCCGGCAAGGTCTTTGCTATAGAATGTGAGGCATTTCCAGAGGCGCTCAATCGGGTTGACGAAAAAGGAATAGAGTTTTTCTGGAACCGGGTTGGCAGATGAATTCATCCCTACACAAGTTCTCTAATTAACTTTAAATATCATGGAATTGCTGGCGCCGGCAGGATCTCTTGACCATTTCACCGCCGCGGTGCAATCCGGCGCCGACGCCGTTTATGTTGGCGCTCCTGGATTTAATGCCAGGAATCCTTCGCGGGAGTTCCAGTTCGATGAACTCAGGGCCATGTCGTCCTATTGCCGGGACCAGGGGCTCTCCCTCTATATTGCTCTCAACAGCCTGGTCCGGGAAGTAGAGCTGCCAAGACTGATCAATGTTCTGGCCGAGCTTGAAAAGATTTCACCCAGCGCTCTCATCGTCCAGGATCTTGGGGTGATCGAACTGGTGAGAAACTATTTCCCTCACCTCCATCTGCACGGGTCGACACTGATGTTTGCCCATAACAGCGCCGGCGTCGAAATGCTTGCCGAGCTAGGCTGCTCCAGGGTGGTCCTGGCCCGTGAACTGACGGTTGAGGAGATCAGGCAAATAGCCAGAAAAAGTCCAGTGGGACTGGAAATCTTCATTCATGGAGCCATGTGCTTCTCT
>CAJQNS010000052.1 GCA_905479735.1 uncultured Desulfofustis sp.
GGTACGGTGCTGATCCCGTCCTTGAGTTCACCGAAGCTTACCAGCCTTCCGAACGGGGCCAGGCACTCAAGATCTCACTCTATGGTCCCGGCACCCAGAGGGTTGAGAATGACGTCGACCCCTTTGTTGTCGGTTATTTCAATGATTTCTTCAGCGTAGTCTGGCGAGTTATAGTCAACTACGCCAATCGCCCCCATACTTTTTACATGCGACTCTTTCCAGGGACTGCCGATGGATCCAAACATTTTAGTGATCCCCAGAGCCCTTGCCACCTGCAGAGCTGCCGTCCCAACGCCACCCGCTGCAGCATGAACGAGAAGACTTTCATTCCTGCGAATACGGGCTCCATGTTTGAGCATATGAGTTGCCGTGCCCGCAACAAGAACTGCCGCTGCCGCTTTGGTGAGATCAACCGACTGGGGAATTGCAAAGGTGAGATCCTGGTTCGCGACTGCCTTCTCCACATAGGATCCGGCAATTGGAAAGGCGATGACATGATCCCCTGGCTTTATGTCCGTAACCTGGTTGCCAACTTCAAGCACGACGCCGGCGATATCCAGCCCTGGGCTGAAGGGCGGTTTTTTACCGAGATGGTAGCTGCCGGAGCGGGCTTTAATATCGGCAAAATTTACGCTTGCTCCTCTCGTCTGGATGAGGACCTGATCTGCTTCAGGAACTGGATCCGGGAGCGTTTCATATTCCAGAACTTCCGCTGGGCCAAATTTATTTATTACAATTCCTCTCATATCAGTCTGTTTGGGATTCATCGGTCCAAAGAAAATGGATGGCCAGAAAAAGGCGCCACCGACCACGGCCCAGAAGGCTTCTCTTGGGGTTGTCGGCGATCGGGCAGTGAGCTCGGGATCGGGTCGGTCAGTAAATTGATTTGACTTCCTCGAGTACGAAGGAGCTGCGTGTCGCACTCACCCCTTTGGTGTTCGACACGTTGTGGAGAACCACCAGCGAATAATGGTGCATATCCCGGGCCACAATTTCCAGCATCAAGTCGACGTCACCGGAAACGGCGGAGACGCTTACCACTCCCTCGATATCTGCAAGTTTGTGGGCCAGTTCCTCCCAGCCGGTGTCTGCGTCTCGAAGTACCCCGCAGTAGGCTCGAACCGAGAGCCCCATCTTCTGCCGGTCGGTAAGCGCCCGGTAGCCCAGAATCACACCTCCCCGTTCAAGCCTGGCGATACGGCGCGAACAGCTGGAGTGGGACAAGCCCACGCGTTCGGCCACATCGACATTCGAGAGCCGCCCGTTCTCCTGGAGCGCACCAAGGATGCGTCGGTCTATGTCATCCAGTTTGACCATGTGCACGATCTTTGCGTTTTGTTGATGAAGAGTCTAGCAGCTGGCAAATAAATACCAAAAAAATAGAACAAAATGCAAGGTGTTTGAATATTTTTAGCTAAATATAATACTATTTGCTGTTTATACTGTTTTGGCGTACGTTTATTGCATTGATGTATTGTCTTGCCCACACCTCGATTGAACCCCAGCCATCAAGGGAGAGAAAGATGGAATCACTGCCCCTCTTCATAATTGCTTCTGCATTGCTGATTGTGACTCCGGGGCCGGATCTCATATACGTGCTTACGCGCGGCATTTCCGGCGGCAAACAATCCGGAGTGGTGTCGGCCATCGGGGTGACCGCGGGCATCCTCTTTCATACCCTCGCTGCCACCCTGGGGTTGGCCGTTCTGCTGAAGACTTCAGCGATCGGTTTTCTACTGGTTAAGACGGCCGGAGGAGTGTATCTGATCTACCTCGGCTATCAGATGATCAGGAACAGGGGGTCCATCGACCTCTCAGGGGTGGGTGCGAGGATTGGTACAAAGAAGTGTATTCTACAGGGATGTTTATCAAATGTCTTAAATCCGAAAGTGGCCTTGTTCTTCGTCACCTTTCTGCCCCAATTCGTCAGCCTGGAGAGTAACAATTACAGCCTTTACATGGCCGGGCTCGGTCTCTTGTTCGCCTCCATGACGGCTGTATTTCTGATGTTTCTGGGACTCTTTGCCGGACAGATCGGTACCTGGCTCCAGCAGAAGAAACGGCTTGCCTCCCAGATCAATAGTGGTGCAGGGTCAGCCTTGATCTTGCTTGGTCTCTTTCTGCTCAAGCCCCAGCAGCACTGAGTCTCAGTCGAGAGCGCTCGGTTGCAGGCGAGCCTGCTCGTTTAATCTGATATCAGCACTTTATCGATCGTTTCCTGCAGGATCGGATCGTCGTCAATGTCCTTGGCCAGATAGGTCCCTGCTGCTGGGGACGTCTCTGCCATCCTGGCCGCCATAATGATCCATTCCGCCGCCGTATCAACGGGCACCAGGCTGGTATCAACAACCAGATGGAACTGCTCGGCCTGATCGAAATCGGCATCATAGAATCCATTCACGAACATGGCTCTGGCTTTGTCATTATCCCTGACAATTCTCTCCATCAGGCGCATGTCATCGGCTTGTTCCCGCTCGACGATCCTTCTGACCCGAACAGGCAGAGGGGCCTGAACTCGAACATGGACTGCCCCGGAAAGATTCCTCAAGGCAGCATAGCCGCCTCGCCCAAGTATCACCGCTTCCCCACGCTTGGCGATAGCCAGCATGGTTTTGTTGAGCATGGATACGAGATGTTTGGTTTCATAATCGAGCCGTGACCATATCCGCGGTGGTGCCTTGTAGAAACTGTCTAGCTCGATAAGGCCATACTGTTCCAGAATCTTTTCAAGGGTTTGCTTGGTTATGAGCTTGTAGGATAAACTTTGCGCGACTTTTTCTGCAATTGCAGCCCCTTCGCTCCCCAGGAGTCTTGAGATCGTAATCGTGGACATATCAATTCCTCCTATTCGTCATCAATGGCGTTCGCCACAAAAGAAGCAATCACGGTTGCTCTACTTAATTTTCCAACATTAGAGACAGGTAATCAACCCGGCAGAACAATATAGTTACTCAATGAAAATACTTACCGTAATGACCAACTTAAGAAAGTTTGGCCTTGCCAGCAGCATATCTCTACCCTGCAGAGACGTTGAACAGGTGAAGAAAAAGAGGGGATCAATAGTCTCGAGCCAGCTTGATGACCTTTCCGGCGATATCTACATCAGTAGATAAATGGACTTTGCCATCTCCTGTTTCCAGAAGTGGGACTTCCGATTGTGGAGATATGATAATTCGACCAATATCTATCCGACCGTCATCGTACATGATGAGCACATGATCATCACCGGCAAGGCCCAGAGTCGGATCAATGGTTATCTCATCACCTTCTCTGAATTCTCCGTTCAGGCAGTCATATTCTAGAGTAATCTTCATACATCTTTCTTGGCTGCAGGGATATTTCTGTTAAGATTTGAGTCGTTAGATGGTGACTTGGGCCAGAGGCCTCGTCTCGATCTTTACTGTACCAGATAATTAAGTACAACTCAGCAGTAGTGTCTGACCAGCTGCGTTGCTCAGGGTTGTTGACTGTATAATTGATTTAATTGTCGGTTATTAATGCCTGTCTCGTCTTAACAAGGGAGTGGAATATGGGGTATAGATGCTTTGCTTTAGTGGTTATGACGACTCTCATTCAACTTTATGCAAACGCCGCAGAGGCTATTTCTGAAAAAGACCGCTGGGTCGTTGCTGAAAAAATCAGCACGATAAGTGAGGGGCTTCCCACGATGATAGATAAAACAACCAGATGGGAATCGGTTGTACTAAATGGCACCACAGTTTCCTATGTCTTTACGCTGCTGCAAATAACCAAAGAAGAAGCGCCTGATGATGCAGGTTTTCTCATCTACCGGCAGACTCTGAATGGGTACTGCACTGCAGGTGGATTTGTCAGTCACCTGAGAGATTATGAAGTTGATTTGAGTATCTATTTCAGGGATGCTGAAGGAAATACTCTGGCCTCGTCGATGATCAATCATGGAGACTGCCCGGAGGAGGTCAAAGAAGATACAATTATCAGCGAACCCAAACTAGGGGATACCATAGCTGTCGATCCTGAATGGTTGTCGCTATCGGAGAGACTTTTCGCGGATGCAATTGAAATATGGCCTGCTGCCGACAATCCGAGTGAAAGATTACTGGGTAAATGGCAAAACGATGAAGCGCCGGTAATCTATCAATTTCTTGCAAATGGTGATGCTCATCGAATTGAGGACAACAAGGTAACGTTGCTCAACTACTCTGTTGCCGACATCAACAGAGAAAGGCGCATGATGTTGTTAAAAATCAACGAAAATACCGATAGCGGCTATGACCTGTACATACAATTTTACCTGGTAGATCAAGAAGCCAGGGTGGCGATTGTAAAGGATGGGGATAAGACCTTTGAAAAGTGGACATATGCAGGAAGGCCGGACCTGATCGCTATTGCCAAACAATATGCCTACGGAAAGAAGCCCTGGATATCGCGGAGTCAACTATTGGAGTCGGACGAATACAAGCGCCTCGACGACCGAGAAAGATCTTCTACAAGGGAAAACTGGAAAGAATTATTCGGCAACAATTAAAAAGATCAGCAGCTTGCTTTTCTCTACTTCGAGCCATTTGCAAAACAATCTTTTCGCCCAAACTCTGCGTTATGCTCAAAATTTTATCCTCCGAATATCAATCATATGCCTGTGGTAAAATTTCTCGCATGCCTTGATTTTGAACGAAAATCTTTGTTTTGCAAAAGGCTCCTTCTATTAAAGCCAACCAGGCGAAACCCTTGAATCAAGTCACCTCAACCTTCACCCCACCGGTAATCTGCTGGAGGTAGTCAGGACTCAAGGGGACTCCTGTGGCATCTGTCCCTGCCGCCGGATATACCGTGTCGTACTGATCAAGTGATACGTCGAGCAAAATAGCTATAGCGGTGCCTTCCAGTCCAAATGGGCACACCCCGCCTGGGAGAAATCCTGTCGCTTCTTTGGTTTCATCAGCATTAGCCATCCGGTGCTTGGCACCTGTTGCCCGCTTCAGCGCTCCACTATTTATTTTTTTGTCACCGGCGGCCACCACCAGCCGGTACGCATCATCTTTGCCTTTGAAGAGGATGGATTTGGCAATCTGGCCGACAGGTACTCCTATCCGTTGGGCCGCTTTTTCTGCGGTCGGCGTGGACCCCGGTTCAAATTCCAGGGCGGATAGACCATGACTCTCCAGAAAGGCTTGCACTTTTAAAGGAATATTGCTCATTTTTCAGAAGAGGTTAATAAATTAATCGGGATACCAAGCTCCAATTAACAGGATTAGAAAAGTAACGCAATGCTTCTTCCTCCCCATATTGCCGCACTTATGGGCCACATTTCAAATCCCCTAGAGTTGAATGGTCATAAAGACATTGTTGGAGTTGGTGGCATAGTCTGAGAATGGTCCGCAATAGCTGAAACCAAATTTTTCGTATAGTTTTCTCGCGGGAACGAACGCTTCGTAGGAACCGGTCTCAAGGCTCAGTCTTTTGTAGTTCCGTTTTTTCGCTTCTGAAATAATGTGGTTGAGCAGCACTGAAGCAACTCCTTGCTCCAAATGAGCCGGAGTGGTCCTCATTGATTTCAGCTCCGCATGCTGAGGGTCCAATTCTTTCAGGGCTCCGCAACATATCAATGTCTGCTCGTCCCAGACAGTCCAAAAAGTTACTTCCGGTCTTTTTAAGGCATCAATATCGAGAGCATGGACGCAGCCGGGAAGGGTTATCTCTCTCATATGCTCAAGGTGATCTTGCAGAAACTTGATAACTCGTTGATCTGACAATTCATCTATTCTGATAATTAATTTGCCGAGTTTCATGAATTTTTTTCTTTCAACCTATCCAGGAATATTTCTTTTTGACTTTTGCCATTTTCAGCGCGATAATAACAGCGAACCTGAACGTTACCCTAACAGCCAATAGGGAGGTAAGGTTTTGAAAAAGTTTGGCTGCCCGACCCTATGCACCGAATTAGATTCTACTCACAATGCTCACCGTTTTTTTGGATTTGCCTTATTCCAGGAATGGCTGTTTCATTCTTCATGCGGTGAGTTATTTACAATCAGTAATCATCTTCAGCAAGCGGTTTATGTGGAAAAAAGCAGTGACTGCAAAAGGTTGGTATTGAAGCATCCCACCGACGTTTAGGTTTTCTGTCCCTCCTGGGTAGGGGGTCGTCATTGTGGCGGCCCCTTTGTTTTTCTCTGATGGTTACAGTCATTCCGTTCACTATAGCGCCGTTACCTTGGTGCGTCTTCGATTGTTCAGATCTGAAAGTTGTGTAAAAGCCTCAGTCACCTAGCTCTGCCGCGAACTGAAGACCCGGGACCTGGCTCAACCGGCCCTCAACCCGGTAATCGCTGGACTTCGTTATGGTGGTCTCTGCTTTGTCTTCCGGAATTTCTTGTCTTCATAGAGATACTATGATTACTTTACTAGCCACTTGACGGACAAGCCATCCGTCGGCTAAGGAAGTCTGTGTGATTTTATAACATCTTGACTGGATAGAATGAGACATGAATACCAATAAATTTGATTTAACCGCCCATATCAGATCCGTACCCGGTTGGCCCGAGCCGCACGTGGTGTTCAGGGATATCTGTTCACTTCTGGAGGATGGAAAGGTATTTAGACAGGTCATCGACCTTTTCGTGGAGCGTTACCGCGATATCAAGATCGACGCCGTCGTCGGCATCGATGCCCGGGGCTTCATTATCGGTTCCCCCATCGCCTATCTGCTCGACGTCGGTTTCATTCCCGTACGGAAGAAGGGGAAACTACCGGGAAAAACCATTTCCGAGGCCTATGAACTCGAATACGGTCAGGCGGAGATCGAGGTCCAGACCGCCTGGCTCAGAGAGGGCCACAATGTTGTGCTCGTTGATGATCTGATCGCCACCGGCGGCACCATGGCTGCGGCTCTCAGTCTGCTGCAGCGAATCGGTGTCGATATATTGGAAAGCAGTGCGATAATTGATCTGCCGGATCTTGGCGGCAGTAAGAAAATCGCAGATATGGGAGTCAAGGTGCACACCTTCTGCGAGTTCGATGGACACTGATGGCCGTGGCTGACCGACAGGCAAACTTCAGGGATGTCAGGCTGTTTCTAAAGTTCCCGATAAAAAGGTACGCCGAGATCTGCAGGAGAAGCCGATTTGCGATGCCTTGAGGAAGCGGAGACCAGTACCAGCACGCCGATGGTCAGCAGATAAGGCAACATCTTCAAGACATAAGATGGAATCAGATCCATCGAAGTGGCCTGGAAAAAGAACTGCAGGGCTGTCAGCCCCCCAAAAAGCAAGGCCCCGAAAAAGGCCAGCAGGGGATTCCAGGTGCAGAATATGATCATGGCAATGGCGATCCACCCCTGTCCGCCGGTCATGGTTTCTTTCCATCCCGGAGTATAGGAAAGGGAAAGGTAGGTACCGGCAAGACCGGCGAAAAGGCCGCCGACAAAGACTGAGAGTGTGCGCGTAAGCTCCACGTTGACACCTGCCACATCGGCTGATCGCGCATCCTCGCCCACCGCCCGCAGCACCAGTCCGGTACGCGTTCTGAACAGGACAAACCAGGCCAGCGGGACCAGCAGATAGGCTGCATAGGCAAACGGACTCTGGTTGAAAAACACCTCACCAATTACCGGAATATCAGAGAGGTAGGGGATCGGCAGTTGACGGATGCGCACTCCCGTCTGTCCGATGAGCGGCCTGCCAAGAAAATTGGCCAGACCGGTTCCAAGTATGGTCAGCGCCAGCCCGCTCAGCACCTGGTTGGAACGCAGGGCAATGGTAAAAAAGGCATGCACCAGCGATAGCGCTCCGCCAGCCATGGTGCCGGCTGCCACAGCAACCACCGGAGACTGAGTGAAATGACCGGCGGCAAATCCGGCCAGGGCACCGACCAGCATCATGCCCTCGATTCCCAGGTTGAGCACGCCGCTTCGCTCGGTGATAATGCCACCGACCGTAGCCAGCAGAACCGCCACAGATGATTTGATCGAAATCTGGGCGATAAAGGTCAGGTCTTCGATCATGATGGTACCTCGGAGCGGCTGGAAAACGTCAACGTATACCTCGCCAGCGTCTGTCCGGCAAACAGACCGAACAGAAGAGCCCCTTCCAGAATCAGACTTATGCTGGAGGGCAGCCCGAGTACCGACTGGAGCTGTTCACCCCCCACAAACAGGGCGCCCAGCAATATGGCTGCAAAGGGAACCGCCAGAGGGTTGAGCCCGGCCAGCCAGGCCACGATAATACCGTCATATCCGTAGCCGACCGCGAGCCCGGTCTGCAACCGGTAATGAATACCGCACACTTCAGTCATCCCCGCCAGTCCCGCAAATGCACCGGAAAGCGCCATAACCGTCAGGATTTTGCCGGTCACATTAAATCCCGCATAGTGGGCTGCCCGCTGCTCTTTACCGATAACCTGGACCTGGTACCCCCAGATAGACTTTTTCAGCAGATAATAGAGGAAAACCGCACAGAGCAGAGCCAGGGGGAAACCGATGCTGATCCGTGTGCCGGCAAAGCGGACGAGCTGGGCCGCCTCAGGAATCTGTGCAGTACCGGGAAAACCGTATCCGGCAGGATCTCGCCAGGGACCATAAAAAAGATGCTCCATATAGATAATGGCAACATAGTTGAGCAGCAGGGTTGTGAGAATCTCGTTAACCCTGAGTTTCGCCCTGAGCAGCGCGGGAATAAGCGACCAGACCACGCCGCCCAGGGCCGACGCGGCGAGCACCAGTGGGATGAGGAGCCAGCCATCGAGACCGGGAAAAAGAAAAAGGGCCGTTCCGGCGGCAAAGATTCCGCCCCACACCAACTGCCCCTCGGCTCCGATATTCCAGAGCATCATAGTGGCAGCAGTGGCCACGGCAAGACCGGTGAAAATCAGCGGTGTAGCTTTGACCAGAACTTCTGAAAAAGCATCAACCGAACTTAAAACCCCCTTGCCCATGGCCGTATATGCCGTCAGGGGGTTCACCCCGAGAGCGGCGAAGATTACACAGCCAACCACCAAGGCAATAGCCACTGCAGAGAACGTGGCGACCGCTCCCTGGTACCGGAGTGGCTGTTTGCGTTTCGCCACTCTGATCATGAGCGCACCCCGGCCATTAACAGGCCTACCCGGTCAACCCGGTCACTGTCGTGGGCGTCGATGATCTCGAGGATACGACCGTTGAAAATCACCCCGATGCGATCTGAGAGCGACAGAACTTCCTTTAGATCTCCAGTAACCAGAAGCACTCCGGCCTTCTCACGGCATTCGAGCAGGGCCTGCCAGATATCTTCCGTTGCTGAAATGTCCAATCCCTGGGTGGGTTGTTCGGCAATAAACAGCTTTGCCTTTCTGGTCAATTCCCTTGCCAGAATGACTTTTTGCAGATTCCCTCCGGAAAGCGATCCGGCACTGGCTTCGCTCGACTCCACTTTTATGTTATGCTCGCCGATGGCCCGTCTGCCGTCGGCTGCCATTTTTTCTCTGTCAAGCAGCAGCCCCGCCAATCCGGATCTATAGGCCTGGAGGCGCGTCAAGCCGAAGTTTTCGGCAATGGACATGGAACCGATGGAGCCCGACTGATACCGATCTTCGGGAACATAGGCAATCTCAGCGGCGGAAGCCATTGCCCACTCCCGCGCGGTATAGCTTGTGCCGTCAAAGGTTATGGTTCCTGCCCCGGCCCTGGAGAGACCGGCAATAGCTGAAACCAAACCGGTCTGTCCATTTCCGGCAACACCAATTATGGAGAAAATCTCACCTTTTCTGATCTCAAAGGTTACCTCATTAAAGGAAGGTCCCCCGGACGGGCTGTCTCCGCTAAAACCATCCAGTGCCAAGACCGTTTCGCCAAGGGCCACCTCCTTTTTGTCGACCCGAAGCACGACATCACGGCCAACCATCAGCCGGGCCAGCTGCTGACGGGACATCTGCCTGGCATCGATAGGCTCGGAAATAATGAGCCGTCCCTTGCGCATTATGGAAATGTCGTCGGCAAGCTTCAGCACCTCCTCCAGTTTGTGGGTGATGAGCACGATCGTCTTGCCTTCACCGCGGAGCCGATCGATAATTACAAAAAGTGCGTCAACCTCAGGAGGGGTCAGGACCGAAGTGGGTTCATCGAAAATCAGTACTTCGGCGTCGAGCATGAGCAGCTTGATAATCTCCACCCGCTGCCGCTCACCCATGGACAGCTCGAAAATCCTCTTCTCCGGATCGACAGCAAGACCGTATTGTTCGGCCGTCTGCCTGATCTCATAATCCACACCTCTGCGGCCATACTTTTTCCCAACCGTTAGGGCCAGATTGTCGGCGACGCTCATCGATTCGATCAGCATGAACCGCTGATACACCATACCGATACCGTGATCCAGCGCTTTCGCCGGAGAGCTGAAGGTGACTTCTTGCCCATGCATCATCAAGGTACCCTTGTCAGCGCCGTACCGTCCGGCAAGAATGGACATCAGGGTGGATTTGCCGGCCCCGTTTTCACCCAGCAGGGCATGCACCCTGCCGGGGAATAGGTCGAGATCCACCTCACGATTGGCCCAAACCGGGCCAAACCGCTTTGATAAACCGCGCAGAGAGATAACCGGATCAGACATGGATTAGGACATTACTGCCTGTGGAAGCGGAAGATTGGCAAGACTATGGACGGGAGCGGGAAGACGAGCACCTGCGTCCCCTTCAGTTGCCGCACAAAATATGCCGTGTATTATGGGAGCACCGAGGCCCGCCTGGGCCGCGGCCTCCTCCAGTATTTCATAGAGACCGAGGACCGTGCCGCCGGTGCTTACCACGTCATCGATGATGATATAGCCGTTCCGCGCTGAGGCGAGCAGCTCCATATCCCGCTCGTAGAGAGCCAGAAATTTGTCGCCGCTGGTAATAGACTCGGCCCCGACCTGGATAACCGGTCTGCGCTCCACCTCCATATGCGGTTTAATGCGGTTGTAGGCGACAGCCACCGCATCGATGCCTAGTTCGGAGGAAACCACCTGGGTCAGCTGCAATGCCTTTTCCACGGCAGTGAGAACGACCACCGATTGATAATCATCGACTTGGCGGCGAATTATTTCGGCAAGCAATTGCCCCAGATCGTGGTTGAGCCTGGTCTGGCCGATGAGATTGAACGAGGCAATACGGATATGCCCTTCACGGGCGGGGACAAGGACATAGGGAATTTCCACATCGTAGCCCAGCCCGTCAACCTGCAGACGGTACTTTTCCCCCGATTCTTTACTGTCAAGTACGTCCATATTGCCTCCGTTTCAGAGAGCCTAAACGGTCTACTCCGGGATCTTGCCCGACACGCCTTTGACCAGAACCCTCATGGTCAGCAGATCCTTATCCGTAGCCTGTTCGCCGGCCTTCCAGAGTTTTTTCCCATCCTGATCCAGAACCGGTCCGGCAAAGATATTGTCCTCACCTTGGGCCAGCTTGGCCTGTTCTGCCAGGACCTTCTCCTTTACCTCAGCGGGAACGCTGTCGTTGAAGGATGACAGGATAATGCCCTCATCTTCCATACCGCCCCAGTAAGGGGTGTTGTTCCAGGTACCGTCCATGGCCTGCTGGACGGCCTTTTCATACCACTGTCCCCAGTTCCAGGTGGTTGACACCAGGGCGCAGTCAACACCGTATTTGGCAACGTCTTCACCGTACCCGATGGCAGGGACACCAGCCGCGCAGGCTGCCGCCGCAGAGTCCGGTGTGTCGGCCATCTGCCGGATCAGGTCGTGCTTTCTGGCGATGAGGGTTTCGGCCAGGGTTGTCTCGTTGGCAGCATCTCGCCAGGACTTGAGCCAGACGACGGTGTTGAGCTTGTTCTCATCGTATTTCACTGCGGCTTCATCCAGTCCTTTCTTCAGTCCGATGGTAAAGGCGTTGATACCGCGGATCGGCTCAGGGATCGGCTGGGTGGCGACGGTTCCTACTTTTTTGAAGCCCATCAGGCCGGCCATGTATCCGGCCAGATACTCGCCCTGGTACATGCGCTCGAAATAGTTGCGCATATTCTCCGATGATTTGAAACCGGAGCAGTGCTCGAATTTGATATTCGGATAATCCTTGGCAACGGCCAGGAGCGGGTCCATGTGTTCAAAAGTGGTCCCGAAGATAATGTCATACCCCTTCTTCGCATAATCGCGAAAAACGCGCTCGGCATCCGCCGCAAGAACCTTCTCCGTATAGGAAACCTCAATCTTGTCCCCCATCTTCTCCTGCAGATATTTGATGCCGTTATAGTGAGAGGTCGTCCATCCCTGATCATCAATGGTCCACAGAAGGGCAAAGGCAACCTTCAGTTTCTTGTCCTCCGCCGAAACATCCGGAGCCTGCGACCAGCTCAGGCCCATTAACAGTACAGCCAGAATCACCGAAAAAGCTCTCGAAAACATACTAACCTCCTTGAAATATTAATATAAACAGAACAAACATCGCGTGTCCACAATGGAACCCAGCAAGGAATTGAACAAACCAAGTTCAAAGAAAATAACCCGGCTCGGGTGTGCCATCAACACCTTATTTGCCTTCCGGTATCGCCTCCTTCTACCCGGGCGCCTGTGACTCGGTTCGGGTTGGTCACGGATCCGATGCTGATGATATCGGTTGGCCTGCAGGCACCGGGCGGTAGCGCCGGTATCTGGCTCTCTACCATCTATGTTGAGTGTTCAATGCGGCCTGTAAATGTTGCTTCTCAATATCCAGCAAAACATGTTACATCTTCCTCACTCAGCACGCCTTTTTGCCTGAGATTAACCTGAATCGTTCAGAAGGGGCAGGTTCAAGAAAATGCCATTACAAGTATCGCCTTATCTGCTTTTATGCCTGACCAGCCTGTTCTGGAGTTTGAATCTGATCATCGGCAAGGTGCTCGCGGGAGCGGTTCCACCGGCAACCCTCAGCTTTCTCAGATGGCTGCCGGCCTTTGTGTTCTTCTCGATATTCTATGGCAAAAATTTGAGGGACGGATACCGGGTATTGAGAGAGCATCCAATGCTTGTTTTATTGCTGGGAGCGACCGGTTACAGCATAAATTCCATAACCGTTTATGAGGCCGTTACCTATTCAACAACGATTAATATATCGTTCATCAATGCCTTCAACCCGGTTCTGATTGCCATCACCGGTTATATCATGTATCGCTACCCGGTGTCGGGGCGGCAGGCTCTCGGTTTTTTCATTTCCCTGCTGGGAGTTATCATCATCATATTCAGGGGTGAATTTGCCAGATTATTGGCATTGCAGGTCAATATCGGTGACCTCTTCATGTTGATCAGTATTCTGATATGGTCGGTGCATACGGTTGTATATAAAAACAAGTCGCACCTCTTCAATCGCCGAACAATTTTTCTGCTTATGATGATGGCGGGGTTAGCCGTCACTCTGCCATTTGCTTTGCTGGAGGGGCATCTCAGTGATTGGCTATGGGCCCGGCAGATTCAACCGCACCATATCTGGGCGATTCTGGCACTCACCATATTTCCCTCGGTGCTGGCCATACTGTTCTGGAATTATGCCCTGACCAAGATTTCGGCGAACCAGGTGGCCATATTTCAATACCTCATCCCGGTGTATACGACAATTATCTCAATCATCTTTCTGGGTGAGCATCTGCAATTGTTTCATCTTTGCGGAGGAGTTTTGATACTGGCCGGTGTTTTGCTGGTTTCAATTTTCCGCTGATAGAAAAAATGGTGTACATGTAACTCTTAGGAAAAGCCTGCTTTTTCTGTTAAGAGGAGACAATACATCAGGGAGCGGTCTTCCTGAGAGCCAGTAATGCTTCACACAAAACAGAGATACAAATGACTCCGATAGCCATTGTCTGCCAGCCGGTAATCGATTGGTTCAGGAAGAAAATAGCCAAGAGTGTTGCTATCACCGGTTTAAAGAAAAAGAGATAGCTTCCACGGGTAATATCTGGAACGGCTGCCAGGCCACCAATCCAAAAAAACTGAGTGATTGTGGTGTTCCATACCGCGAGAGTGAGCAGGGCAGCCAACTGTCCTCCCGGCCTGTCAAACAGGTTGAGCGGATTGACCCAGAGCTGCCAAACCAGTCCAACAACCAACCAAAGTCCTACCGCGCCGATAGACATGGTTATGGCGGTAATACGCAGAGCTCCAAACTGGGCGATCACCGGCCGAATTGCTACAGAGTAAGCCGCTACAGTTGCGGCACAGCCAAGGGCCATCAATACACCGATAAGACTCTGGCCTGAACCACTGAGCTGGGCCAAATATCCATCCGTTATGAGCAGAGCCACACCCAATAGTGCACACAGACCGGTTACCAGTTTAATCCGTGAAAAAACCTGTTTATTCAATAACATATTAACCAGGCCGACGAATATTGGAATGGTTGTCACCATGGTCGCCACCTGAGGGACAGTCGCATAGTCAAGCGACCAGTGAAAAAGAAGGTAACCGATGGTCACCCCCAGAGTGGAAAGCCAAACCAGACGGAAGCCAACTGTTTTAAATGGTTCCAAAAGATTTCTGCTTGAGGGAAAAATCAGGGCCAGCCCAATAAGTCCGAGACTGCCGAGTAAAAAGCGCCAAACCGACAACTCGGGACCTTTGATCTGGGTAAGAACCGCTACAAATTCGCTAGAGGCATGCCCTATGACCCCTAGTAAGACAGCTAAATAGGCCAAAGTCGAATATCGATGCCATAATCCGTTGTTCATAACTCCACTTTCTAGTTAATTGCAAACTCAGCTATGCAGTCAGCAAGAGCTTCAGGGTGCTCGCCGGGGATCAAATGTCCAGCGTCTGGCATATCCACTCTTTTTCCCTGAGGCAGCTCGGCAAGAAGTTCATCGACAGCGTTGTGCTCAAGAAAGATATGGTCCTGTAGGCCTGTTACAATCAGAGTTGGCAGGTCCAGTCTTACATAAGGAAAATCCCAGTCAGCAGTCGGTCCAGCCTCAGCAAGCAATCGGTAGGGCCCATTCTCGGGAGCGAGAGCAACGTACTCACTAGTGGCTTGCAAAAAAGTTTCACGATTTTCAGCCAACCAATCTTCATTCATGAGTAATGGCAGGTAAAGATCACGTAACAACTGCAGGCCACCTATTTCGACTGCACGGACCAGTGCGTCTCCTATCCATTTGAGGCGTGGACCGTTATGTCGTAGGGTGTTTATCAGTACTAGCTTTAAGGCTTTTGCCCCCTCAAGCCAGGCTCGGGCAGCATATAATCCGCCAATGGAAAGGCCGACCAATATTGGTAGTTCGGGGCCTAATTTTTTCAACAGATCGACTGAATCATTGACAATTATGGCAGAGTCCAGGGGCATATCCATACTCAGTGGACTGTTGGTTTGTCCTCGATAGTCAAAACTCAAGGTACCGAAACCTTTCTCTCTAAGACGGGGGGCAACTGCGGCCTCCCAGTTTCCTGTATCCCCTGTTAATGGATTAAAGAAGATCAGGGTTGGCATTTCTGATACAGAGGGGTGATGAAAGAGGTAATAGATGCTGCCGCCATCGGAGAGTGTGTGCAAGGTCATAATATCTCCTCCAAAAGATAACTACTGGTCAGAGATTCAGATCATTGGGACAGGCAAAGGTGGTGCTTACGGGTCAGGCTAAAACTTAAAAATCAATTTCAATGGGCAGATCTACCAATAAAACAGGGTGGAAAATTCAAGCAGTTGTTGCCCTGACTGCAACTACAGTCATATCATCAAACTGTGGAAGGTGCTTCTGATGTTGCTGGACTGCATAGAATAATTCATCGCATATGTGTGCTACAGAATGATCCGGCATTTTATTTAAAGTACGCAGCATCCTTCGCAGGCCAAACCTTTGGTTTTGTCGATTGATGGCGTCGGATAGCCCATCTGTGTAAAGCACCATTATGCTGTTATCTGCAAGATCGATGATTTGTTCGTCCAAAATCACTGAATCGAAAACCCCTAACGCCTGACCTGCACCTTTTTGTACCTGTTTTACAGAACCCCTATAGTCGATCAAGACTGGTAACTCATGCCCTGCACGTGTGTAGGTAAATCGATGTGTTTTTTTGTTCAAAATGCCGAGTAGAATCGTCACAAAGATACCCTTGTCATTCAACTCCAGCAGGTGACCGTTTACCAACTCAAGTACTTTTTTGGGTGATACCTCGGGTTTGACTTCTGCTCGGAGAAAGCTGCGAACCATAGCCATAAACAAAGCGGCAGGAACACCTTTGTCAGCAACGTCACCAATCGCAATTGCAAGCGAATCGCCACCTAAAGGTATAAATTCATAAAAGTCTCCGCCTACTGTTTTTGCTGGTATCATATTCGCATAAATTTCATATCCTTCCAGATGCGGAATTGATCTCGGCAGCATACTTTTCTGAATGTCGCTTGCTACTTTTAACTCATGCTCCAGTTTGGCGAATTGCTCGAGTTGAGCAACCTGATCTGCGACTCTAACCTCAAGTTTCTCATTCCAAAGTGCAAGTTCATCCGACTGTTCCTTCAATTTGTGACTTTTCTCATTGATTTCATTAAAAAGTCTCACATTCTCGATGGCAATGGATGCTTGATCAGCAAAAGCTGTTAAAAGTTCCAGTTGCTTATCCGTGATCGGATTTACCTCGAAACGGCGGATGAGAATTGCCCCGATCGAAACATTTTCTCGTATTAGCGGAACGATACATACACTTCGGTGGCCGTGTTTTTTGGCAATAGCAGATCCCTCAGGATAGTCAGACTCAAGGGCCTGCAAATCAAGCAAGCGAATGATTTTACAATCCTTAACAGCACGTCCGGTCACCCAGTCTCGGGTAATCCGTTTTTTTCTACCTTTCGGCCACATCTGGGTTGGCCCAAACTTTGCGACTAATTTTAAATCATCCCCTTCGACTTGGAAAATCGTGGCGTCTTTTGCTTCGCATAGTCGAGCGGCATTCTCGGCAACAGTGTCTAGCAGGGATTCCAAATCGGAAGGAGAATCTGAGATTGCCCGGAGGATTTCAGTGATGGCCCTTTTCTGTTGAATTGCTTCTGCTAATTTTTGCCCCTGATTTTCAAGGTCTCCGAGAAGATTTTCAAATATTCGTTTTGCTGAGTCACTTGCTTGAGGTAAAAACTCTTTAAATTCACAGATTCGTAATTCAAGGAAATTGCTCGGTTCTGTGGTTTTAAATTTAATCGCATAGGAGACATCACCAAACCCAATTCCACCGAAATACGTTCCTTTATCATATTTAGCAAGTATCGCTTCCTGACCTTCAGTATCAAACGCGCAAGCATCCACCCGTCCTTCGAGGATTAAATACAATAACTCGCATCTATCCGGATTGTTTAGAACTATAGCATCACTGGGGTAAGAGCGGAGCGTACCGATTTGCACGATTCTTTGAGATTCCTCAACGGTAAATCCCAATTCGACCAACATGGATTCAGAATCTTTCACCATCTATGACTCTCTACGTAAAGGCTACCTTGAAAAATCGCTTTTTCGCCCAAACTCCGCGTTGCAAATGAAAATTTTATCCTCGACATATCAACTATATGCCTGCGGCAAAATTTACATTCGCGCCTTGATTATGAACGAAAATTTCAATTTTTCAAGGTAGCCTAAAGATTCCTGAAATCGAAACCGATGGTTGATAGGCCACTATTGGTGAATGCTAAAAAAATAATGTTCTTGATTGAGCATGTCACCCAAAACACCAGTAAGTGGTTAGAAGAACTAGTAACAGAATTATAGATGCAAAGCAATCCCAACAAATTTCAGAGACTAAACCATCGGTGGGGTAGGAGTCGCTATAAATCTAGGTGCTTGTAGATCTATCTATGTAGGTTTGAAATGAGCAGGAAACACCTTCGATCTCGACCGCCTGTTGCTAATGATAGATTGGAGGTGGCTATCCTGTATTTTTCTGATTAGTTTTACCCTGAGAGCCATTTGCAAAACAATCTTTTCGCCCAAACTCTGCGTTATGCTCAAAATTTTATCCTCGGAATATCAATCATATGCCTGTGGTAAAATTTCTCGCATGCCTTGATTTTGAACGAAAATCTTAGTTTTGCATAAGGCTC
>CAJQNS010000053.1 GCA_905479735.1 uncultured Desulfofustis sp.
ACCCTGCAGCCCGAAGGCCATGACAATGTCTGGGTGCTGGGCGACGGAACGGACGTACCGACCTCGAAAGGTGGTGCGGTAGCGCATTTCCAGGGAGACGTGCAGCATGAGAACATCCTGGCCTATGTTTCGGGAGGTGAACAGCACGCCCGGTCGGACGGTCACGCGGTCTGATTCATCGAATCAGGCTTCGGGAAAGCCTACATAATCGACTTCAACTACGACCAGGAACCACTGACCGGAAAGTACCCCTTTCCAGCCATCGGACCAATGAGTCTGCTCAAAGACACGGAACTCAATCACATGGCAAAACTGATGTTCAAATGGGCCTACTTCAACCTGCTCCTCAAGGGGGCATGGCTTGGACCGCCCGACTTGATGATGGAAGGGAAAGTCAGATAACCTGCGGGATCGATCTCCACCTTTTTCGCAGCCGGCCGGGGTCGCAAGATCCCGGCCATTTTTTTGTCCACAGTCTTTCCTCTATCTCCCCCCTGTGCGAAAAACCTTTTGAAACCTCCGATCTTCTTTACTATACCTAGCGGCAGAAATTGAAGGCGTCGTCCAGGCAAGGCTGGCGGGGAACCGGAGGAGCAGCCCGGTAGTGCGGTGAACAGGCACCAGAGTGAATAATACCGCCTGGATGGGTTGGAATTGTGTCGTTAGGTATCAAAGGGGATATGAAAGGATACTGGACATACGGCGATTTAGTCGATCTCGAATACTTCCTGGGTACCGATCGGGAATCCCTTCAGGCAGATCTGCATCGGAGAGACCGACAGATTTACTTGAACCTGGCTGAAGAAGATCAGCAAGCTGCTCGGGGTCCACTGCTCCAACACTGGCTGCGCCAAAGGAGGAGCCAGGTCTTCCCGGAGGGGAAAAGCCCGGGACAGGCCATAGCCGAAGCCTTTAGAACCTTCTGCTTGATACTGATGGTCTGCGGTGTTGTCATAGGTCTGACAAGCGGTTTGACGTTTTTCACCTACTCGGGATCAACCCCGGTCAACGTCATCAACTTTCTTTTTCTGTTCGTCTTCAGCCAGCTGCTGATGCTGTTCTTTCTTGTAATCGGAGCGGGACTCAGACTGGCAGGAGTGAATTTACTTCCGGCACCGGTCACCCGAATCTATGGGACAGCCGCCGCCTGGTCCCTGAGCCGCTCCAAAAAGCTCCACCGTTATCTGCCGGAAGGGAGCAGCGCCGGCATCACCCAGCTTGAGGGACTGCTGAAAAAGCAGAGAGAAATCTACGGATCGGTTTTCTACTGGCCACTCTTCGGCCTTTCTCAGCGGGCGATGGTGTGCTTCAACCTGGGGCTGCTGGCAGCGACTTGCTTCAGGATACTGACCAGCGATATCGCCTTCGGCTGGCAGTCAACGATTCAATTCAGCACCGAATTCATCGCCAGGTCAGTAAGAATTCTGGCGCTGCCCTGGTCATGGTTTATCCCGGGCCACCAGGGTTATCCTTCCGCTGCCCAGATCGAAGGCAGCAGAATCATTTTAAAGGACGGCATCTATCATTTGCAAACCCAGGATCTTGTCTCCTGGTGGCCATTTCTTGTGCTTTGCGTACTCTTCTACGGAGTACTCGTCAGGCTGCTTCTGGTTGTGGTCGGCAAAGTAGGTCAAGGGCTGGCATTGCAGAATCTGAAGACCGACAGACCGGTGATCGTTCAGCTTGTCAATCGCCTGAAAACCCCGCGGATGAAAAGTCAGGCGGTCACCTCTGAGAATAACGGCGCTGTCAATTTCAGACCTGAACATGGCAGCCAGGGTATTGCCCCGGAGCTCAATACTTCAACCTCAGCGGTGACGCTGCTGCTGTCTACCGATATTTCAGAAAATTACGATCCCGCAGTCTTGGAACAACATCTCAGGGCCAGCGGTTTTTCCATCTCCGGCCGCCAGATCTACCACCAGGATCCGGGTGCTAACCGGACCCTGTTTGAAGGATTGCTGGCTGATTCAAGCAACGATAACGTTGGGATTATGCTGGTCATGGAATCATGGATGCCCCCCATCAATGAGACCCTGCAGCTCATCAAAGACATCCGCCTGTCTGGCGGTAGACAGGTCCCTATCTTTGTGGGGCTGGTGGGTCAGGGGTCGGATCGGCACTCCATCTTTCAGCCTGCTCCGGTGGAACGGAAAATCTGGCGACAGAAACTCGACGGTCTGGCCGATCCGTATCTATCCCTGCACGATATTGGAGTCGAGAACCGAGATGCTAGCTGAAATTGCCATTATAGGGCATCCCAACGAGGGGAAGTCATCCGTTCTTTCTACCCTGGCCGAGGACGACTCTGTCCGCATCAGCCCCTATCCGGGCGAGACGACCGTGTGCCGGAGTTTTCCGGTGCTGATCGACAACCGAGAAATCATCCGCTTTGTCGACACACCTGGATTTCAGAACCCGGCGAAGATACTGGCAAAACTAAAAACCCTGGAAGGCAGCAGTGAGGCTCGTCTTCAGGAACTCCTCAATTACTGCCGCTCGATAGATGAATTAGCCGAGGATTACGAGCTCTTAAAACCGATAACCCGTGGAGCGGCAATTATTTATGTGGTGAACGGTGCCCGACCTATCCGTACGGTTGACCGGGACGAAATGGAAATTATCCGGCTTATCGGCAAACCGAGGATGGCGGTTATCAACAGTAAACAGGCGGACGACCGCTACCTGCCGCAATGGAAGGACGAACTTGCCAGGCACTTCAACTCGATCAGGCTGTTCAACGCCCACCATGCTACCTACAGTGAGCGAATAGGGCTGCTGGAGGCCTTGAAATCGATCGATCAGGACTGGCAGCAGATCATGTCCGAGGTGGTGGAAACCATAAAGAAAGACTGGGACAACCGCACCAGGACCACGGCTCATATTATCGGTTCGTTATTGACCGAGAGTCTCAGCTTGAAAATGAGCTCCCAGATCAATAAGAGAGCGGATGAGCAACGGGTCAGTACGAGATTGACTGAAAATTATACTAAAAAAATCAGTGGCTTGGAAAAAAGCGCCCATGCTCAGATAAGAGCCCAGTTCAATCACAATCTCTACGACTATAGACTACCGGCCTATTCGATTTTACATGAAGAGATATTCAGCGAAAAGACCTGGCAGTTCCTTGGACTCTCCAAGCGTCAGTTCATGCTGCTCGGCGGGATCGGCGGTGGGGCAATCGGTGCAGGAGTAGATGTCGCAGCCCTCGGGCACGGTCTCGGGCTGTTCACCGCATTGGGAACTATCGGTGGGGCATTGGGGGCTTTGGGCACCAGAAAGAACCTCGATTACCAAGCCTCGCTGCTGGGCATCAGGATCAGCGGCCCCCAGGTCTCCATCGGACCAGCTGGCTCCATTGCTCTTCTATTCGTGCTCACCAACCGGGCTCTTCATTTCTACAAGCATATGGCCAATTGGTCCCATGGCCGTCGTGATCACGAATCGCCCCTGAATTCACTGGAGGAAACCGGGTCTGTCAATTACACCAGCGGGTGGTCGGCTTCGGAGTTAAAGGTCGCCCATGATTTCTTCAAAACGGTTGATCGGCCCGAATCGGAAAAGCACCAGGCCGCGGCAGCTAAGCTCGAAAAAATCCTTATCGGTTCACTCGAGAACATATCTTCTGTCAACTGACCCACAGCTTTTTAAGCGCCGCCAAGATGACTTCACTTTCCCCTGCACTGAACGAGGAAAAGAGTTCCACCGGTGGAGGGCATATCACTTCCAGGCTCGTCCTTTTGGTCGGATGAAGCAACCGGATTCGATAGGAATGCAGGAGTATACGTCCGCTGTGGGCCTTAACCGCTGAGCCATATTTCTGGTCGCCGCAGATGGGCATATCAAGGGCTGCCAATTGAGCTCTGATCTGATGTTTGCGGCCAGTAATCAGGCGGACTGCATGAAATCCCAACTCCCCGTTCACCAATAGTGTTTTGAGTTTGAGAGTTGCCGTCTGCCCTTTAGAGATATCATCATCGACAAAACTTAGGTCTTTTACCCGACTGAGCCGGTGGGAGACCAGGCGCCAGTCTTCAACTTCGCCATCTCTGGAAGGATCGTCATCGGGTCCGGCGGCCGTAACCGCCAGATAGCACTTGGACAACCGCCGCTCCCTGATCTGTTCACTGATTCTTCCTGCGCCTTTCGAGGTTTTGGCAAAAACCAGGAGCCCTGAAACCGGTTTATCGAGCCTCTGCACCATTCCCAGGTAGACGTTTCCCGGCTTGTTGTCGCGAGTTTTGATGTGGCTTTTGAGGTGCTCCAGAAGCGAAATTCGGCCGCTGGCATCAGCCTGGGTAAGCATCCCTGCAGGCTTATTGACAAAGAGGAGATGATTGTCCTCATAGAGGATCTCTGGAGTAAAATCCTCCGGCCCCGCAGAGAGTCTGCCGGTATAGTTCTCCTCCGCCGCTAAGGGGTTCACTTTCAAGCTAGCACGTTTTGAATCTTATTCTGTACTGATTCCGATTTACTATATGAGGAACAACAGCTCACTGACTCATTCAATTTGTAAACAGGCCAGGCCCGCACCTTCACCCTATTCAAACTAGCTATTATGCGCCGTAAAGATCAGTATAATTTTTGAATATTTCCATGGCTTTGCGGGTAACCGGGCCCGGATTTCGGTTGCCGATGTTGTGGTCGTCGACCTGAACTACCGGGATCACCTCTTTGGTTGATGAGGCCATGAATACCTCATCGGACTCCAGAAGTTCCTGCCTGGGCACTGGTCGTAACTCAAGGGGAAATTCCTGTTTTAAAAGCTCGAGGAGCACATCCCTGGTGATCCCGGGGAGGATTTCTTCGGCGGGGGTGACGACCGAATTGTCGCGGACGATGAAAAGATTAGAGGTCGTCCCTTCCAGCACCTGGTCGGTCTTGTTGACGTATACTGATTCAATGGCACCCGCCGCCTCGGCGTCCTGGAGGGTGACAATGGCTCTAATATAATCGGTGCTCTTGGCACCTGGTATATAACGGTTCGTCCGGGTCGTTATGATTTTTATTCCTTCCCGATACCAGCTCTCCGGAAAAGGTTTTACAGGACGCACCATTACCAGCAGCCGGGGATTCTGACCCGGAGAAATGGAGTCCTCACTGTCACCACCGGTGATCAGCAAGCGGATATTGGATTCAGCGTTGTTATTCCTGGCCAGAGTCTGGTCCACAATGGTGCTCAGATCCTCAAGACTCCACGGGCAGCCAAGACCGATCAGGGCGGCAGAGTTGCGCAGCCTCTTCAGGTGGGCCTCGAGATGAAACGGATGACCGTTGTAAGTCCGCAGAAAATCGAACACTGCGTAGCCCCGCAAAATTGCCAGATCGGTTACCGGTAGTACCGCCTCAGATTCATCAATGAATTCCCCATCAATGTAATAGATGCTCATATCTTTCTCCCTGCGGTTGCCCCGCCCGCGCCATTGAACATTTTCTCAAACCGTTGTGCCTAAACACTATAATATTGCCACTGCAGTTTACCACTAAATTTGCCGGGTTCGGATGAGATGAAGAGCAGGAAAGTAGTGTTGACATAAGTAGTTGACTGGTTAATAGTTGTCTGGTCAACATAACAGGGGGATTATCATGAGCAGCTGCCACTACGATTCTTTAGGCCGCCGAATTTACCTCACCTCGCAGGCCATTCGCAATAATATCGATCGACTGCTCAAGCCATTCGATCTCACCAGAGAGCAGCTTCATCTGCTCAACAACCTGGACCGGCAGAAGGGCAGAACCCAAAGTGAAATCGGAGGTTTGATCGAAAAAAGTCCCGCCAATATGACCAGGATACTTGACAGGCTCGAAAAAAAGAATTTGATAGTCAGGCGTGATAATCCTGAAGATCGGCGCTCCCAACTGGTGCACCTGACCATTGAAGGAGCTGTACTGAGTACGGAAATGTCGCGTCTGATAAAGGCTCTTTCCAGCAGAATCGAAGAAAATATAGACAAGGAAGATAGGGCCGTGGTAGTCAAGGTGCTCGGCCGAATGGAAGCAAATCTTCTCCAAATTTCCAAAGATCCAGGAGATTGAAATGACTGGTAAACATCTTTTAACCGCTGCAGCAGCAATCATACTGTTCACTATGGGACACCCCGTTCTCGCTGCCGACGGTCCGCCGCCGGCCAAAATTAAGGTTGCACCGGTGACCCAGGAAGAAGTGGCACAGACCAGGACAGTCATCGGTGTTCTCTACTACGAGCGGATTAGCCATATTTCAACTGAACTGGCCGCTCTCGTTGAAAGTGTTGAGGTCAATCAGGGGGATGTGGTCAAGAAAGGGGACCCGCTGGTAATTCTCAATACCGAGATTCTCGATGAGGAAATTAATTTTCAGCAGGCGAAGCTGGAGCAGATTGAGCTGCGTATTGCCAACGTCGAGAAAAATTACAAAAGGTTGGAACGACTCTTTGGCAAAGCCGGCGTATCGGAAAGGGAACGGGATAACGCCCTGTTCGAGTATGAAAATGCCCAGATAGAGAAACAGGCCACTCAAGCAACTTTACAGAAGCTTAAAATTCAGAAGAAGAGATCGGAAATTTCCGCTCCCTTCAACGGTATAATCCTGACCAAGGACGTCGATTCGGGAAGCTGGGTCCAACCTGGACGACAGCTCGTATCAATCGGCTCCAGCGAAGATCTGTTTATCAGGGCTCCCATTTCAGAGTCCATCCTCCGGTATATTGAACTGGGCCAAACGCTTCCCGTCACCATAACCGCTTTTGGAAAGGAACTGACCGGCACCTTGGAAGACATCGATCCAGTGGCCGATATGAAAACCAAAAACGTCTTCCTTAAAATTTCCATCGAGCCTCAGGGCCTGATAGCCCAGAATATGACCGCCACCGTTTCCGTGCCTGCCAGCACCAGGCAGCAACTATCGATCATCAGTCGAGCCTCGTTGGTGAAATTCCAAGGCAAGGACTTTGTTTATACGGTCAAGGAGGGCAAGGCCGCCATTCTTCCCGTCAACATCGTCGCCTATCTCGGCGATAAAGTGGGCGTCGACAACCCCTATATCGTCCCGGGCATGCCGGTGGTAACCGAGGGCAACGAACGGCTGCGTCCGGATCAGCCTGTGCTGGTTGGAGAATAACATGGACATCGTCAGATACGCTCTCGACAAGCCGGTTTCCATCATCGTTGCAGTAATACTCGTTATCACCTTTGGTATTATCGGCCTCAACTCGTTGCCGGTCCAACTCACCCCGGATGTTGAAAAGCCGCAGATATCGGTGCAAACCACCTGGGGCGGAGCCACTCCCTACGAAATCGAAAAAGATATCATCGAGAAGCAGGAGGAGGTGCTCAAGGGACTGAACGGACTCACCAAGATGGAGAGCTCCAGCTACAACAATTTCGGTGAAATCACCCTGACCTTTTCCCTGGGCACCGATCTCGATGATGCACTTTTACGAGTCTCCAACAAGCTCAACGAAGTTTCAGACTACCCGGAGAACGCCAAACGCCCACGCATTGATGCCTCCGGCGCCAGCAGTTCACCGGTGATCTGGTCGGCCTTGAGACCAGCGCCGGAAAACGAGGAACCCATCAATCACTACCGAACCTTTTTCGAGAACGAGATCAGGCAGCACCTGGAGCGGGTCCAGGGAGTCGGCTCGCTGCTGGTGTTCGGCGGTACCGAAGACGAACTGCATGTGGAACTCGATATCAAGAAAATGGCCAGGTACAACATCACCTTCGACCAGATTACCGGGGCCATCACCAGCTCCAACTCGACCATCTCGGCCGGTGTCATGGGGGTGGGCCGCAAGAACTATCGGATTCGGACGGTGGGGCAATTTCAATCACCGGCCGAAGCGCTTGATGTAGTGGTCTATGAAGATGGTATGTCGAGGGTTTATCTTCGTGATATCGTCAACGTTTCAGAGGGTTACGCCAAAGAACAGGGGGCAGTCCTGCACAACGCCGAACAAATCATTGTCGTCGGTATACAAAAAGAACAGGGGGCCAATGTCCTGGCCATGACCGACAGTGTCGAACGGGAGATCAATCGATTAAACGACACCATCCTCAAAGAGCAGGGGCTCTATCTGGAAATCCTCTACGATGAAAGGCCTTATATCAATACCGCCATCAACCTGGTGAAGCAGAACGTCCTGATCGGGGGCCTGCTGGCCATCACCGTACTGATGACCTTTCTGCGCAGCGTCAGGTCAACACTCACCACGGCGCTGGCGATACCAATCTCGGTCATCGGCTGCTTCATTTTCCTCTGGCTCAGCAATCGCAGCTTCAACGTGGTCAGCCTGGCGGGTATATCCTTCGCCGTCGGCATGCTGGTCGACAACTCCATTGTCGTGCTGGAAAATATCGATCGCCACCGTAACATGGGCAAGAACGCTTACCAGGCGGCCCTTGACGGTACCAAGGAAATCTGGGGCGCAGTTTTCGCTTCTACGGCAACGACCGTGGCCGTATTTCTGCCGGTTATCTTTATGCAGGAGGAAGCCGGACAGCTGTTCCGCGATATTGCCATAGCCATCACCTTTTCGATCATGATCAGCTTTCTGGTATCCATTACCGTGATACCGACTCTGATCAACCTGCTCTATAAAAGAAGCGAAAGGAAATCGGAAAACTGGCTGCAGAAATCGTTTGTTGGCCCGTTTTTCGTCAAGATCATTATGGGGTTTTCCAGCATCTGCCTGGCCAACGTGTTTACCCGGGTGGTTACCATCGTGCTGTTCACCACGTTGTCCATCGGCATAGTCTTCTGGCTGCGCCCCAGTGCTGAATATCTGCCCCAGGGCAATCGCAACTTCGTACTCAATATCCTCATTCCTCCGCCCGGCTATTCGATCGATAAATATAAAGAGATCGGTGCCCTTATTTTTGAGCAGGCCGAGCCTTTTTACCAGGAGGGCAACCCAATGGGTATCGCACCGATAAAAGATATGTTTTATGTCGGCGCCGACCGGATAACGCTGTTCGGGGCCCAGTCGATCTATGAAACCAGGGCCCGGGAGATGATGGGGCTATTTATGAAGATCATGAACTCCATCCCCGGCTATTTCGGGGTTTCCATCCAGATTGGTATATTTCAGTCGGAACTGGGTGGTGGCCGGACGGTGGATGTCAACGTTTCCGGGGAGGACATCGACACAATCGTTGGCGGTGCCCGGGCCATCTTCGGGGCCGTAGGACAGAAAATTTCAGGCTCACAGACCAGGCCGATCCCTTCATTGGAAACCAGCTATCCCGAAATTCGTGTGATACCCAACAAGGAACGACTGGCGGCAAATGGCCTCAGCGAGCGCGACCTCGGCATTTATGTCGATATCCTCATGGACGGCAGGAAAATAGATGATTACCGGCCCGCCGGAATCAAACAGGTCGACCTTGTTCTCAAAGGCAGTGACGAGCGGTTCGACTCTCCAGAGGAGTTAATGAATGCTACTATCGTCAACCGCTACGGCGATCTCATCAAGGTCGGCGATGTCGCCAGCCTCGCCTATGGCGAAGGCATGCCCCAGATACAGCATCTCGAACGCAAGCGTACCATCACGCTGCAAGTCACGCCGCCCGCTGACCTGGCGCTGCAGGATGCGATCAATATCATAGAAAACGATATCATCAGTACCCTGGAGCAGGCTGGTCAACTCGAAGGTCTGCAGATAAGTATCGGCGGCAACGCCGATAAACTCTTGGAGACGGGGAAAGCTCTGCAGTGGAACCTGCTTCTGGCCCTGCTGATTACCTACCTCTTAATGGCAGCCCTGTTCGAGAATTTTATTTATCCTTTCATAATTCTCTTTACCGTTCCGCTGGCTGCAGCCGGCGGCTTTATCGGCCTACTGGCGGTCAATACCTTCGTGGCACCCCAGGGATTCGACATTCTCGCCATGCTGGGTTTTATCATCCTGATCGGTACCGTGGTCAACAACGCCATTTTGATCGTCCATCAATCACTGAACAACGTTCGTTACCACGGGCTGGTTGGCGTCCCGGCTGTGTCCAACGCAGTTAGAACCAGGATCAGGCCGATTTTCATGAGTGCCACGACCTCGATTTTGGCCATGACCCCGCTGGTCATTTCCACCGGCTCCGGTTCAGAACTGTATCGCGGGCTCGGCTCCATTCTTCTGGGCGGGCTCGCACTCTCGACCGTCTTTACCCTGTTCGTGATTCCTGCGCTTCTGGCCTTTGTCATCGGTTTTGAAAAGAGCAGGACCGAGGAGCACGGATAGACAGGGTTGAGTCAGGATAACCCTGACGGAACTGGGCTTTACCTCTAATCGTGATTACAATCGGTAAAACCTCAGCCAAATAGAGAGGAACAAAATGAGTGAAAAGAAAAAGATCAGCAAACATTACCACTACCTGAAATCAAACTTTCCCGAGGTTCTCGACGCAGTGGAAAATCTCGGCTCCACTGTTCGTCAGGCGGGCCCGCTTGACAAGAAGACAACTGAACTGATCCAGCTTGCGGTGGCCGCCGCTTCAGGATCTACCGGCGCGGTCAACTCCCATGCCAAACGTGCGCTGGCGGCGGGTGCCGACCGGCAAGAGATTGAGCATGCCCTGCTGGTATTGGTGTCGACCATCGGTTTTCCAAAAGTCGCGGCTGCCCTGGCCTGGATTCAGGAAGTGGTGGACTAGAAAAGAGCTGCAGACCTTGCCGGCGCTGCTGCGCTCGGCCTGATCAACTCCGCGCTGAAGAACCGATCGGGTGACGGCCGCTTCGCAGCCTGTGGCGATCGGTAAGCGTTTTCAGCGCTCTGTTGGGCCTTCACAATGCAGCTTTAGCAAGTCCTGCATCTCCTACTTCCTATTCGGCAGAAGAAAGCCTGGTAAAGATTTTCGCTTGTCTGCTTATAAGACTGGTCCTATTATCCCCTTCAGCATTCATCCCAAAGCGAGTGTTTTTCTTTGAACGAGGCGAGCGAAGAATTTTACCGCAATTATCTTTATAGGTCTGAGGATGAAATTCTGAGCACGGCAAAGAGTTAAAGGAAAGCTCCGTGTGCGGATGGACGCTAGTTCACTCGCCCAAGTAGGCCTTGACGATCGACTCATCCTCTCGCAGGGTCTGAGCGTCGCCCTCGATGACGATCCGGCCGGTTTCAAGCACATAACCGTTGTCGGCCAGTTTAAGCGCCACCTTGGCATTCTGCTCGACAAGCAGTATGGTGACACCCTCCCTGTTCAAGCGGACGATGATCTTCATGATCTCCTGAACCAGAAACGGGGCGAGCCCCATGGAGGGTTCATCGAGCAGCAGCAGTTTCGGGTCAGTCATCATCGAACGGCCGATGGCCAACATCTGCTGCTCACCTCCGGACAGGAAAGCGGAATCCCTGTTCTTTCTCTCTTCAAGAACCGGAAATATCTCGAAAACATGGTCCAGTCGTCTTTTTCTTTCCGCTTCATCCTCAAGAGTAAAACTGCCGAGTTCCAGATTCTCCAGAATAGTCATCCCTTTGAATATTTTCCTGCCTTCCGGCACATGGATAAGCCCCATCTTGACAATATCATGAGCCGGTTTCCTGGTAATGTCCTCTCCCATGAACCGTATGGACCCCGAGGTTGATCGAATCAGGCCCGAAATGGTCCTCAGGGTGGAGCTTTTGCCGGCCCCATTAGCTCCCAGCAAAGTGACAATTTCTCCCGCCTTTACCGAAAAGGAAATGCCTCTGAGCGCGTGTATCTTGCCATAGTGGGTCTCAAGATTGTCAATTTCAAGAATGGCGCTGCTCATACGACCTCGTCCTCTTCCCTGCCCAGGTAAGCTTCGATTACCCTCGGATTGTTCTGCACTTCCTCGGCACTTCCCTGGGCAATTTTCTGCCCGTAGTCGATCACGGTTATCATCTCAGAGACCTTCATGACCAGGCCCATATCATGTTCGATGAGCAAGATGGTGATTTTGAGCTCCTCGCGAATGCGTTTGATCAACTCTATCAACTGCTGCTTCTCGTCGAAGTTGAGCCCGGCGGCTGGCTCGTCCAGCAACAGCAGTTTAGGCTTGGTCGCCAGCGCCCGGGCCCACTCGACCCGCCGCTGATGACCGTAGGGAAGGTTGGAGGCGGTGCGGTCTTTCTCCCCGAGGATGCCGACAAAGTCGAGACAAAATTCGCAGAATTCCTTTATTTCAGCCTCTTCCCGCCGCTGGGAACCGGTCCGCAGGATTGCCCCGAGTGGGCCGGATCGGGTGCGGCAGTGCATGCCGGACATGACATTTTCGAGAACGGACATGCTCTTGAACAGTCTTAGATTCTGGAAAGTTCGGGCCATGCCGCGGCGGGTGATCTTATAGGGCCGTTTCCGAGTAATTGGCCTGCCGTTGAAGAGTATCTCACCGCTGTTGGGTTTGTAAAAGCCGGTCAGGCAATTGAATACCGAGGTTTTTCCGGCCCCGTTTGGTCCAATGAGGCTGGCGATTGAACCCTCGTCAACAGAAAAGCTCAGTTCTTTGATGACCTGCAGGCCGGCGAAACTCAAACCCAAATTTTCAACATCCAGTAGTGCCATAAGATCTATTCTGCAGCTATTTTTGTCTCACCACCTAAGATTTCTTCTCTGGCCAGATGCCCTTGGGCCGATAGAGCATGATGACCAGCATGACGATGGCAAACACCAGAATCCGCGAGGAGCCCAGATCGCGGAATACCTCTGGAAAAAGGACCAGGGCAAAGGCGCCGACTATCACCCCTGGTATCTTACCCATACCGCCAAGCACCACCCCGAGCAGGATCAGCACCGACTGCTGAAACATGAAGGTTTCCGGAGAAATGGCGGTCATTTTGGCGGCAAAAAAGCAGCCGGCAACCCCACCGAATATAGCCCCGATTACATAGGCGTAGAGCTTTACCGCAACCCGGTCTATGCCCATCGCCTCAGCTGCATCTTCATCCTCACGGACGTATTGCCAGGCCCGTCCAAGCCGTGAATGCTGCAACCGGTAGCTGACGAAGCAGGCGAGGCAGGCCAAAATCAGAAACACATAGTAGAAATGGAAGATCTGGTTTAATTCAAACCCGAAGATAGAGGGTTTTTCGATGCCGATCAAGCCGCTGGCGCCACCGGTTATCTCCAGATTCCTGGCTATGATTCTGACGATCTCGCCAAAACCCAAAGTGACGATTGCCAGATAGTCGCTTCGCAATCGTAGGGTCGGGCCACCGATAATTACCCCGGCACAGATCGAGAACAGCACTGCTGCCGGGATGGTCAACCAGAAATTGACCCCGAAATGCGAGGTCAGTATTCCCGTGGTGTAGGCACCAACCGCAAAAAAAGCGGCATACCCGAGATCGAGCAGACCGGCATAGCCGACGACGATATTGAGCCCCAGGCAGAGCATCACATAAAACCAGGCGGTGGTCATTACCTCGAGCACATAGTTACTGGAAATGAGCGGTAGAAACATGGCCAGAAAGGCCAGAACCGTGAGGACGATCAGCCTGTTCTTCTGAGAATCGAGCCACCTGAGAGGTCCCCCGGTTCCCGCGACATCTCCCGTTTTGGGTGCAGCAGAATCGATCCGGGCCATGTCTACATCCTCTCGATCTCTGTTCTGCCCAAAATTCCGGTGGGCTTGAATACCAGCAGCAGGATCAGAATTCCAAACGAAAAGACATCTTTCCATTCGGTACCGATAAATGGAATCTGGGTGCCGAATGATTCGAGCAGGCCCAGCAGCAGACCGCCCAGCATGGCTCCGGGGATTGAGCCTATTCCGCCTATTACCGCAGCGGTGAAGGCTTTCAGGCCGATCACAAAGCCCATGAAGAAATGGATGGAACCATAATAGGCACCGGCCATGATTCCGGCACTGGCGGCCAGTGAGGTGCCGATGAAAAAGGTAAGGGCAATGATCCGGTTGACATGTATACCCATGAGCCGACAGGCGTCCTGATCGATGGCGATGGCCCGCATCGCTTTGCCATACATGGTCCGATGCACGAAGAGATAGAGTCCGGTCATCAGCAATGCTGCCGCACCGACCAGCACCATCTGGGTATAGGTGACAAAGACGTTGCCAAACTCTAAGCCCTCATAACCGAGATCTGTACTGAAAGCCAGATACTCGCCATCGGTGAAGGCCATTACCGCATTGGAGAGAATCATCGACACCGCCAGAGCGGTTATCAGGATCGACAGCCTGGGGGCTGAGAGCATGGGCTGATAGGCGATCCTCTGGATCAGTACGCCCAACAGTCCCACCGCGATCATACTGAGCACCATGGAACAGAGTATCCCCACCCAGCTGTCGCCAATCAGAGGACTGAGAACCGAGAGAAAGAGAAAGCCGATAAAGGCGCCGATCATATAGAGATCGCCGTGGGCGAAATTCAACAGCTTGATGATTCCGTACACCATGGTATAGCCAAGGGCGACCAGGGCATAGAACGAACCAAGTATCAGGCCGTTGGCGAGCTGTTGCAGTAAGATATCCTGGATTGACATGACAAATCAGGAGAAAAAAGAAAGAACTCCTGTGGTTGCCGGATTTTGCTCAGCAATCAGCAGGAGCATAAAACTCAGAGGAAGAATGCGGAAACGCATTCTTCCTCTTTGATGGTACCAAACGTTATAATTATAGACGATCTTTATTCACTCAGCGCCCATTTACCGTCCTTGGCGATAAGCGTAACAAAGTTGCTGCGTGCCAGGGTGTTCTTGTCGGTAAAGGAAACCGGTCCGGCGATTCCGGTGAATGAGGTGGTCTCGCCAAGTGCTTTAATGATCGCAGCCTTGTCGGTGGAGCCGGCCCGATTGATGGCGTCGGCCATCAGTTTCATGCCGTCATAGGCCAGTGCCGCATAGGCATCAGGCTCCTGATTAAAGGTTTTCTTGTAGTTGGCATGAAACTCCTTGGCAGCCGGCAGATAGTCGACGGTAGGGTTGGAAAAGCAGTAGACGCCTTCGGCGGCTTTGCCGGCAATCTCCAGCAGTTTCGGAGAATTGGAGCCGTCGCCCACGGCGATCAGGTTGCGGTAGCCGGCCTGACGAAGCTGTTTGATCAGCAGGGCGCCGTCGGCATAATAGGCAGTCCAGAATACCGCATCAGGAGCCTTGGACTTGATTCTGGTGACCAGTGCAGAATGATCCTGCTCACCCTTGTTTACCACTTCATAGGCCACGACTTCGTTGCCCATGGCCGTCCATTTCTCTCGGGTCAGTTTGGCCAGATCTTCCGAATAACCATCACCCTGATGGACAACGGCGAGCTTTTTCGCGCCTTTCTTCTCGAACAGCGCAACCGCAGTGGCTACCTGATCAAAACCGGTGGAGTTGATCTGGTAAGCGTTGCCCATGTTGGCGTCGATCAGCTTGGTGGAGTTGGCGGCGGCAATGACGAAAGGCACATTGGCATCGCCATAGATCTTCAGTGTCGGCAGGGTGGCGCCTGAGCAGTAACCCCCTACCACAGCTGCGACATCGGCGGAGACCAGTTTGGTGGCGGCTGCCGTACCCTGCTGCGGGTCACAGGCATCGTCACCGGTCATGGTGTCGATCTTCATGCCCAATACACCGCCGCCTTCATTGATTTCCATAGCAGCAAGCTTAATGGCATTTTCCATATCTTTGCCGGAAGTTGCCTCGGAACCGGTAGTTGGAACCATGATGCCGATCTTGAGATCGGCGGCCATCACCTGGCCGAACAGAAACATTCCTGCAACCGCACCGCTGATGGCGGTCAACATTAAAGATTTTCTCATGAGACTCTCCTTTTCGTAAGGTGGTTAACGATCATATCCCCGACGTCGTCAAACGGACAGCGGGAAAACCCTGCAGTGAAAGGGAATAGAAACAAGTAGACCTGCTATTGTCAAGAACATCATCAGTTTTATTTTCCAAACGGCTTTCTATCTCAGCGCATTTCATATTCAAACCTTGTCATCTTCGAGAAAAACCCTATCAACAAACAGATCGACATCAATTGCCCTGACCTGGATGGCGATTTCCATCATAGCTCGGTAATGGTTCTTCATTGCCGGGTCCGGATTCCTGATGTTGTACTGCCGATAGCGCCAGAACGAGGTGGCAGCGGCCCCGTACTCTATATGCAGTTGCAGCAACCTGCGCTCATCTTCTTCAAGCTTCCTGATACTCTGGTAACCATCAATCAGAGCTGCTGTCATCTCAACAGAGAGAATGCCCTCAGGAGCACAGCAGCCAACGGCAGTCATACCAAGATCGAAGATCCGGAAGTAATGACAAGCCTCTTCGAAATCCAGAAGGGCCGCCAGCGAACCATCGGCGAACACCATATTGTCAAAAAACAGATCGCCATGGACAAATCCTTTTGGCAGCGTAGCAGTTTGGGCTACTTCCACCCGCTTCCCGCAGGTCGACAACCACTTATAATACGTCTCTGCCGAAGCTCTGCCTTTGAGCTCGTCGAAACACTCTATTCCGTATGAAAATCGCTCCGGCAGATCGGGATAAGGTGGAATTTCATGCAGCCCGGCCAGCGCCGCCCCGACCTCGAAAAGCTGACGTCTACCGAGTTGTTTAACTACTCCGCCGTCGATGAAGTGTTTGATATAAAGCGGTTTTCCCTGATAGTCGATATAGTGTTCACCCTGCCTGGTGGCGATCACCCGGGTCGTTGGAAAATCATATTTTTCCAGATAGTGAAGTAGTGAGCACAGACGGGAAATCTCATCCATCCCTTTTTCATCACAGACCGAGAGAACATAGCGACCGCACTCCGTCTCGATCTTCAGGCTGGAATTTGCCAACCCTCCGTCCAGTGGCGCAGAGCAGACAAGTCTGCCGAGATTGTAGCGTTCAAGAATGTGCTCAACTTGCCGACTGGTCAATACCGTTAATTGTGCCATATCACTTCTCTGCTATATTAAAGGCCAGGACTTAAGTGCTTGAGGCTGGCATCGATTTTCTCCACCAGAAGCAGCTCGAGTTCGTCATAGGTGCAGATCAGCACCTTCGTATCTGCTTTTTTTGCCTCTTCGATGGAGTGATGGAAGGCGGACTCAGGCAGTGATCGGCCCGTGGGCAGGGCCTTCTTGATGACCCGGGGAAATTTCGCCGGGTGGGCGGTTGCCACACTGACGCACGGGGTGTGCTCTGCAAAACCAGGTCTACACTGCTCAGCTCCGGCCACGGCCACCGCCCCATGGGGGTCGAGAAGATAACCAGTCTGTTCGAAGATGTTTGCTATGGATTCAAGCGTCTGCTCATCCGAGATCGAGGTCGAAACAACGCCCTGACGCAGTTTGCTGTGCAAAATATCGTCAAACTGCACCGTGCCAAAATGTTCGAACTCCGTGACCGCCTTGTTGACCAGCGCCGTATCGCCGCTGCACCGAAAGTAGAGGAAACGCCAAAAATTATAGGGAATAACGATATCGATGGCCGAGGAAAGGCTTTGTTGAAGCGGTGACTTTTCAAAGATGCCGTCAGCGAAAATGCGGTGCTGCGTTCCATTTTTATTGGTCGCACAGATAAACTCAATCGGCAGCCCCATCAACCTGGCCAGCTCGCCGCCACAGAGATTCCCGAAAGCCCCTGCCGGGATTGAAAAGACCAGCGGGTCGCCGAGCCGCTCAACGGTTCTAAAATAGGCGTAAAAGTAATGGACTGTCTGCATCAGCACCCGACCGATATTGATCGAGTTGACACTTGAGAGCTTCAGCCGTTTTTTGAGCTGCTCATTGCCGAACAAGCGGGCAACGACAACATCGAGGTCGTCGCCACCGTTCCTGCAGTCTTGTACTTCAACCGGACAGACGTTTCCGGCTCCGATGGTTGTCATCTGCAATTCCTGCTCCCGGGAAATCATCCCAGCCGGATAGAGCGGCCAACAGCAGATCCGTTTTTTACCCGCCACCGCATAGGCGGCTGCTGGACCGGTATCTCCGGTAGTAGCTAGGATCAGCGACAACCGATCATCTAACTTCTCGAGAAAGTAGTCCATCAGCTCAATCAGAAAGCCCATGGCCACGTCCTTGAACGACAGTGTCGGGCCGTGAAAGAGCTCCATGATCCATTGTCGCCCATCCTGTCCCGGCGAGACAAGGGGAGGGTCAGCCTGCTCGAAGGGTGCTAAACTGGCAGCCAGAAGACGCTCCAGGTCTCGTTTTGGGACGATCTCCGGATCGATGTAACAACTCATCACTTCCCTGGCCAGAGCAACATAGTCAAGAGATTTCCACTGCTCCAGCTGAGCCCTTGACAGCTGGGGAACTGGATGGGGCACAAACAGGCCTCCATCTCCGGCGAAACCCTGCAATACTGCCTGGTCAAAAGGAACCGGCGGGGAGCCCCCCCGAGTTGAGTGATACATGATCATTGGCCTATTCCTCTCCTGCCGAACCGTCGAGTCCCTCGCACACCGCCTTGGCGATCTGGATGTCCTGAACCGCCACGCCGGTGAGATCGGCGACCGTGATCTGCTCTTTTGTGGTGCGTCCCGGAACTCTGCCGTTGATGATTTGCCCCAGTTCGAGGATGTTCTGTTCCTGCAGTTTACCGGCCTCGAGCGCTTTGCAGATTTCCCCCCGTTCCCGGCATTGGGAGATACTGTCGGCAACCACCAGATCCGCCCTGGCAAGAATATCCGGATCGAGTTCCTGTTTGAGCGGTGTGTCAGAACCCATGGCCGTGATATGGGTTCCCGGACGAACCAGATCAGCGGACAGCAGTGGTATGGCCGAAGGAGTGGCGGTGACGATCAGGTTGCAGACGGAGGCTACCGCTGCCGGCGCAGATGTCGTCGTCACCGAAAAACCCTCTTGCTCGAGAGAGATCCGATAGTCTTCAAGCCGTTCCTCGCTTCGTCCCCAGACCATCAGATCCCTGCAGGGTGTGAGGCTTCTCAGTTCAAGGGCCTGCAGGCGGGCCTGAATACCGGTTCCAAAGATGCCGATGCCCTCTACTTCAGGGGGAGCCAGATACTTTGCCGCAATCCTTCCGGCCACGGCTGTGCGGACGTCGGTTAAATATCCCTCATCTAGCAAAATGGTCTGCAACAGCCCTGTTGTCTGGGAAAACACCAGCATCAGACCTGAGTTGGAGGGTAACCCGAGCGCCGGGTTTTCATAAAAACCGGAGGCTATTTTTATCACGAAACAATCGTCATTTTTAATATAGCCGTATTTGATGTGGGTATCTCCCGGAGGCGCGGTAAACGACATCTCACCCACCGGTGGGACCACGACCTGGTCATCTGAGTAAGCCCTAAACCCCTCTTCGATGAGCGGTCCGAAATCAATGCTTTCACAAATTTCCTTGATCTGCTCGAGATTGATGATTCGTGTCATGTACCAGTCCTATATCCCGATTGTTGTCGACCTATCGATCACTGCATCTTCTTGCGTTCCAGTTCATCCCACCTGAGATAAAGCTGTTCCACCTCCCGCCGGGCCTGGTCAAGCTGCTCCCAGATCGGTTGCAGTTTGGCGGGGTCTGCTGCCAGGGCGGGGTCTTCTATCTTTTTTTCCAGTTCCTCACAACTCTGCTCACCGGCAAGGATCATTTCTTCCATCCGATCATATTCAAGCTGGTCCAGATAGGAGAGCCGTCCCGGTTTTCTGCTTTTTCCGGCCGGCTTCTTTTTCTTTTCAACCTTTATATCCTCTCCAGGTTTACCGGTTTCACCACTCACTGCGCTAAGCCACTGCAGATAGTCGCTGAACATGGTTACTGCACCGTCTTCAATGAATCCCAGGACCGCATCGCAGACGCTATCTAGCAGGTAGCGGTCATGGGTGACCAGGATAACAGCTCCCTCGAACTCCCGCAGGCTCTCCTCCAATACGTCCAGAGAAGCGATATCGAGGTCATTGGTCGGTTCGTCGAGCAGGAGAATATCTGCCGGCTGCCGCATCAGATCGGCAATCAGGATCCGGGCCTGCTCACCGCCGGACAGGCTTCCAACCGGCGTGTCGAGCTGATCCGGCCTGAACAAAAATCGTTTTGCCCAGGACACCACATGGACCGAGCGGTCCCTGAATACCACCGCATCACCCTCCGGAGCCAGCGCCCTGCGCAATGAAACCTGTTTATCAACCGTCCTTCGATCCTGGGAAAAGTTTACCACTGCCAGGTTGTCAGCAACCCTTACACTCCCATGTTCAGCCTGCGTTTCGCCCCGAGCACACCCGTAGAGTAAATTCAACAGGCTCGACTTGCCGCAGCCGTTTCTGCCCACCAGCCCGATTCTGGTACCCGGCGAAACGGTGAAACTGAGATCGCCAAACAGCTCCTTGCTGTCAACGGTCAAACTCAGGCTGTCGACCTCCATCAGCTTCTTGGTCTTCCTGCCGGTGGCGGTGAAATCGATACCAATATTGTGAGCCAGACGATTTTGTTTTTTTACCGAATCGAGTTGGTCATGCAAGCGATAAGCCTCGTCGATGCGATATTTAGCCTTGGTAGTTCTTGCCTTGGGCCCCCTTCTCAGCCACTCCGACTCACGTCGTAGTTTGTTGGCCAGCTTATCTTCCAGTTTATGCTGTTGAGCCAGAAAATCGACTTTCTTCTCCAGAAAGCTGGAGTAGGTGCCGTCTACCTGAAATGTCCCGGCAGGATAGGTCGCGGAAAGCTCGATAGTTCTGCTGGTGCAGTTCTCAAGAAACCGGCGGTCGTGGCTGACGACGATAAAGGTCGGGGGGCTCAGGGGAGAATTGCTGCCAATTAAAGCCTCCAGCCAGAGGATGCCCTCGATGTCGAGGTGATTGGTTGGCTCGTCCATGACCAGCAGGTCAGGATCAGTGGCAAGCGCACGACAAATTGACAGCCTTTTGCGCCAGCCTCCCGACAACTGCGAAACAGGCCTCTGCTGATCTTCTAGTTCAATCCTGCTGAGCAGCTCCTGGGCCCGATTGAGTTTCTGGGCCTCGGGAAGCGGTGAGGATTTCAGCGGTTCGAGCAGGTTGGCCAGGGGGCCCTGGTGCTCAAGAAAAGTATCCTCCTGGGCCAGATAACTGACGATCACGTTATTGCGCCTGTCAATGACGCCACTGTCCAGGTCCTCTAGATCACAGAGAATTTTAAGCAATGTCGATTTGCCAGAGCCATTAGGACCGATCAAACCGACTCGGTCGCCATCATTGATGACCAGATCAAGGTCTGAAAACAGTCTCTGAGCTCCGTAGGCCTTACTTATTGATCTGCAGGAAAGTAGTGAGGACATTATCTAAAAAAGTAGACTGAATCAAAGCTTAAGGTTCGATTTCATTTGAAAATTTGTCTGTTTAAGTGTATAAATATAGAAATATTCTACCCAAGAGAAGAGATTTTCATAAGATGTGGAATATACAGATTATAACCATAATTAACAATAACCAGCCTGAACATGGGTGATCGTTTCCATATTATCATCACCGGTGAAGACGGCCACTCATCCTCATTTCAGTTCTCTCGAAGGAAAACCCTCCTGGCGGCGGCGGCCACCATTATCTTCATTCTTACCGCCACAATTGTGACCTTGACGGCAAGCGGATCGTTGTTCGAAAATCGCTATCTGAGTCACAAGGTGGACGAACTCCAAAGCGATTTATCCGAGAAAGATCTTGTCGCCGCTCACTACCAGAAGCAGATGGAGTCTTTGATGAAGGAATACGAGTACAAACTCAACAATCAGAAGACCCATTACGATCTCGAGAACACCAATCTTCAGCTCGAAAACGTCAAGCTGATGACCAGCGCCATTAGTGGTCTGAATGCCCGCAGCGAGTTGATCGAATCAGTCATGCACAACATCGGTGTGGAGATCATAAAAAGCAATCCTGAAACCTCTGAAAACAGTGGAGGGCCTTTTATACCGGCCAACGATCCTCCCTATGATCAACTGATTAAGAAGGTGGACACCTACCTGCGTACCATTAAATATATGCCGCTGGGCAGACCCGTTGATGGGCTGATCACCTCGAAATATGGTAACAGAACCGATCCGCTCAACAGCAAGAAAGGCATTCATGAAGGGGTCGACATCAGAGGTAAACATGGTGAAAAAATCCGGGCCACCGCTGCTGGAGTGGTCGTCAAAGCCTTCAGAAATGGGGGCTACGGTAATTACGTGGAAATCGACCACGGCAACGGCTACCGCACCGTCTACGCCCATATGCAGAACTACCTGGTGAAAAGAGGAGAATCCGTCCAGCAGGGGCAGGTTATCGGTCAGGTAGGCAGTTCTGGACGCTCCACCGGTCCTCATCTCCACTATGAGATCCGCCTTCATCAAAAACCCGTGAACCCCACGAAATTTCTAAATGTGGCGGACCTTTCCCATACATTGACATACGTCAATTAAATCGATGTTCAAAACCAAGAACAACCTGGCAACGCAGTTCCAGAAAGTTGAAAATGAAACCATCTCGTCCATCGTCGATCAGAACATGACGATTAACGGCGAGCTGATTTTCAAAGGCAAAACAAGAATAGACGGCACCGTTAACGGCAATATTACCGGTGCACATTTGATCTTGAGCCAGTCCGGCAGAGTCAATGGTGATATCGATGTAGCAACTTTTGTCTGTCACGGTACCATAGAGGGCAATGTGATCGCTGATATGGTAACCGCTAAAAAAGGCAGTTCCATTCATGGAAGAGTGGCAGCAGCAAATCTTGTGGTCGAACCTGGCGCGGCGCTGGATGGTGAGGTCAAAACCATCTCCGAATCAGGTACTGGCGAAATAAAAGCAAGACCATCCACCGTGGAACTAGGGTAATTCTCTTCATCTGTACGATTATTATGCCATCCATGCATACAACAGGAATCGCCAATCGACTTTCTTGTCCCACCTGCGGCAATGACGAGGTCTTCTTCGAACTTGCCAACGATGTGCTGCTCACCTCGCATTATACACAGAACAGTGACGGCAGTTTCAGCCACGACAGTGACACGACCCAGATCAACGGCGATGTGTTACTTTTCTGCGGCACCTGCCAGGAAGATCTGACCAAATACCACCAGCGTTTCAGGGAGATGATCTTTTGACCGACCTTCCCCGGATCATCACTGACAACCAATCACTATTCGCCCACTACCAGGAACTGCAAAGAGGTGACATCATCTGCGGTCGGGTCCGCTTAAGGCCCAAAGAGGAGTATCTGCTGCTTGATCTTTCCAGGCGCGGCATCATCGGCATTCCCTCCTTCATCTCCCAGCTCTGCAGCAGATCCAAGACCTTCCAGGCACGACTCTATGAGTGGGCAATGATTCCCGGAACCACAGTCATCTACACCATCCACGACCTGCTCGAAACGGTCAACCTCTATGGTAAGGATGGAATAGAGGAGGTGGTGGTCAAAGTCGATGACAAAAATGGGGGACTCGGCATTTTCAGGTATCGATCAATCGAAGAAGTATACACCCAGTCGGCCCTGGGACAGATTCCTTTTCCCTATGTGGTACAGCCCCTTATCGAAGCTTGCAGAGATTTGAGAATCATCGCCCTGGGTGACTACTGGGAGGCCTACGAACGGCATAACCCAGATAATTTCAGAAATAATCTGCACTGCGGGGGCGCAGCCAGGCCGGTGGAACTCACCGATGAGCAGCGGTATCTCTGCACCCGGGCGATGGCCAAGAACGATTTCCCCTATGCCCACCTTGATCTGCTGGTTACCGAGGATGGGAGAAATTTTCTAACGGAGATCAATCTGCGTGGAGGTCTGCGCGGAGCGCGGATCACCCCTGATGACTACCAGCGCAGAATCAAAGCTATCGAGAAGATTTGCTGCGAGCGTGCAGCGGCAAAACGGACATAAAAAAAGGGGAGACCCGCAGCGGATCTCCCCTTTGAAATCGAAGGTGTATTTCTAATTATACACAACCGGTCGGTTTCGGAAGGCCAGCCATTTTACATGCTCCCTTGCCCGGTCCAGATGGGAAAAGTTCGTAGATCCGCTTGAGCGGAAAGCCGGTGGTCTTGGACAGAATACGTACCATAGGAGCGATACCGTTCTTCTTGTAGTATTCCTGCAGGGCGTCGATAACTTTCTGATGCTCGTCGGTCAGATCAGAGATACCCTCAGAGTTCTTCACATAATCAACCCACTCAGCATTCCACTCGTCCATACCTTTGAGTAGGAAGCCATCTTCATCAACCTGGAAGGATTTTCCATTGTGTTCTACTGTTGGCATTTCATACCTCCTTGATATTGTGATTCTTTAAGAACTAGCAAAATTACTAGTAACAAAAAACGATTACACATTAATAGTTACACATTAATAGTAATTGGCCTTAATACTATAGGCTCAACTGTTTGTCAAGTTAATGAGCAATGATCTGCTTTAAAATTGCACAAAACCTATAACTTACTAATATAGTTGCTTATAATTGCAGAGTTGTTGTATTGGTTAGGAAAGGCCGGATCCGGGACTTACGGCCTTGAACCAGAGCCGGGCCGAGTTGACGCAGAACCATGAAGTTGTGCGATTTTTCTTGCAGGATAGCGTTATCCGAGGTAAATCCATCCCCGATCAACATCTTCTGGCAAGCTCTCATTTTCACTGTCAGCATGCTCTTGAAATAGAGTGGCTGACTGAACATAACATATCTGAATTTATGAACTTATGCTTGAATTTCTAAGAAAACGAGCCCAATCAATCGTCATCCAGGCCATTGTCGTCATGATCGCCCTGGTCTTCATTTTCTGGGGCGTCGGTACGAACCTGATGAATAAGCAGGAAGCCGCCATTGTTGTAGACGATGAAGAAATCAGCTTTCAGCAGTTTCAGCAGGCCTACGATCAAGCCTATACGCAACTCGCTCAGCAATTTGGAGGAACAGTGCCAAAAGGCCTGGCCGAAAGTCTCAATATCAAACAGCAGGTGATCAATCGGCTTACCCAGGAGGCGCTTCTCAGACAGGGCGGCCAGGAAATGGGGGTGATGGTCAGCAGCCGTGAGATACAGGAAGAAGTCGAGAACATGATCCAATTTCAGGACAACGGCAGTTTCGATATCGAGCGCTACCGGACGATTTTGGCATCCAATCGGCTTTCACCTGAAAAATATGAACAATCCCTGCGCTATGAGCTGCTCGGTGCGAAGACCATTGAAAATATCGGTGCTTTCTCCCAGACAGCAACCGATTTCGAGATCGAAGAACTCTACAACCTGGAGAAAGAGACGGTCTCGGTTTCCTACGTTGTGTTAGACCCCGACACCTATTTGGACGCTGTCGAAGTAACCGAGGAGGACCTGGCAAAATGGTACGAGGCCAATGGCCAAAACTATAAAACCGAAAGAGAAATCAAACTCGGCTACCTGCCTTTTCTCTACCAGGACATCGGCGCCAAGATAACTGTCGAAGATGACGAAATCAGCAGCTACTATGACCAGCATATAACCGAATTCCAGATTCCTGAAAAGCGCCATGCCCGCCATATTCTATTCAGGGCCAGCCCTGACGATCCAGAAGAGACCCATCAGAAAAAGCAGGCCAAAGCAGAAGAAGTTCTTGAAAAAGTAAGGAACGGGGAGGATTTCGCCGAACTGGCCAAACTTCATTCTGAGGGGCCAACTGCGGAAACCGGCGGAGATCTCGGATTTTTCACCCAAGGTCAGATGGTCAAGCAATTCAATGATGCGGTCTTCTCGATGGATACCGGTCAGGTAAGTGAGGTGGTCAAAACCGATTTTGGTTATCACATCATCAAGCTTGAAGAGATCCAGCTTGCCGGCGTCACCTCTCTAGAAGATGCGAAGGAGCAGATCGTCAGCGCACTGCAGCTCGAACAGGCCAAACCGATGGCATTTCAACTGGCCAATTCGGCCTATGAATCTATTATCGGAGCAGGAAGCCTGGCGGCTTATCTGGAGCAACAGACGGACGCTCAGCTGGTTGAAACAGAGTATTTCAAACGCAGCAGCCCACCCTCGGGAGTCGCCACCGATCCGGCCTTTCTGGACAGGGCATTCGAACTGCAGGAAAAGGAATTGAGTTCGATCGTTGAAACCGGCGATGGCTATGTGATCATCACCGCCGAAGCGATCAAAGAACCTCAGACCCCCGCTCTGGCCGAGTTAAGAGACGAGGTCGAGCAAGACTACCGGGCCGAGAAAGCCTCAGAAATGGCGAAGAAGGAGGCCGAACAGCTGATCGCCGCAACCGGGGCGGACGCTTCAACATTCGAAAATTCTGCACAAAGCAAGGGAATGGCCGTTGCTGAATCGGGATCGCTGCTGAAAAACGATCCGAACCATTCGTCATCCTTTCCCCAGGCCCTGGTGGGCGAGGCCTTCAGGCTTTCGCGGTCGACCCCGGTACCATCTGAACCAGGGATTGTCGACCGCAGCTATTATGTCTATCGTTTTAATGATCGCCAACCACCGGAAACTGCCATGAGCGAAGAAGATCGTGGCCGCTACAAAGAATTGCTCCTGCAATTCAAGCGGCAGCGTATTCTCGACGCCTGGCTGCGCAACAGACAGGCCAAGGCCGACATTCGCATCCATAAGAGTCTAGAAAATTACTGATAGTTCCGCTGGGGCAACGGCACCATCTGCCGCTGCCCTCCCCTGGGCACATGTATCTTATAGGCCCGGTCGTTGTTTTTTCGTTTATATCAGTTACAAACCGTGATAAAGTAGCAGGTTGGCCCGATCTATTGATCGACTCAACTGCTATCTTCTATTCATCTGGGGTGATGGAAATTTTAAAGCCCGGTGTTGAAAACCCTCTTCAGGACTTCGAGCGTTTAAGTCCTTTTGAACAGACTCTACTGCAAATTCTGTCAATCATCTACGAACCGGCCCACCCCACCATTATCCTTAACTGCCTGAAAAAACTTGAATTAAAGGGCCCGAGAGGCAACCGCCCCACCACTCCACTGGTGAATCATTACGTCGCCAAGCTCGAAGAAGCCGGTTTTCTCAACGACAATAGACAATGCCATCTTGATCTTGTTGAAACGATAGCCAGAAAATCTGTCAAATCCGGCACCTTTGCACAATTTTCCGCTGCTATTCAGAAAGAGGCCCCGGCTTCTTACTATTATGGCAAATGGGCGACCCGTTGCTGGCGTGCTGTAAGGGAGCTGCGCATCGGTATTTACACCCAGGATTTTGAGATCATCGATCAGGCCCTGAAATTTCTCGACAATCAGTGTGAAGACCTGCCACTGCCACTGCCGCCAGTAGTACAGGTGGTAACCCAACCATTTGATCCGCAATGGTTTGGAGAGTTGCCCCCATCTTTTCAGTTTTTTCTACTCAACCATATTATCCTCTATGGACAGCGGCGACTAGAATCTTTCCCCGAAATTGTCGGTTATCTCGAAGAACAATCAAATTTTGCCAGTCTTGACGATGATGAGTTTCTGCCGTTTCAAAGGCTACTGCTCAATCAGTATATATTCCAGGGTGCTTGTGCCAAAATTGAGGAACTGCTGAGCATAAATGGCAACATCGGTCTGGCAACCGGAACTCGCGGTAGTGTTTCCTTTCTCCAGGGGAATTATCAGGAGGCAGCAGAGCTTTTCGATGAGGACCTGGCGGCCTTGCGCTCGATCAATCAGACCGATGCAGCCGCCTTTGTAGGCATTCAGGGACTCTTCCATGTGCTCAGCAAGACAGCCCGAAATGACAGCGACTCACAGGAGCAGGCTGCACGCCAGATCAGCATAGCTTTGAGCCTTTTCGAAGAGAGTGAAGAGCACCATGCCTACCTGTTTCTTCATACCCTCATCGACAGCCGGATACATCAGAAAGGTCAACCCCAGGAAATCGATCTGCCCGCATCACCCGCGCCCTCTGCCGTAACTGTTCTATTCGGGGCCCTTATCCAGTACTGGCTGACCGGCACCCTGGAGCCTGAAGTGGAAAAGGCAGCCTACAGTTATTGCCGGAAGGCAGACGAACATGGCTACGCTATGTTCTCAATAATTATATCCCGGCTACTAAAACAAATTCAGCCTGATGAAGGTCCCGCGCTGCCGGTCGAGAATGGGGCTGCGGCAGAAGATCTGCAGCCCTTCATCGATTTGATCGAACCGGAGGAGCCTTGGAAGCGAAGCCTGCAGGCCCTGATCAATGTCTCATCCAACGCCGTTCACGATTACCAGGACCAGGACCGTAGGCTGATCTGGCTGGTCGGTTACGAAAATGAGGAACTCACGGTCCGTCCACGGGAGCAGAAACTTGCAGACGATGGCACCTGGAGCAGAGGCAGGCCCATTTCTCTGGCCCGTCTGCATAATTCTTCCGGGATGCCGTTCCTCACCCTTCAGGATCGAAAAATATGTGTCGCCATTCGCAAGACCGACAGCGGGGAAGGTCAACCCCAATACAGCTTCGACAGGGAAAAGCTGCTGCTTGCACTGGTCGGACACCCACTGCTTTTTTTGAGTGATTACCCGACCACACCCATAGACCTGATCAGCGGTGAGCCCGAACTGCTGGTCGAAAACAGAGGAGAGGAACTGCACATCAACTTCGCCCTTCCTGTAAGCGGCGAAAACATCATGCTGGTAAGGGAAACCCAAACCCGCTTCAGGGTGGTGAGAATAAATGACAACCATCGACGCATTGCCGCCATTACAGGAAAAAATGGGCTTGTCGTCCCGGTCGAAGCAAGCGAGGAAGTGCTGACTGCCATCGGCAACATCTCCTCATTCATGACGGTGCATTCGGCCATCGGCGTCGATCGGTCTTCACGACATGCCGAAGACATCATTTTTGTCGAGGCTGATACGACTATCTATATTCATGTACTGCCCTTTGGCAGCGGCTTCAGGTTGGAAATGCTGGTTAAACCCTTTAAGGCGGGAAGCCACTACGCGAAGCCTGGTCAAGGCGCCGAGAATATCATGGCGGAAATTGAAGGCAAGCGGGTGCAGACCAGAAGAGACCTGGCGAAAGAAGAACAAAAAGCTCAGGAAATAGAAGAGCAATGTCCAATTCTCGACCTGGCCGTCGATCTGGAGCAGGAACGTGACAGGGAATGGCACCTGCAGGACCCGGAAGACTGCCTCCAGGCACTGCTGGAACTGAAAGAAATAAGCGACCAGGTTGTTGTCGAATGGCCGGAAGGCGAAAAGCTCGCCATCAGCCATCAGGCCTCGCTCAAGAATTTAAATCTTAAAATTCGCACCAACCGACAGAACTGGTTCGGTCTGAGCGGAGAACTGGTGCTGGACCAGGAACTGGTCATCGATCTCAAAGATATTTTGAATCGCATCCGTTCCAGCAGCGGCAGATTCATCGAGATAGAAAACGGTCAATTCGTGGCCCTGACCCGGGAGTTCAGAAAACGTCTCGATGAGTTGAATACCTTCGGCGAAGACGACGCAGATGACGAAGAGATCAACGTCCATCCGCTGGCTGTCCATTCTCTTGAGAAACTGGTTGAGCAGGCCAACACCCAAACCAACAAGGCCTGGGTAGAGCAGGTAGCCAGGATCGAGCAATCCCTGTCCTTTAACCCGGAACTCCCCTCAACCCTGAGGGCCGAACTCAGAGATTATCAGCTTGAGGGTTATCACTGGCTGGCCCGACTGGCGCACTGGGGAGTAGGCGGCTGTCTGGCTGATGACATGGGACTTGGCAAAACGCTGCAGTCGCTGGCAATCATTCTCCATTACGCATCTGACGGGCCTTCTCTGGTGGTTGCCCCGACCTCGGTTTCAACTAACTGGCTGACCGAGGTAGCCCGCTTCACCCCGACACTGAACATCAGACAACTCGGCGGCAAGAATAGAAAAGAGAATATCGACAAACTCGGGAAATTCGATCTGCTTATTACCACTTATACGCTGCTGCAGCAGGAGATCGACAATCTTTCCCAGGTCCAGTGGCAGACCATCGTGCTCGACGAGGCCCAGGCCATCAAAAATGCGGCCACCAAGAGATCTCAGGCAGCGATGTCGCTTAACGGGCTGTTTCGGCTGATCACCACCGGAACACCGCTGGAGAATCATCTGGGCGAACTGTGGAACCTATTCCAGTTCATCAACCCCGGTCTGCTTGGTTCTCACAAGCAATTCAACGAGCGGTTCGCCATCCCGATAGAACGTTTCAACAACCGCGAAGCCCGGCTCAGACTGAAGAAACTGATACGGCCTTTCATCCTGCGGCGAATCAAATCCCAAGTCCTCGAGGAACTACCACCCAAGACCGACGTCACCCTCGAGGTGACCATGAGTCGCGAAGAGCTTCATTTTTATGAAGCGCTGCGCCAAAATGCTCTAGACCAACTCGAACAGGCCACTGACAACCGCGGCAAACATCTGCAGGTGCTAACCGAGATCATGCGGCTTCGCCAGGCCTGCTGCAATCCCAAACTGATTACTCCGGAGACTTCCATACCAAGCTCCAAGCTCACCGTCTTTTCCCAGCTTATAGAAGAACTGATTGCCGGAGGACACAAGGTGCTGGTATTCAGCCAGTTTATCGGTCATCTCAGTATTATCAGGGGCTATCTCGACGAAAATAAAATCACCTACCAGTATCTCGACGGCAGCACCAGCAGCCGGCAGCGCAAGGAACGGGTGGATTCATTCCAGTCCGGCGCAGGGGACCTTTTTCTTATCAGTTTGAAAGCCGGTGGACTCGGCCTCAACCTGACGGCTGCCGATTATGTCATTCACATGGACCCCTGGTGGAATCCGGCGGTTGAAGACCAGGCTTCGGACCGTGCCCACCGGATCGGCCAGACACGGCCGGTGACGATCTACCGATTGGTCTGCAAACACACCATCGAGGAGAAAATTGTTAAGCTCCACCAGGAGAAGAGAGATCTGGCAGATAGTTTGCTGGAAGGCACCGACGTCAGCGGCAGACTCGGCACCCAGGAGTTAATTGATCTGATCAGAGAAAATTAGCAGACGGAATCAAGCTCACCCTTCGCTAAGTTTATTGACGACAAGCCCAAAGAACCGATCCTCGCCGCTGAACTTCCAGCCCAGATGCTGTTGACAACTCAGACAGTAGACAACCTGCCAGGAATAGCCGCCAAACCAGGCAAACTCGCTACTCGGAGAGCCAAACTCCAGACAGCCGGGAGCTCGCCTGAAACAGCCAATTTCATAAACAATTCCGGCTGGATTGAAAAAGGTATGCAGATGTTTGCCGTCTTTTTCAATCCGCTCTCTTGAGGTGGTTATCAGCAACTGGCAGACGCGGCAGAGCAGCCCTTTTTGCTGCTCTTTCTCGGACTCATCCTTTTCTATACTCAGATTGTCCCTGTCCGGATTACCTTTCGCACCTCTGAACAACAGTTCATTTGAGAGGGAACCTGGTCCGGAAAATCCGGGGTATATCTCCGGATCGATCATGGCTGTCAGTGTGATTAGCTGTGATAGAAACCTATGATTTCTTCTACCATCGCCTCAATGGTGTGCCGTTCTGGCTGCACGTCAACTTTCAGACCGCTGTCGGTCACCGTTTTGGCAGTAATTGGCCCAATGGCAGCAATGTTCACTCCTGCCATCAGACGCTCCAACTCCTCTTGATCAGCCGCGTCAACCATGGTCAGAAAATTCCGCACCGTGGAAGAGCTGGTAAAAGTGACCATATCGACCTCACCACTTTCCAGCTCGGCTCTGAGCTCGTCGCGACGTCCCTCCGGCGGTACATTCTGATAAATCGGGGCGATCGTCACCTGGGCACCGCCTCCGCGCAGGGTCTCCGGCAGTAGTTCCCGGCCCTCAACTGCTCTCGGAATCAGCACGTTTCTCCCCTCGACGCCCTGATCCAGCAGACTCTCTGCCAACCCCTCGCCGGTGAAAACCGGGGGAATCAAATCAGCATTGATGCCGTACTCCAACAACAGGTCGGCGGTGCTTTTTCCGACCACGCCGATGTCAGGTCCCTTCAGATCACGGGCATCGAGCCCCTTCTCAAAAAGCCTCCTGAAAAAATATTTAACGCCGTTCAAGGATGTGAACAGCACCCAGTGATATTCATCGATTCGTTCTAGAGCTTCATCAAGAATATAATAATCCTCAACCGGTTCGATGTTAATCGTGGCACACTCATAACAGCTCGCCCCGTTCTCCTCGAGGCTGGCCACCAGCTCACTTGCCTGTTCCCTTGTTCTGGTGACAATAATTCGTTTGCCGAACAACTCTCGTTTCTCAAACCAGTCTATGGTGTCGCGGAGGTTGACTACCTCGCCGATAACGATAAGGGCAGGTGGCTTGATGCCTGCGTCGGCGACAATATTGGCAATCGTTGCCAGGGTGCCAACCACTGACTTCTGCTCCGGTGTCGAGGCCCAACGGACGACAGCCACCGGGGTGTCCGGCGAACGGCCGTGGTCAATCAGGTTGCTGACGATATTCGGCAGGTTTTTTATACCCATGTAGACGACGATGGTGCCAATACCAGTGGCTATCTTTGACCAGTCGATATTGCTTGATTCCTTGGTGGGATCCTCATGACCGGTGATGAAGGCGACCGAGGCCGTGTAGCCGCGATGGGTGATCGGAATTCCAGCGTAGGTGGCAGCTGCTGTGGCTGAGGTTACACCAGGGACGACCTCGAACTCGATATTGTTGCGAGCCAGGGTCTCGACCTCTTCTCCTCCCCTGCCAAAAATAAACGGGTCTCCACCTTTGAGCCGAACCACCGTTTTTCCTTCCAGGGCGAAATCGACCAGCATCTGGTTGATCTCCTCCTGAGTATGGGTGTGCTTTACACCGCCACGTTTTCCAGCATAGACGAAACGGGCATTGGCAGGGACATAGCGCAGCAGCCTTTTGCTCGCCAGGTAGTCGTAGACCAACACTTCGGCTTTCTCGAGAAGATAGCGGCCACGCATGGTGATCAGTCCAGGATCCCCGGGGCCGGCACCTACCAGGTAAACCTTACCTTTTTTTGGATTGCTCTGTTGTTCTTGCATAAGTAAAAAGGGCCGATCCATACAACGGGCGGCCATATCTTTGTCTGATTCCTTATCTGTATGGAGAGGCTGTCATTTCCTGGATCACCTGTGTGCCAGGGACTGAAGCCTGCTCCGGGCGGTCTTTAATCCATGTTTTTTCAAGTCCACCATCATCAAGTGTAGCGAAAACCACCCGAAAAAGCAAAAGGGGCATGTTCAGCACGAACATGCCCCGATACAGCTAAATGATGTTGTCGTTCTATTACACCAGACCGCTCATAATTGACTCGGTCACTTCTTGGATCGATTTTGAACCGTCAACCGAGATTACCTTGGGACCGCCGGCCTGTTTGAAGTAATCAACTGCAGCCATGGTTCCGGTCTGGTTGTCGTAGTAGATGTTGTGGCGCTTGTCGATGGCTTCTTCATCCTGGTCGTCGGCTCTGGTGTTCAGATCACCGCCGCAGACCCGGCAGACCAGCTTACCGTCTTTTTCCACCGGCTTGATGGCGTCGAAAGCAACATGGTTCGGGTGGTTATTGTCATTGACACAAAGACGACGTCCCATGATCCGTTCTTTGGCAATCTGCCGGTCGAGAACGATCTCAATTACGTAGTCCAGATCTATGCCGGCCTGCTTCAAATTCTCCGCCAGGGTGATGGCCTGATCCTTGGAACGGGGGAACCCGTCCAGCACCCAGCCTTCCTTGCAGTCATCTTTCTGGAGGCGTTCTATCATCATTGGGATGGTAATGTCGTCAGGCACCAAGTCCCCGCGCTCGATGAATTCCTTGGCTTTTTTTCCGAGCTCGGTACCGCCGCCGATGTGTTCTCTGAAAATTGCACCGGATTCGATATGAGGGATGTTGTACTTTTCTTTGACGATTGCGCCCTGGGTGCCCTTACCGCTGCCGTTCGGCCCAAAGGCCAAAATATTCATACTCATTGATCTCTCCTTTTGTTTGAACTCGAATTATCAATCAAAGCACAGATGAGTGGCTCAATCATCTTTTTGATTGTGCTGATGAAACCAATACCTTGATCATCCCTAAAAAACGAGCTGTGATTATAGCCGAAATGGCAGGTCCGGGCCAGTAAAATATCTCTGCTATTATTTTGACTTTCACCCTGATAATGGGTACTTTTGCCCAATCAATCGGCCGTGTGATTTCAGGTAATTGGGTTCTGTTGTCAATGACCGGCTCTAAATCCTCACAGTTTACTGCAGATCATGGAAAAAATTCGTGTCGGACTGATCGGTTTTGGAACCGTCGGCAGCGGCCTCGCCCAGACTTTGCTCTCCCAGCGCGAGAGATTGCAGCAGAAAGTTGGCCTACCCATCGAGCTCAGCCGGGTTGCCGACATCAATATAAGCGAGTTGCCTGCAGAGTATGAAGATGTCGCCCTAAGCTCAGATGCAGGCGATATCTTCAACGATCCGGAAATCGATATCGTTGTCGAGCTGATCGGCGGCACGGAACCCGCCAAATCATTCATGCTCGAAGCCATTAAACGCGGCAAGCACGTGATAACAGCCAACAAGGCGTTGCTGTCGACTCACGGCAGGGAGATTTTTAAAGCGGCTGCGGCCCACCAGGTTGAAGTTGGCTTCGAAGCGAGTGTCGGCGGCGGTATTCCGGTAATCAAAGCACTCAAGGAAGGGCTGGTAGCCAACCGGATCGAAGTGATCCGGGGCATCATGAACGGTACCGCCAACTACATTCTGACCATGATGACCGAACACGGAACACCTTTCGAGGAAGTACTGATGGATGCCCAGGAGAAGGGTTTTGCCGAGGCCGATCCGACTTACGATGTGGAGGGAATCGACACTGCCCACAAACTGGCTATCCTGATGACCATCGCCTATGGGCAGCATGTCCATCTGGATGATATTTCGGTGGAAGGAATCAGCAGCATCAAGCCGATCGATATCGATTTTGCCAAGGAATTCGGCTACCGGATAAAACTGCTGGCCATCAGCAGAAATCACGGCGACCACGTGGAGGCCCGGGTCCACCCGACCATGGTTCCCCAATCCTCGATGCTGGCCAGTATCAACGGCTCCTTCAACGCCATACAGATCACCGGTGATACGGTCGGCGACACCCTGTTTTACGGCCACGGCGCCGGCATGATGCCGACCGGCAGCGCGGTGGCGGCAGACGTTGTGGATATTGCCAGAAATATTATTTCTGCGTCAATCAACCGGGTACCTCCGCTGTCCTATCTGCCGGAAAAGTTTACCCCCCCTTCCATTACCCCAATGGGTGAGCTTACCTGTCCCTACTATTTCAGAGTAACCGTTTTGGATGAGCCAGGAGTGTTGTCGGCAATTTCGGGGATTCTTGGCAAACACGGGATTTCCATTCGATCGGTGCTCCAGAAAGGCGAAAAGGCAGGTAAGCCCGTTCATGTGGTGCTGCGCGCTCATATGGCCCTGGAGTCGTCCGTGCAAAAGGCCGTCGCAGAAATTGACGCACTCGATTTCTGCACCGAACCGACGGTGATGATTCGTGTACTCATCGATGAGTACTAATCCAGGGGATATCTGAGCCGCTCATGAAATATTTGATTCTTGTCGGTGACGGCATGGGTGACCACCCGTTACCGGAACTCGGCAACAAAACGCCACTCGAGGCGGCCTCCACTCCTGCCATGGACGAATTGTGCCGGCACAGCACCCTGTTCGAGGTCGCCACCGTACCGGATGGTTTTCATCCCGGCAGCGATGTCGCCAACATGTCCCTGCTTGGTTATGACCCGGCGCACTATTACACCGGCAGGGCGCCTCTTGAGGCGGCCAGCATGGGAATCGATCTGGCCCCTGATGAAACGGCATTTCGCTGCAATCTGGTGACGCTTGAATACGAAGATGAGCGAACCACCATGATCGATTTTTCCGCCGGCCACATCAGCAGTGAAGAGGCGGCGGAGTTAATCTCGGCAATTCAGCAGAAATGCGGCAGCGAACGATTTCGATTCTGCCCCGGCATCAGCTATCGCCACCTGCTGGTGGTGAAGGATTCAGTCGCCAACCTCAGCACCGTCCCGCCCCACGATTATATCGGTAGAGATGTAACGGATCACTTTGAAACCTACCTGGCAGCCCGGGACTGGGCATCATTGGTGCTCGAAGCCCGGAAAATCCTGGCGGATCATCCCGTAAATCTGGAGCGTATCGCCCAGGGAAAACGGCCGGCCACCGGCATCTGGCCCTGGGGTTCCGGCAAAATGCCTGCCATGCCAACGCTTAAAAAACGATTCAACTTAAGCGGTACGATGATCTCAGCGGTCGACCTGCTGAATGGGCTTGGTGTCTGTGTCGGACTCAACATTGCCAAGGTCGAGGGCGCTACCGGGTATATCGATACCAATTACGAAGGCAAAGCGGCTGCCGCCATCGAAGCACTCGAAGAGCAGGATTTCGTCTTTGTCCATCTGGAAGCCCCCGACGAGGCCGGCCACCAGGGCAGACTCGATCACAAGATTCAGGCCATCGAGGACTTTGACAAAAGGATTGTCGCCCCAATCACCGCTGCCCTTAGGGACCGCAAGCAACCGTTTCGGGTGATCGTCACCATGGATCACTTCACCCCGCTTTCACTGCAGACCCATACGGCAGAACCGGTTCCGGCCCTGATCTACGACTCGAGACAGTCCTCCAGAATTTCAGACCATTCACTTGACGAACGGCTGCTGAAGGGTGACAACGGTCTTAAACAGATTGACGGCTATACCTTGATCGAATTCCTGCTTGAAAAAGAAGCTCACTATGACTGATCCGGCTCCCTTCGTTTATCGCATCCAGGTCCGGGTCCTCTATGGCGACACAGATGCTGGTGGAGTCGTCTACAACGCCAATTTTCTGCGCTATTTCGAACAGGGCAGAACCGAATTGATGCGGGCCCATGTCTGTTCCTATAAAAAGATAGAAGCGCTTGGACTGATCCTGCCGGTCACTGAAGCCCATGCCCGCTACAAGGCACCGGCCTTCTATGACGACCTGCTTACCATCGAGACTTCGATCAATGAATTGACCAGGTATACCTGCAGGTTCAACTACCGGGTCACCCGGCAGGACCAGAACCGTCCCAGGCCGACCCTGCTGGTCAAAGGCTATACCATCCACGCCGCAGTTACCAGAGGGGGAAAGCTGACCCGGCTCCCCGAAGATATCCTGGCCCGACTCCAATCGCTGACTAGCTCGCCAAAACAATAGCACCCCTCTAAAACAGATTGACTTTCTCAGACTCCGTGCTATATTTGCATCTCTCAACGCGGGGTGGAGCAGTTCGGTAGCTCGTCGGGCTCATAACCCGAAGGTCGGGGGTTCAAATCCCTCCCCCGCTACCAAATGATATCAAGCACTTATGGCTTTAAGCTGTAAGTGCTTTTTTTGTTTTTCGGCCTCATCCCCAACCCGTGGTAAAGAATTAAGCGGAAATTTTTTAATTTGGATAATCAGAAAACTACCTTTTCTGAGCATTCGGGTAACTGCGTCCTGCCAGTGATAACCTCTCG
>CAJQNS010000054.1 GCA_905479735.1 uncultured Desulfofustis sp.
TCGAGGTAAAAGAAACTGAAACGGAAAACCACCCGTTTTCATCGGTGGATAAATATAGATATCGTTAAAAAAAATAAGGGAGAAGCGTCTTGAACGAGTTAATAGAACAACTGGTGGCATTGCAGGAAATCGATCTGGTAATCGATAAGATCGACGGTGAAATCAAGCAGGAACAGGATGGCCTGGACGGCCGTATCTCGTCTCTGGTTGAGCGGGAAGGACGAATAAGTGAGCAGGAAACTTTGATTGAAGAGCTCGAAAAAGAGAGGCGTACGCTGGAAGATGAGATGGCGGACAAGATTGCCCATGTCAAAGAGCGTCAGTCGAAAATGATGCAGGTGCAAACCAGCAGGGAGCAGACCGCACTGCTCAAAGAAATTGAAGACGCCAAGAAAAACGTCAAGGAAAATGAGGAAAAGATTGTCTCGATTATGGAGCAGGTCGAAAATTTGACCACCGAGACGACTGAAGAAAAGAATATTCTCAAGACCGAAAAGTCCCTTGTCAACGAGGAGAAAAAAAAGGTCAAGACGGTTATCGACGGGTTGAGCAAAGGCAAGAAAACCAAGAAAAATAAACGTGACAAACAGGCCGGTGCGGTGAACGGCTCAATGATTCAGAAATACGAAATATTGCGGGAGCGACGCAATGGGCTGGCCATTGTCAATGTGCTGGACGGTGTCTGTCAGGGCTGTTTTATGAACCTGCCACCCCAGAAATACAATATGCTGCTCAGGGGCGACCAGGTGCTAGAATGCCCTTCCTGCCAGCGTCTTATTTACCACCAGGAAATGTAGGGCTGCCGCGAAATTCGTTTGATCTTTTCCATTTAAGAACTAAAATCAAAGCCGGAGCGGGTGCATGATCGCTCCGGCTTTTCAAGTCGGGGAGGAAAGTCCGAACTCCGCAGGGCAGGATGGTTCGTAACGCGAACGCCGGGCAACCGGCGGAAAGTGCCACAGAAAACAAACCGCCCACTAGTGTTGGGTAAGGGTGAAACGGTGAGGTAAGAGCTCACCGCTTTCGTGGCGACACGAAAGGCATGGTAAACCCCATCCGGAGCAAGGCCAAATAGGGAGATGATTGAGGGCTGCCCGTCCGATGTCTCCGGGTAGGCTGCACGAGGCGGCGGGTGACCGTCGTCCCAGTTAAATGATCATGACCGTTATGGTACAGAATTCGGCTTATAACCCGCTCCTTTTCGGCTGGCCGATGACGGAGCCTTGGGGCAGTTGAGGGCGCGGACAGCTGTCATAATACCCGCTGCCGGCAGCGGCACCAGGATGAAGGTGTACCTTCCCAAACAGTTTCTGGAACTGGCTGGAAAACCGCTGCTGGTCTACAGTGTCTCAGCGTTTGCACAATGTGATTTTATTGACCAGGTGGTGGTTGCGGTAAATGAGGACAGGCTTGACTTCACCCGCCAGATAATTGCCCAGCATGTTACCCGAAGCTCGAAAATTTCATTCGTGGTTGGCGGTCGAAGAAGACAGGACTCGGTTAAAAAAGGACTTGATGCACTTGACGATACCGTCGACGTCGTTCTGGTTCATGACGGTGCCCGGCCTTTGGTTTCCACCGACCTCATAGAGAGATGTTATCATGAAATTCTCAGGCACGGAGCAGCAATTGCTGCAATTCCGGTAAAAGATACCCTTAAAAAAGGTGACGATGTCCATAGGGTGTCCGGGACTATCGATCGGGCTGCTCTCTGGCAGGCCCAGACACCCCAAGGAGCGAAAAAAGAGCTGCTTGATAAGGCCTACCATCAGAACGGCGATGGCGAGGTCACCGATGAATCGACCCTGCTTGAAAAGGCAGGTGTGCCGGTTCACCTCGTGGTTGGGGAAGAGTTGAACTTCAAGGTTACCACTAAGGAGGACCTGATCCTGGCGGAATCGATTATTACTGGCAGGACCTGCTCGATCCGGATAGGTCACGGATTTGATGCCCACTGCTTTGCCCTCGACCGACGCCTGGTTTTGGGAGGAGTGGAGGTCGAACATGATCGGGGCCTTGCCGGTCATTCTGATGCCGATGTGGTATGTCACGCCCTGTGCGATGCGATTTTAGGCGCCATTGGCGCTGGTGACATCGGCAGCCATTTCCCTGATAATGATCCGGAATATAAGGGGATTTCCTCGTTGATTCTGCTTGATAGAGTCATTGGTCTCTGTGCATCGAGAGGAATGAAGCTCACCAATGCGGATATCACCATCGTCTGTCAGGCTCCTAAACTGGCGGTTCATATTGAAACTATGAGGAAGCGGCTGGCTTATCATTGTGAGGTTGGACCGGAGCTCATCAATATCAAGGCGACAACCACCGAAAAGATGGGCTACATTGGCAGAGAGGAGGGTATCAGCTGTCATGCCGTCGTTCTGGTCGGGAATAGTTAAAACATTACCAAGATATGAACATCCGAGGATTTTCTATGGATATCAGTATAGATAGGGAACGACTGGCCGAAGAATTTGTAAGGCTCTGTGAGATCAGCAGCCCGTCAAGAGAAGAAAAACCGGTCGCCGAATATCTGAAAAAGGTTTTCGCCGAGCTGGAGGTGGATCATTCATTCGAGGACGATTCCACTCTGAGGACCGGCTCTGAGTCGGGAAACCTGATTTTCAGGTTTGCGGGAAACAACGATTCCACCCCGATTTTTTTCGCCTGCCATATGGACACGGTGCGCCCTGGTCACGGTGTGAAGGTCGAGCGCAACGGAGACATCTTCACCAGTGTCGGGGACACGATTCTGGGAAGTGATGATAAATCGGGCATCGCCCCATTGGTCGAGTTGATTAGGCTGCTCAGAGAAAATCAAGCACCGCATCGTCCCATCGAACTGGTGTTTACCACCTGTGAGGAAATCGGTCTTCAAGGCGCCAAAGCCCTTGACTACAGTAGGTTGGAGGCGGAATACGGCTATGCCCTGGATTCCACAGGAATTGATAAAGTGATCATCGGGGCCCCGGCAGCTAATCGCATCAGGGTCGATGTGCATGGTACGGCGGCCCACGCCGGCATCAATCCCGAGGGAGGGGTCAGTGCCTTTCTGGTTGCGGCCAAAGCGATAACCCGAATAAAGCTCGGGCGAATTGATCAGGAGTCGACAGCCAATATCGGTATAATCAAGGGTGGAGTGGCAACCAATATTGTCCCTGCCCAGCTTATGCTCAAAGGTGAGATCCGCAGCCATTCAACGGAAAAACTTGCCCGCTACACTGATGACTTCAAAACCGCTTTCCTCGACACCATTGCCAGTTGGCCGGTCAGTGATGACCCGGCCTACAGACCGCCCACGGTTGATTTGAAGGTAGAGTCAGAGTATCCGGCGATGCGGCTGGAAGAAAGTGATACCGTAGTCGAGACTATCAGGCAGGCAGGACTTACCCTAGGCCGGGAGCAGACATTTATTGTTGCCGGTGGAGGAAGCGATGCCAATATCTTCAATGGCTATGGTCTGCCGACTGCGATTGTAGCAACAGGCATGACCGATGTTCACACCTCAGACGAGAGTGTCGATCTCAAAGATATGGTCAAACTGACCGAACTGCTCTATACGATATCCTGCATGTGATCGTTGCCGGCTGACCAATCGCTTTCTTGTTGAATTTCAATCCTACTTGTTATAAACAATTCTCTACGGCTCTTTTGAAGGCACAAAGACTAATCAATCTTTGTGCCTTACCTGTTTTAAAATACCCGTGTGTCACCATTTTTTGTATGCAGGCAGATTCAGCCTTGTACACCGACTTAGTGGAAAAGCTCCATGACGACCATCAACGGAAAGTTTAGCGATTCTCCCGCAGCCAGTCTTAAACCCCGGCATGAGTGCGGTGTGTGCGGAATATATAATCACACCGATTCCTCGAAACTGGCTTATTTCGGGCTCTACGCCCTGCAGCACCGGGGGCAGGAGAGTGCAGGAATCGTCACTTCCAATGGCGAAAGGGTGCTGATTCACAAGAATATGGGACTGGTATCCGAGGTGTTTTCCGAAGAGACACTGACCTTACTTGAAGGTAATATCTCCATTGGCCATGTGAGATATTCAACCACCGGTGCCTCAAATATCATCAACACCCAGCCATTGATGATCACCCACAAGGGCATCACTCTGGCAGTGGCCCACAATGGCAATCTGGTCAACTCGATTGCCTTGCGTAACAGGCTGGAAGAGCGTGGTTCGATATTTCAGACCACCATGGACAGTGAGGTTGTTCTCCATCTGATGGCCAGAGCCACCGACAGATCTTTCGAAGAAGCTTTGGCAATGTCTTTCAAGGAGATCAAGGGTGCTTTCTCGATGTTGATGATGACCAAAGATACGATGGTGGCTATTCGAGATCCCAACGGTTTCAGACCGCTTTGTCTTGGAAAATTGAACAATGGCGGCTATATCGTCGCCTCTGAAACCTGTGCCCTTGACCTGGTTGAGGCCCAGTACGTGCGTGATGTGGAACCAGGAGAGCTGCTAATATGTAAGGGTGACCAGATCAAGTCGATCTATCCGTGGGCGAAACGGAGAACCAGCTTTTGCATATTTGAAACTGTCTACTTTGCCAGGCCTGACTCCGATATTTTCGGCATCAATGTATACGAGACCCGAAAGCGGATGGGACAGGTGCTGGCCCAGGAGCGCACGCTGGATGCCGATTTCGTAATGCCCTTCCCTGATTCCGGCAATTATGCGGCCATTGGCTATTCGCAGGAGTCAGGAATCCCCCTGGAATTTGGTGTGATCAGGAACCATTATGTGGGCAGGACTTTTATTCAACCTACCCAGTCGATGCGTGATTTCAACGTCAGGGTTAAGCTCAACCCGGTCAGATCCTTTCTGGAAGGAAAGCGGGTAATAATCATCGAGGATTCGATAATCAGAGGCACCACCGGTAAAAGCAGGGTTCAATCGCTCCGTAATGCGGGGGCCTCTGAGGTGCACATGATGGTGAGCTGTCCGCCGACCAGACACCCGTGCTATTATGGTATAGACTTTCCATCCAGTAAAGAGTTGATCGCCTATGGGAATGAAGTGGACCAGATTGCTGAGTATCTGGGCCTTGATTCACTTTACTATCTTAGCTTGGAAGGCATGGTCCGGGCCACCGGAATGACTGTCGACGATTTCTGTGTGGCTTGTTTCAATGCCGATTATCCGGTAAAACCTGACCTGAACTTTCACAAAAATGCCCTGGACAAAAGCGGCTGACCCTGCCAATGCCAAGAGGATCAATTAACTCTTGCCGCTGGAAATTCTGCGTAACTTCAAAAACAGCCTTATAGTCGACAGATAATGCAGTTCCTGCCCGAATTCTTGGCATCATACATTGCCTGATCGGCCCGGATCTGCATTCTGCTGATGTCTTCACCAAGATCAACACTAGCGTCTCGTCTGCAGGCAACAATGCCGATGGAAAGTGTGGTTTGACTGGCAGTGCTTTCACTGAAATTATTCATGACCCGCTGAATAATTTCTTTTGCCTGGGCGACGGTTGTCTGCGGCAAGAGCACAGCGAATTCGTCCCCGCCCAGGCGAAAACAAAGATCCACACTGTTTCTGGTATATTCGTTCAATGTCGTACCGAGGGTGATCAGTATCTTGTCGCCCTGGTCGTGACCATGGGTGTCATTATAGGCCTTAAAGTTATCGACATCGATTAGGGCAAGAAATAATTGATAGCCCTGCCGATGGGCTCGTTCTACCTCATGGGGCAAACGCTGATCATAGGCGCGACGGTTCAGTAGAGAAGTGAGCCCGTCACTCATTGACAGGGCTTCGAGATTTCTGATTAAGCGCCTCTCACGAATCACTCTGGCGAGTTTGGCCTCAAGTTCTGCCTGATCGATCGGTTTTTTTATAAAATCGATCGCACCGGCCCGGATCACATCGGCATATCGGACCTTGTTGTTGTAGCCGGTGGCGATTATCACATCGGTATTGAAATGATAGGTGAGTATATGTTTAAGAAGCGTCATACCATCCATCTGCGGCATTATGAGATCGCAAAGAACAATATCACACCTGGTCTTTTTTAGAATATGAGCAGCTTCCCTGCCACCGGCGGCAACCAGGCTGGTATATCCGAGTGAAGAGACCACTACGCTCAAGGCCTCACGCACCGGTCGATCGTCATCAACGATCAGTATGACACCTGTTTCTCCTGTGGATTGCACAATGTGCTTCCCGAGTATCTGATGCTGGTTGAACGGCGTGGGTTTCAGAGAATAGCCGCGTTTAAAACTTCGATAATATTACTGCCGGAAAAATATGTCCAGAGCCGAGTCCTATTTTTCTCGGGGATCCTTCCCCGTCTCGAACATCTCGAAAAGATCAAAAAAAAGCCTGGTTACCGCGCTGTAGTGAGTGGAAGCTCCCGAGCTTGCATAGGCCTTGGTAATTTCGAGTGCCTTGGCAAAGCTTTCCTGGCTGGCAGATTCAAGGGGATTCCTGACGGCATCAACCAGGCTGGCACCGATGGCTGGGTTGTGCTTATCTGATTTCATTGGCATAATCCTGATTGTTATAGTGAGAGATCCATTTCCTTGTACCGTATGAGAGGCATGAGTGAGACGCGCTTAAGGCAGCCATTTCCAGGCTCTTGGGAAATGGGTTGGTTAATATATGGTGGCAGAAGGTTCCGTGCAGAATGTCTCCGGCACCCAAAGTGTCAACCGCATCCACCTGAGGTACGCAGAGGCAGCCCTGTTTACCTTCTGTCCGGTAAATAATCGGTTCGGCACCATGGCTGATTGCCGCACCTTTTACCCCGACATCCTCCAGAAAGCCCAGAAGATCTTCATCTGACCTGAAGCCCGGTGCCCTGAAGTCAGCCGAGCAGATAGCATAGTCGATGAAAGGCAGCAGGTCTTCAAGCCCTTCTTTCCAGGAGCCGCCATCCAGGACAGTGAACGAGCGCCCCTGCGCTTCTTGGGCGACAGTGATGGCCTGCTCCAGATAAAAACCGTCGAGCAGAATTACCGGGCAATACTCTAAGAGATGATTGTAGCGTTGGTCAGGAGCCAGGGTGAGGCCTTGGGGGTCGCGATAGACCACACACCGGCTGCCGTTGGAGGAATCGATTATGATCGACGACAAGACTGGTAAGATCTCAGGATCGTTCGAGTAATCATGGACTGTTACCCCATGTTTCTGCAGATCTTCGAGCGCCAGAGCTCCGGTCGGGTGGTCT
>CAJQNS010000055.1 GCA_905479735.1 uncultured Desulfofustis sp.
AATATTGTTGTTCCCGCAGGAACTCTCGATGAAGATCCAGGCATTCAACCGCAACAAAATGTTTTTTGGGGCTCAAGAGCTTCATGGTTGCCTTCGCCCTTCGATCTACCAAAATATGATGAGCTCCCAATCAAATGACGACTATCAAGCAAAGTAAGCGGATGCTTTGCGTTAACCCTGCCAATTCGATCATCTTTATTGTCCTTAATTCAGGAATCAATCCTTATTCTTGTCAGTCCACCGCTTGGCATCAGCACCGCCAGGTTAACCTTGGCCAGGATAAGTTAAGCCCGGAGTCTTATGTGCTTGCTTGCACCCTGACAGGAAACACCCTCGGCGACGCTGAAGGCAACCTGGATTGGCTTCTTCATGGCAATATAACTTTCATTGCCTACCTTCAAAATAATGTCCAAGGTGGTTGACTGCTTGCCGTGGCACGGTGCCTGCTCTTAGCAAAAAGCAGATCTGTTTTCTACATCGATTTGGTATAATAATAGTGATACGTAGACGGCAGGAGATAGAAATGCACCGAGGTTAATTTATTCTAGGTCAACTTCAATGAAGGAGGTAGCCGATGCCTGTATACGAATATAAATGTGAAGAATGTGACCGTGATTTTTCTCTGGAAATGAAGATTTCGGATTATATACAGAAGAAGATTACTTGTCCGAAATGCAAGAGTAAGGAGGTAAAACGACAAATTTCATCATTCCAAACCATAACATCAAAAAAGAGCTAAGCTCCTCGTAATGGTGGTAGGGGCGGTTCGACTTTGGTGGGTCAGCCGCCCTATTTTTTAGGGACAATATTATTCGGATCAATGAGGCTGGCGTCGAGAACGAATAGAGAGGCTGTCGAAGCGCTCAACGCCGTGGTTGGTGATGCGGTAGTACCGGCAGCGACCATCTACCTTGAGGCGGTAAAGTCGCTCACGGTCCTCTTCGGTCAGCTCTCGCTCCGCCCTGATAAAGGCACTCTCGTAGTCATGCTCGTAGCCGATCTCGATATAAGGGGGGAAACTGCCCCAGTAGTTGCTTGGGTCGTTAAGGCGAGTGATCGCTCGGCTGAAAGACGACTCTCCAGAGGGGCTACAGAGGTCAAGGTCCATCAGTAATTCTGTGCGGCTAACCCAGTCTACGCTGTTGCGGTAGGCGTGGTCGTAGAGTGCCTGCAGGATGCGCCTCTGCAAATGGCCAATTCTGGGTGTTTTCTCCATGTTCTGCCCCACTAGTTGTTAGGAGCTGTCTACTTGGTACTTTTTCAAGCAAATTGTGTTCCAGAACAAAGAAAAAGACGCAAGATTTTGATATCTTAACTAAACGTCAACAAAGATAATTGACACTTAGGCACACAAATACGGGGATTATGACAGTGGTTGTCAGTTTGGGTGACGATTGTTGGTAAAAGTGCAAATCTTCGGCAATGCTACCATCTATAAGGTGCAATACTGAGAACCCAATCAGAGAGAGGAAGGTAAAGGAATTGCCGGAAGGATTTGTGTTCTAAAAAAACAAAAGCCCCAATGCGTTTATTGCCATCTGCGAAAGGATGGTCTTTTATCACGAAATAAAATAGATGCGCTGCCTTTTCCTCCACACTCGGATAAAGGTCTTCGCCATCAAAGGTCTGATCTATACTTCCCAGTATTCCCTGTAGATGTTCTGCTCGCTCCTGGCCAGACAGATCGCTTGCTTCCTCACGCCTTGCCAACTCACTTTTTTAATTCGCAACTCACCTGGAATTAAACGCTGTTTTGAATTGTAAATTGGGGGCAGACCCCATTTTTCTCTCATCCATAAAAACATGCATGAGGATCGCGCTCTATTTCCTCAAGGATAGTTTCCAGCGACGTGCATTCAGGAAGTGGCGGGTAGCTGTGCCATTTCAGATCTGCCCGCATCCAGTAGAGCTTCCATAACTTTTGAGATTTAACATAGGTGGCTTTGGCAACAGGCTGTTCCAGCTTGTTTTCAGGGTTATCCCACTGAGGCCGGATTTCGTAGATGACAAAACTTTGGTTGTCGATTCTGAATGCCAGATCGAGTTTTGACCTTATGGACGGTTTCGGCCGATGATCCTCTACATACCGGCCGACAAGTTTTTCAATTCGTTTTATTTCAAACTCACTGAGTGCCATATCTGTGTTGATCTATCATTGATTAACCTTATTGGATTCAGGGTGGCCTTCAGTCATACTAGCAAGATACCAAGAAAGTGATAATAGTGGGATTTTAATTACGGTGTTAAGCCAACAGTCTGTCACTTATATTCATTACGATTGGGCGATTCCAGATACCTAAAATTCTAATTACTGACCTGCCCCAGCTAAACGGTCCACCCTTAAGTTAGTGAATCAGGACAGGTGAGCTATTCCCCTGAGCTGATTCTGTATGGTTCACCAGCAGCGCTTGCGGTGCTGGTGGTTGGCAGTTTAATGAGCTCTGCGGGCGAATGGTATTATACAGGTTTCGCCACTGCCGAAATGGGCAAATTGAGTATGAGGAGTTGGAAACGAGACTACGTCGTGTGCCAAGCAAGGAGCCTTGGCACACGACGCTCTTGGATCGTTGGTGAGAAACCCGTCGAGGATGGTGTCTCTTGATTTATACGCTCATTTGTCTCAATTGCTTTGACGACGTACAATTCACACACCGTGGAACCCTTAAAGGAAACGTGCACACAGCAAAAGAATGTTTCGATTGGATGGAAAGCAAAATCACCGATACGCTACAGCCGCAGGTAAAGTCTGCAGTCGAGCAAGAGGCGAAGCTTCCTGAATGTATACGTGAGATGATTCACAACGTGCGGAACTACAGAAAATAGAAAGCAAGTTTCTCCTACTCACTTAGCGACGATTCCAGCCATTTCAGCACGCTCACAAACGGATACTGTTCGAGGATTCCGTGGTTGTCGATGTCCTTCACTTTGATGCCCGTAAGCCCCGGGGTGAAAATACCGCACAGAAACTTGGCAGCATTTATGGGCGACCACTGGTCGCCCGCTTCATCCCTAAAACTGGCGACCAGTTCTTGTGGGTCTAACTCATCAAGCGAAGTGAGGGTGGTTGTGTGTATTATATCAGCCTTGCCTGAGGTGCATACTGAACAGTGACCGCACGATGCTTCCCGACGTAGCTCCCCAAAATAAGCTGCCAGACGATTATTTAAACAGGTATCGCTTTCAAAGAGATCGAGCAAAGCATGAATCCTTGCTATCTCATGGCGTTCCTTGTCACTAAATTTATTAAATATTTTTCCTCCTAACTCCTGCACTTCAAATGATTTGTCCAATACGTCATATACTTCTACCGCCTGTTTTGACTGCAGGTCGAGCCAGCCTTGCTGGTTGAAGTACTCGATCGCTGCAATGACCCGATGGCGGTCGCACGCGTAGTTCTTAACTATCCCGTTTACGTCGATGTAGGTCCAGAGCCGCTTTGAATTACAGTGATCAAAAATCGCGTTGACGAACGTTTGCCGCTCTCCGTCAAATTGCTCAATGATCTGTTCCTTGTCATGGTTGTAGGTAAAATAATAAGAGTCGAAATAGGAATATTTCGGCCGGATGATGCCCTCTTGGTCGAGGTAGATAAGCAAGGTTTTAAACGGAAGAGTCCTGATGTCAAGGCGACGGCTAAGGCTAGTCAACCTCACATGCCATTGCTCGCCTTCCTGAAGTTTAATTTCCCCAAGTAGATTACAAATCGCCTTTTTCGTCGGGGTGTCCCCATGAACGAAATTCTCAAGCACATGCATACCATCGCGGTTCGCAAGCACTTCGCACAAGGCGAGCTCCCCATCTCTGCCGGCACGGCCTATCTCCTGGCTGTACCCCTCAATTGATTTCGGTAAATCGTAATGGAACACGCGCCTGATGTCGTCCTTATCTATGCCCATCCCAAAAGCTATGGTCGCCACCACACAGTGTAGATCTCCCGCCATGAACATATTCTGCACATGCTCGCGGTCATCACTAGGCATTCCCGCATGGTAGGCAGCCGCCCTCACCTGCCTGTTGGCCAAATATTCTGAGACGTCCTCGGCAGTTTGCTGCCGGGTTACATAGACGATGGTTGGCGCACACACATCTTCATTAATCCGTGCATTGAGCTGCGCAAGCTTTTCAGATTCTCGCGTCGGGGTTACTTTTAAGAACAGATTATTTCGGTAAAACCCTGTCGAAACCACATTCTCAGCCGGCACCCCGAATTTTTCACACATGTCCGCTTGGACTTCTTTCGTGGCAGTCGCTGTAAGCAACAAAACATTGGCAATACCGAACTCCTTCTTATACTCAGGCAATTTGAGATATTCAGGCCGAAAATTGTGACCCCACTCGGAAATACAATGTGCTTCGTCCACTACAAGCAAGCCAATGCGCATCTGATGGATGTGGTGCCGAAACCGTTCGTTTTTGAACCGTTCTACAGAGATCATCAAGATTTTTAATTTGTCGCTTTTGGCATCCTCGATGATCTGCGCATACTCGTCTCGGGATAAAGTCGAGTCCAGCCGGGCCGCCTCAATATTTTTTGCTTTAAGAAAATCCAACTGGTCCTTCATCAGGGATAGCAGAGGCGAAACTACCAGTGTCATGCGCGGCAGCAGCACTGCCGGCAACTGATAACAGAGCGATTTGCCGGCACCCGTGGGAAATATCGCCACGGCCGACTGCCCTTCCATGATGCTTCGCACGACCTCTTCTTGACCCTCTTTGAAGACATCAAAACCGAAGTGCTGCTTTAACTGATGTTCAAATGTCATGGACTATCTTGCTCGAATCCTTTTCAACTTTACCTGTCGTCTGGTGCTCTAATGACTCCCTCCACGACACCCTGGCTTAGAGGCTGCCAATTCCATCGTCATTATTCACGACATGATCCTTCTAAAAAGCACCTTCCCATACCTGCCAGTGTTCTATGTTGCCACTTAGACCTTTTCAAGAAGTATTTGCCCTGCTCTTACTGCTTGCTTGCGCCAGTGCCGCCAATAACTTTCAGCCTGTTGCTCGCGTAAACAACGTAAATAGCGTACCCGTTGTGCAGCATTAAGATGTTCGTGGATCAATGGTAGTAGGCCTTCCTCGATATTATAAGCAATTTTCTCAGGGGCAAGGCACACCGGGACGATGCATTCTGTTGGCAAGCTCAACTCTTTGGATATTGCCAGGCAAGCCTCCCGGATATTGCGTGCTTTGGCATTATCCGGTTGTAAGATTTGATAAGGCGGATTCCATTCACGTAGAGGCCGTAAGCGGTCGATATGCGTAGCCACCGCAATGATCACAGGTAAGGTTTGGTCTTGACATTCTTGCTGGAAGTAATGACGAACAACTTGCAATTGTTGTGCGTCCTCATGGCGGGCAGCCTGGGTTGCATTACAAACAACTATAATGACATCTATATTTTTCCATTCCCCTTTAAGTGCAGCGCGCCTCTGGTCCTGCGAAATACCTCCATAACCTGCACTATCTAATATGATCGCTTGTTGCAGACCATCACGTTCTAGTACGTAAGGTGTTATACCAGAGGTCGTGGGGAGGATTCCCGACGCAGACTTTACTTCCCCAAACAAAGCGTTAATCAAGCTGGACTTGCCGCTACTGACTTGGCCTAAAAGCAGGAATCGAAGCGGCTCAATGGATTGGTCTCGAGCCAGGCTTTTGGCTGTATCTTTTTTTGAGGCGGAGCTTAAGCGCGCAGTGGGGACAATATCATCCAGGGTTAATTGGCCACTGTAGAGTTCTATCGCGTAATAGGCGAGCTTTTTTATGTAGGCGTTAATCAGACGATTCGATATTTCAGAGGTGACGGTATACATTCCTTTGCTGAATAATAAGCCGCGAGCATGTGTCATCGCAGCACCAGGCCAATTAATTAGCCAATGCCCAACATTGAAAACGGATTTGAGGTTATAGAGATAATCAAGAGATTGTTTGGCACGCAAAAAATCACCAACCCGAACCGCATGACTACCTGGAATTTTATCGAGTACTTCATGCTGAATATCGTTACAAACCAGCGTAATCAACTTAAGCAAATACGGTAGTGGGAACTCTAGAAGAGGACGCTTTGAATCAGCATGGAAGTGTCTTGCAACCACCGTCAATACTTCATTTGTCAGTTGCCAGAACTTGCTGGCGTCGGTCAATACCTTGGTTTCTTTTTCCCAGCGCTCGGCTAATGGCTCAAGTTCCAGCCAAATCGGCTGGGCATTGTCCGGCCAATTCGGGTTGGGCTCAATTACGAAGGTATCTACGAACACTGGCTTAGCCCTTTGCCTTCGCCAGTACAATAAGCAATACGTCAGCGCAAAATTAGCCGACAAAATTGCCAAGCCCCGATAAAGCCAATCGTGCTGCCATAGCCAGTAAGCGCCTAAAGCGAGCAATGCCAGCCAAGGCAGCAAAAACACTCCGGAGACTATGATTGTATAGCGTGTTACAGGTACTGGCATAGCCTTAGCCCTTGTTGCTGAGATGTTGACGTGCTGTGTTAAACGCTTCCTTGTAGGCTTGTCTCAAGTTGGCCTGATCTGGCATTGCACCACGTTTAACACCATATAAATAAACGCAAAAAACCTTGCCGAGTGCATACGTCATTGCTCCCGAACCAGCACCCGCCACCGCCCAACCATACACTGGGACAAGTTTGAACAGTTCTCGCCCTAATAGCCCTATTCCTACACTTGTGCCCATTAACGCAGCAAATTCTGCATAAAGAGTACCGGTCAGTTCCAGGCCATAAATTGATGCAATACTGTGGAATAATTTGGCTTGCACTGCCAGCACCAAGGGTAGTCCAGCCAGCGGTATCGCCCCCATCCCAATATTAAGAAGGGCGTAACCAATGATATGCGGGTGGGCTTGTTGGGCGTGAAAATCCAGCAATTCCTTGTGTTGCTCAGTACCCCGCAATAAGCCTATCATACCTAGCGGCAACACAGTTTCCATGGTGTCCCATAAGGCATTTAAACCATAATCATTAGGCTCGTAGCCATCCTCGGGCAGAGTGAAGTCAATGGGCACAAAATGAACTGACAATGATTTGAACCAGTCGCGTTGATGCAGCAAAGCTTGTGCTAAGGCATGCGGTACCTGCGGCGCAAACGGTGCTTGTTGATAAGGATAGGGTTGAATGTGTTCAGAATCAGCGGAGGGATATCCCTCGTGCAAAGTAGTTTGTACCACAATAATAGGCCAATCCGGATGTTGCTTATGAATAGTAAAAACAGCCGCAACCACTTCCGCTTGGTTCATATCCAAAGCCCGCATCACAACTATCAACAAATGCGCCTGGTTGGCACACCAGGCTAAATCTTCACTCGGATTGTACTCTGCTTCACCTAAACCTCGGGTGTCG
>CAJQNS010000056.1 GCA_905479735.1 uncultured Desulfofustis sp.
GCCTGCTTGTCGACTTCGTTGATTTCCACCGAGTCCTTCATTTTATTGAGAAGGTCTGTTTCCATTTTCTCAGCGGTCTCATAAACCCACTCCTGCATACCCACGGCTTCATCTTTCAGGATTTTCTGGACATCGGCCGGCAGGCTATCCCAGGTCTTCTTGCCAGTGAGCAGGTAGGCCGGGGTGTAGACATGACCACTCAGAGAGAGATATTTCTGAACTTCATGGAATTTCTGGCTGAAGATCTGAGTGAACGGATTTTCCTGTCCATCAATAACCCCGGTCTGCAAGGCCACAAATACTTCTGAAAGAGCCATTGGAGTTGGATTGGCGCCATATGCCTTGAACATTTTGACGCGCCACTCACCTTTGGGTGTCCGAAGCTTGACGCCCTGGAGATCGGCAGGAGTGTTAATCGGTCTGACATTGTTGGTGATATTCCTGAAACCATTCTCCCATACAGCAACAACTTCATACCCCTCTGCCTCTACTTTCGGAGCGATCATCGACCAGAAGACCTCGTCCCGGATTTTTCGCATATGATTGCGGTCAAGCACCAGGTAAGGCATCTCAAAAACTCCGAACTCATCGACAACCGATGACATGACGGTTGAAGGAAGAGCAAAAGCAATCGTTCCAAGTTTCAGTTTCTTCAGTAATTCCTGATCCTTTCCAAGCTGACTGGAGCCAAAGGTGACAACTTTTGCTTGGTCACCGAGCTTGGCATTGGCACGCTTGGCAAATTCATCGGCACAGGCAAGAAAAAGTGAGCCTGGCGCACCGACATGGCCGAACTTGAGCTCAATGGCCTTGGCTCGGGCTTCCCCCTGGGTGGTCAGAAGACCAAAGGTGATAAATGCTGCCATCAATAAAAAGGTGGTTAGTTTCTTCATAGTGCACTCTCCTTTTTGTATTAGGTTTGTTGAAAGGCCTGCCCCTCGGCAAAACCCTATCCATCCCACACAAGTTCAACTTGCCAGACTCCACTCCCCGGCGGAAGTTACGAATTGAGAAACTACACTCCACAGTAACCTATCCGCACATCGATGATGTAGAAGTGGTGCTCTGTTATCGGACATATATTTGAGGGTCACATTGCAGGAACAGCGATCACCTCATTCTCAACCATTTCATTTGCAAGAGATGCGCCGAAAAAAGCCGCAGAGGAATATTTATCTATCCAGATCGGGAATGCTTCTCTCGAGCGGGAATGGTGAACGTCTCGTAACTATTTGACCATATATTGAAAACAATTCGTACAAAAAACGTTTCGCTATCGTTTCAAAAAAGAAACGCTTAACAGGCAAACGTTCCACGCACGAAACGTAACGAAACACATACCGAACTGTATAAAGGTATCAAATGTCGTTACATCGCTGGAGCTTACGCCACAGTGTCGTCCGGCTGATACCGAGCATCTTCGCGGCCCGGCTTTTCGACCCATCGCACTCTCGCAGGGCGGCGTCGATCAGCTCTTTTTCGTAGGCCGCCCTCTCTACACCGAACTTTGGCCCTTCTGCTCCTGGAGGCGATGGAAGGCTCGTTAGAGAGTCATGCTGCCCCTGAGTTTCTGGGGCAGAACGAGCACCCCCACCGCCCCTATCCGAGGTGCCGAATTCCTGGAGTTGCAGGGCCCTTGTTACCTCCTGGGCTTCAATGAGACCGCCGGCCGTCATCACCGACAACCGCTCCATAGCGTTTCTGAGCTGTCTGATGTTGCCCGGCCAACCATAGTCGAGCAGTAGACGGGCCGATTCATCGGAGAATATCCCGTAAGATTTGCCTTGCATATCGTAAAATTCTCGCAAGAATTTGTCAGCAATGACAAGAACATCATGCCCCCTTTCCTGTAATGTAGGAATCGGCAGCGAGAGCACATTGAGGCGATAGTAGAGGTCTTCTCTGAACTGTCCCCGAGCAACCATCTCCCTGAGGTTTCTATGGGTGGCAGCGATAAGCCTTACGTTGATAGGGATGATCCGGCTGTCTCCGAGTCTCATGATTTCACGCTGTTCAATTGCTCGCAGGAACCGTGATTGAATCATTGGCGGCATCTCGCCGACCTCATCGAGCAGCAGCGTGCCGCCGTGGGCCATTTCGAAAACACCGGCTTTGCCACTCTTGCGAGCTCCGGTGAAGGCGCCTTCGACATAACCGAACAGTTCACTCTCCAGGATCGACTCCGGCAGGGCAGCACAATTTATCGCCACAAAGGGTTCACCTTGCCGCCGGCTGGCATTGTGTATGGCATGGGCAAAGACCTCCTTGCCGGTACCGGTCCGCCCGTGGATGAGGATGGTCGAATCTATGGTGGCGTATTCACTGGCCAGCCGTATGGTAGTCTGCAGCGGCTCGCTCTTACCGAGGATATCCTCAAACCGGAAGCGGGCTGAAAGACCCTTGTCTGAAAGCTTTCGCCTGACATTGCTCTCGATCTTCTGGAGGACGTCGAGTTTCTGGAATGTGGTAACGACCCCTTCGATCTTACCGTCTACGATAATCGGTACCCGGTTGGCGACGACCTTGACACTGCCGATTTCGAGGACTGCTCCGAGCTCGGGTCGGCCCGTTTGGAGCAGGTGTTGGCAGCCCGCCTTCGGGATAACCTCGGTCACCTCACGATTAATAGCATTTTTGACCGACCAGCCCGAGAGTTC
>CAJQNS010000057.1 GCA_905479735.1 uncultured Desulfofustis sp.
CTGGGTAATGACCTCTATGGCGCCTTTCTCGACAGCAGGATGATGTACTCATCGGCAATCTACCCGGACAAGACAAGCGATGTTGAGCAAGCTGCCGCCCACAAGCTTGAAATAATCTGTAGAAAACTTGATCTCAAAGCAGACGACAATGTCATCGAGATCGGCTCGGGCTGGGGTGGATTTGCCATTTACGCGGCAGCCAATTACGGCTGCAGAGTGACCACCACCACCATTTCCGAGGCCCAGTATCAGGAGGCCAAACGAAGGGTCGAAGAGGCTGGGCTCAGTGACAAAATCACCCTGCTGCAGAAGGATTACCGGGATCTTGACGGCAAGTTCGACAAATTGGTCAGTATCGAGATGATCGAGGCGGTTGGCCATGAATATCTGCCGGGATATTTTACCAAATGCAGCAATCTCCTGAACAAAGACGGAAGGATGGTAATCCAGGCAATTACTATCAGCGACCAGAACTATGACAAGTACATCAAAGAAGTCGATTTCATTCAGCGTCACGTTTTTCCTGGCGGCTGCCTGGTGGCCAACAAGGTGATGCTCGATCTGATTGCCCGAAAAACCGATATGGTGGTAAGGGGGCTTGAAGATTTCGGTATCGACTACGCAAGAACCCTGAATGACTGGCGAATCGCTTTTAACGAGGCCTTTGAGAGCCTTGAGATCAAAGGGTACGACGACCGTTTCAGGAGGCTTTGGAATTTCTATCTGGCCTATTGCGAGGGCGGTTTCAGGGAGCGTTCAATAAGCCTCGTGCACCTGGTGGCAACCAAGCCGGAGTTCAGGTCGGAGATTAACTAAATGGCTCTTGCCATTAATGTACTTATATATCAGATCGTCTGGTTTCTTTGCGTGTTCAAGGGCGATGCCGGCGCCTTTTTTTCTCTTGTACTGCTTATCGGTCATCTGCTCTGGTCACCACTTCGCAAAGCCGACCTGCAGATGATGCTCATACTGCTTTTGGCCGGTCTGGCCATTGACGGGGCGATCAGCTATGCCGGCCTGATTTCCTATCGTGTCGACGGAGTACCAATCCCGTTCTGGCTGGCGGTGATCTGGCTGGCCCTTGCCATTCTGCCCAATCACAGCCTCCGCTGGCTCAAAGAAAGGCCGCTTCTGAGCTCGCTGTTTGCCGCCATAGGCGGCCCACTGGCCTATTGGGCCGGAGTGAAGGCCGGATCGGCCTTTTTCAATACAACTCTGTTCACTTCAGTGGCGCTGCTGGCGATCGTATGGGCCCTTTTCTGGCCGATTGCCATGGCAATCGCCAACGGAATTGCCCCAAGAGATGCCGGGGGCAGCAAGCATCATCGGGCGATGAAAAAAGCAGGTACTTTTTCGGCCCTGCAAGGTAAGCTCTGAAGAACAGCTCAGCCAGGCGGAAGACAAAGAGAACTGCAGCCCGATGCTGGAAAAGGAATCAGCCAGGCTGCTTTGTTTAATTATCAGCAATAAGGGTAGGCACTATGTCTGAGCAGCAATCAAAACCCATCGTCCTCATTACCGGGGCAACCGGATATATCGGCCGGAGGCTCACCCATCACCTGCTCGCCGGTAACCGTTACTCATTGCGCCTATTCGTTAGAAATCGTCGTAAAGTCCAGGCCGCTACCGCTGAATCGGTGGAAGTCTTCGAAGGGACAACCTTTGAGCCGGACACTCTCGCCGAGGCTCTAAAAGATGTAGATACCGCCTTCTATCTTATCCATTCGATGGGCTCCGATGAGGACTACCGAAAACTGGATCTGGAGAGCGCGGAAAATTTTCGCCGGGCAGCTATCGCTGCAGGTGTAAGGAGGATAGTCTACCTCGGTGGACTGGGCAACCGGAGCAGTGCCAGCAAGCACCTGCTTAGCAGAATCGAGACAGGAGAAACCCTTTCTGCAGAACCTGACAAGATTTCCACCATCTGGTTTCGGGCCGGGGTGATCGTCGGTTCCGGCAGTGCCAGCTTCGAAATAGTTCGAAACCTCTGCCATAAACTTCCCTTCATGCTCACTCCGCGCTGGGTGCGTTCCAGGACTGAAGCGATCGGCATAGATGATGTAATTTCCTATCTGGAGCAATCCGTCGAACTGCAAACTGAGGAAAACCTTGTCGTCGATATTGGCTCCGGAAAAATCACCTTTCAGGATATGATCACCCAGGCGGCCGGAGTAATGGGGCTGCGCCGCTATCTGGTAGCGGTTCCGGTCCTCTCCCCGAGAATCTCTTCATACTGGCTTATACTATTCACCTCCGTGCCATACCGGGTCGCGGCCTCGCTCGTGGAAGGCTTGAAGAGCGAAACGGTAAAAGAAAATGACCATGCCAGAATGTTTTTCCCGGAAATCGAGCCGCTGTCCTACACCGAAAGTGTGGCCCAGGCCATGCATGAACTTGAGCAGAACCAGATACTCAGCCGCTGGTGTGACAGCAGCAGTGAAAAGGCCTGCGACATAAAAGACTTCGATGACCCCGCCGGAGCCGTGCTCAGGGACACCCGAATTGTCCCCTACGAGAACCAGGAAAGCCAGAATGCGGTTTATCGATCAGTATGCGCACTGGGAGGGCGCAATGGCTGGTTCAGATACAACTTTCTTTGGCGGCTCCGAGGTGCTCTGGACAAATTATCCGGCGGTTACGGTCTTTCCCGAGGGCGACGGGACACCTCAGAACTCAGGGTTGGCGATGCCCTCGATTTCTGGAAAGTCGTCGATATCAAGCCAGGAAAGCGGCTGCTCCTTTATGCCCAGATGAAGGTTCCGGGCCAGGCCTGGCTTGAGTTCGACGTACAGCCTGAGCAACTGGTACAAACAGCCCATTTCATACCCCATGGTGTGCTCGGCAGACTCTATTGGTACAGCGTCCTGCCTCTGCATTACCTGGTCTTCTCCAATCTTGCCCGCACCGTGGTCAAGGAATCGAGCAATTATCAGAATTGAGCAATTGCTCCCTGTGATTTTGATGGCAAATGCTATCAATGATCTATCTATTTGCTACCATTGAACAGTGGTAATTTGGTCTTACTGTTCATGTACACGATGCTCAGGCATCCAAGACGCAAAAACAACTAAAGGATCTACGTCATGAAGAGCGGTTATGAACAATTGATATGGGTAAAAGATAAACGGGGAAAAGAGTATGTCTGCAGTTTAAACGATCTGGCAATCAACAAGTCTTTCGAGCAGCTCAGCCAGGAAGAAAAAAAGCGCTGCTCAGATGTAAATCAGATTGTCGGCACCGAAAGGTGGTAATTACAAAGGCTGATATCGGATTGTCACGATTGATCAGATACCTGCCAAACCATGGGATCTAAAATGAAAATTTCCGAATACCTTGAAAATAACAGAGGAGTTGGTATCCTCTCCACAGCCAGTAGCGACGGAGAGGTCAACGCTGCAGTCTACGCCAGACCTCATGTGGTTGCACCGGACAAAGTTGCCTTCATCATGAGAGAACGGCTCAGCAGGGCCAATATCAAGCAGAACAGGCGGGCTCACTATCTCTTTCTGGAAGAAGGAGTGAAGTCCAGGGGTATGAGGTTGCACCTCGACATGATTGAAGAAACCGACGACCCAGAGGAGATCAACAGGCTTTCAAGAAGAGAGCAACCGTCTGACGATGGAGAACGCCGGTACCTGGTCACCTTCAGAGTGCAGAAAGCGCTGTCACTGCTTGGCGGCAGAGAATTATCGATCAACTGATGGTCTAACCGCAGGTAACAATTGCAGTTGGGGTGATCTTGAACTTAAAACAACTTCTCAAACCAGCGCTTCTACTTCTGCCGCTGCTTACAATAGGCTGCGTAGGTACACCCCCAGGGGTGACTCCTGTTCAGCAATTCAATGTCGATCGCTACCTTGGCCGCTGGTATG
>CAJQNS010000058.1 GCA_905479735.1 uncultured Desulfofustis sp.
TGTATATTTATAAAAAAAAGAGATCCTCTGGCAACCCATGTTGGCCTTCGTTTGAGCAGGCTTAATCTTATTCCTGATAGCCCTCGAGATCGGATTTTTCTGAAAATCTAACCTTGCCAGCGGAACCCTCTCGTTAGGAGAATTTGTCCCGATTCTCAACTGATCAGGAAACACCTTCGATAATAAGTTTTGCTTACAAATTTAAATTGCTAAACGAAATCTCTCCCATTCTCTTATACTACATTGTTCTATTTACTCGTTAGGTTTGGTGCTTAGTTTTTATTTATTGTTCTAAGTAAAATCAGGTCAGTACCTAGGATCTACAACAAGAAAGGTGATGACATGATTCAATCCGCATTCTTGTTAGCTTCCAATACCTCTCCATCAATAAGGTCGAGTTCAAGTCTTAGTATTTACGTTCAACATAATTTGCGCCAAATCAGAAAGATAATTCAATGCAATAATATCCATGAACAAGGCTGGAAATGGCTTCTATAACCTGGATTCGCAAAGAACCCAAAATTTGTGGAGCATAAAATTAGAGGGTTTTCAAATGATTACTTTCAAGGGTCGTCGTAACCGAAAAACTCCCAAAAGCAATGAAGAAATAGACACAGGACGGCGCTGTCTGCTAAAAAGTGCTGCCGTAGCAGCTGTGGGAAGCACAGCTCTGGGATTTCCACACATTTCCAAGGCTCAGACAACGACTCTTAAAATGCAAACTGCTTACGGGGCAAACGACGTCTACACAGAAATGGCACGACAATATGTCGATCGGGTCGAGGCCATGTCTGGGGGTAAAATCAAAATTACCCTTTACACCAGTGGAGCGGTTGTCAAAACCTTTCAATTGCAGGAAGCAGTTCACAAAGGTGTATTAGATGGAGCTCATACTGTGACCGCTTACTGGTACAGCAAACATAAAGCGGCATCGCTTTTCGGAACCGGGCCGATTTTCGGTGCCAACGCCCAACAACTTCTGGCGTGGATTCATAGGGGCGGCGGTAAAGAGTTATATCGGGAGCTTGTGCAGGATATTCTTAAACTGAATCTTGTTGGTTTTTTTACCTATCCGTTTCCTACACAGCCCCTTGGCTGGTTCAAAGAAGAGATAAAGAATACCGAACAGTTAAAGAATCTTAAATACCGTACAGTCGGCTTGGCCGCTGATGTAATGCAGGAAATGGGTCTAGAGGTACTTCAACTACCCGGTGATGGGATCATTCCCGCTTTCGAGCGAGGTGCAATAGATGCTTTTGAGTACGCAAATCCAACCTCTGACCGGCAGTTCGGGGCACAAAAAGTATCCAAGTTCTACATGATGGGAAGTTATCATCAGGCTGCAGAGTTTTTCGAGATAATTTTCAATAAAGATGTGTTTGAGTCCCTCCCCAAGGAACATCAGGCGATTCTTGAGTATGCCGCCGATGCAGTCAACATCTCTAATTATTCACTGGCGCTGGAGCGTCACTCCAAAGATCTTGAATTATTGATTAAAGAAGACGGTGTTAATGTCTATCGAACACCGCAGTCGATAATGGACGAACAGCTCAAATCATGGGACAAGGTCCTCGTTGACTTAATGAAAGATCCGTTCTTCAAAAAAGTCGTTGACAGCCAGAAAGAATGGATCGAGCGGGTTGCATTCTACGACCTTATAAACACGGCTGATTTCAAGCGTGCTTACATGCATTATTTTCCAGGTAAAATAGATTTTTAGCCGGGAGACCTTCAAGCTTATCAGCTCATATGTTCAAGAACATTGGCGTCCGTGGAAACCTTCTTCTTTCATTTATAGGCATTACTGGCTTTGCAGTCCTTACGACCGGTGCTGCAATCTACAGCTTTCTCGTTATCCAGACACTCATCGACAGGATTACTGAACAGCGAATGCCGATAGCACTTGCTGCCCAGGAGCTTTCTTACCGGGTCGAAAGAAGTGTAGCGAAAACACCTGCATTACTTTCAGCCACATCACCACACGAACGTTCTCATAGTTGGGAGAGGATAAGTTTAGAGATTGAGGCTATTGATAGGTTGCTGTTGCTTCCTGATAGCCAAGGTTTCGCTTCCGATACCCTGAACCTGTTGCAGAATCGTTTAGAACTTCTACGCGCGAATTTGTTCACTTTGTATAAACTTGTTGGCGAACGAATCGAGCTGGCAGAAGGCAAGCAATTGATTCTTGATGAGATGCACAAATCACAAGAGGGAATATTAATAGTATTGGATAATTGGATTACAAGTGTGGACAACAATGTCCAGCGGTTGCATTCTGCAATCAAGGATGACACGATTTCTTTGGAAAGTCGATCAGTGTCCGAGAAGGAATTAATTAAATCTTTGACTCTTTATACTTCATTGCAGAAAACCCTACAGAGCATAACTGAAATCTACTTTATACTTTTTGATATAACGGTCGCAGAGACACAAGAGGATATTGACTTATATGAACTCCGTATACAGTGGTCACTCGAGTCACTCTCAGCACTTTCAGCTGCTGTTCAACCTCAGCTTAGTGATCTCATAAAGGCAGAAATTGAGAGATTCAAATTGTACGATCAAGGGGAAGAAAACATGCCGTCACTGAGGGCACACGAAATTGCTCTTATCAGTAGAGGCGAAGGGGTAAAATCACAGAACATATCCCTATCAGACGAATTGACCAAAGTTGTGGGGATTATCGTAAAAGATAGTCAACGGGACATTTCCGATGCAACAATGCAGTCACATGATGTCCAGAGGAAAATAACGCTCATACTTTTTGTGATCGTCTTGATGAGTCTGGTCAGTTCAATTTTGATCGTCTGGCTGTATGTTGGCCGTAATTTGATAACCCGATTAACCGCACTAAGCTCCAGCATGCTCGCCATAGCCGGTGGCAACCTCAGAACTCCTCTGCCTGAACCCAGCAGCAGAGATGAAATTGGACAAATGGCCGAGGCCCTGGTTATATTCCGTGACACTGCCATTGAGGTTGAAGAGAACAATCTGCGCGACATCGAGAAGGCACGTCGAAGACTTGTGGATGCCATTGAAAATTCATCTGAAGGCTTTGTCTTTTTCGACGAAGAGGATCGGCTGGTTATTTGCAACACCAGATACCGCGAATTGCTACACCAGGATTCTGAGTTCGAGATCCACCAGGGGACCAAATTTGAGACAATCGTCAGAGCTGCTGCTGAAAAGGGGCACATCGTCGAAGCGCAGGGCCGGGTCAAGGAGTGGGTGGTAGAGCGCATGGCCTTGCATCAGGACCCAGGTGAACCCAGAATCCAGCAGCGCAGCAGCGGGCAGTGGATTTTGATAACCGAGCGGAGGACCGGTGATGGCGGTACGGTGGCTATTTATTCGGACATTACCGACCTTAAACAGCGGGAAGAAGAGCTTACCAGAAAGTCCAATGCTTTGGAGCAATTGTCCAATCAGCTGGCTAAATACCTCTCACCGCAGGTGTACGACTCGATTTTTTCCGGTAAACAGGAGGTAACGCTGGATAGCAAGCGAAAACGGCTGACTGTCTTTTTCTCTGATATCATCGACTTTACCAAAACAACCGAACGATTGGAATCAGAAGACCTGACCCATCTGCTCAACCAGTATCTTACTGAAATGTCCAAGATTGCCCTGGTTCATGGTGCGACGATCGATAAATATGTCGGTGATGCCATTGTGATCTTCTTCGGCGACCCGGAAACAAGGGGTGTCAAACAAGATGCTGTTGCCTGCGTTACGATGGCCATTGCCATGCGCCAGCGGATGCAGGAGTTGGAAAAAATTTGGATGAAATCGGGGCTTGAAAAACCACTCAAGTGCCGGATGGGCATCAACACAGGTCTATGTACCGTCGGAAATTTTGGCAGTGAGGACCGGATGGACTACACGATTATTGGAAGCGGAGTTAATCTCGCTTCACGCCTTGAAAAGGCGTGTCCACCCAGTGAAATTCTTATTTCATATGAAACTTATGCCCATGTCAGAGACGTCATTGATTGCCAACCGGTTGGACAAATTGAAGCCAAAGGTTTTACTGAGCCAGTTTCGACCCACAGGGTTATCGATCTGTATGAAAACTTGACCAGCGAGTGGCAGCCGATCAGAGCGGAACTAAAACATGTGCGGCTCGATATAGATGTCGGATCGATGACCCTAGAGGAAAGGCAGGAAGCCGTCGCTGTTTTGCGGGAAGCGTTAGAGAGGTTAACACGAATGAAGGAAGGGCATCTCAAGCGCGGTCGTCCCTGAGCGGAGTTGATGTTTTTCCTGATATGTTACGAGCCTGGACTTGGTCGCTGAAGAGAGGTGTGCAGATGAAATCTATGAGGAGCGCCAACAATTCTTAATTGATTATTCTAGCCGTGAAGTGATTCAATCCACCTGATTGCTTCAGAGTCATTTACCTAGCCGAGATACCTCTGGGTCGTGGACAAATCAGAGTGCCTCAGAATGACCTTGCTCACAATTTCGATCGGTGTACCCGACCTTGAAGCATAGGTCGCAGCATGCCGTCTCAGATCATGTGGCCTGAGCTTTATACCTACCAGTTCTCCGGCCTTTTTCACCATCGACCACGCGGAGACATACGAAAGAGAAAATATAGACTCGAGCGAATGGATGTTGTTTTCTCTCACGTACTGCTTCAGCCGTTCGAACAGTTTGCGGGGAATGTACACCACTTCATCAGGCCTTCCGCTTTTAGGATTCTGGATGATCAATTTCCTATCTTGGACATCTTGTGGTCTCAGTTTGAGTACCTCCCCTATTCTCATTCCTCCTCTGGCCATCAGTTCAAGTATCAGCCTGTCACGAATGTTGAGACATCTGAAAATTATTTCATCAATGATGTCCTTATCAATTATTTGCCACTGATTTGGCTGAGGCCGTTTGAATACCTTTCGAATCACTGCTGAGTTACATGGATTTGGCAGATCAGGCTGAGAGGTATTGATAGTGAAGTTGAAAAAGGAAGCAAGGACTGAATAGCGATTTCGCTTGGTCGCTTGTGTGTTGTTTTTGGTCAACGAGACAAG
>CAJQNS010000059.1 GCA_905479735.1 uncultured Desulfofustis sp.
CACAGAACACCCCTGAAAGAGTAATGCGGTGAATACAAGCAGCAGTTTTTTCATCTTCATCTCCTAAAATACCGCCTTAATCTGCATTTACAGATCAATTGTAAGCACAATGGGCTGCGATTGATAGCCCCACCTGTCGCCCAGGAAAGGTAGTCGAAATAGTGAAATAAAAGTCTGTGATTACTACAATTTCAAGGCACTTCTTATTACCTGTCCCAGGTCCTTTTCACAGAGTTCGTCGCCGTCCTTGAAATTGATGCAACCTTTACCGGTTTTCTGGTTGGGGTGTTTGTTCGAAAACGAAGCAATATGTTCAGAGGAACAGGTATAGAGCGAGACATAATGCTTCTGGTTGCCCACGCTGATCCAGCCGTTCCCGAGCACAAAAGTGGGCATCTTGTACTTCATCGAGGCCTCGGCCTGGGGGGCGATATTGCTGATCAGTTCCAGCAGCCGGCCGACCCGCTTCCGGCGCTGGGTAGGCAATCCGGCCAGATAATCTTCAATCGACATCAGCCACCCACCTTAAAAGACGGCCCTGCTGGCAGGGTCGTTCACTCACTATATTTCTGTAATTTATTCTGCAGAGTCTTGCGGGTGATTCCCAGGCGCCTCGCCGCCTCACTTTTATTGCCGTCGGTTTCCTTGAGGGTCTGTTTGATCAGTACTTTTTCGGCTTCCTGCAGTGTCGCCGGTTTGGCTGCGCCGGCCTGCGGATTTTCCTGAAAATGTTTCTGTAGGGCCAGCGGCAGACTTTTTTCGGTGAGATGATTGCCACGCATCAGGATGACGCCCCTTTCGATGGCGTTTTCCAGTTCCCTTACATTGCCGGGCCACGGGTAAGCGGTGAGATGCTGCATACATTCCCTGCTCACCGACTCGACGGTGCGCCGGTTTTTTTCGGCAAATCGCTCAATGAAACGCTCGGCCAGAAGTTCGACATCGCCCTGCCGCTCGCGCAGCGGCGGGACTTCAAGCGTTACCACATTGAGCCGGTAATAAAGATCTTCTCTGAATCTGCCTTTTTCGACCTCCTCTTCGAGGTCCCTGTTGGTGGCCGCGATAATCCTCACATCCACGGAGATAGTCTGGTTGCCACCGACCCGCTGCAATTCGCCCTCCTGCAGCACCCTGAGCAGCTTGACCTGCATAGCCGCCGAGGTCTCACCTATCTCGTCGAGAAACAGGGTGCCCCCGTCGGCCTGCACAAAGGTGCCGTCACGCTGCCGGTCGGCCCCGGTAAAGGCTCCCTTTTCGTGGCCGAAGAGCTCCGATTCCAGAAGGTTTTCAGCCAGCGCCGCACAGTTGACCTTAACGAAGGGCTGGGCGGTTCTGTCGCTGTTGCGATGCAGGGTTTCGGCGACCAGTTCCTTACCGGTGCCGGATTCCCCGGTTATCAGCACCGTCGCCTCGGTCGGCGCCACATAGCTGATCATGTCGAGCAGTTCAAGAATTTCTGCTGAATTGCCGATGATCGGAGTGTCGAGTCGGCCCGGCTCGGGCCTGGGTTCTCTTTTTCGCTCCTCCACCCGGTGATGATCCAGGGCCCGCATCAGGGTCAGCTTGAGACGCTCGAAATCAAGCGGTTTGGTCAGATAATCATGGGCCCCGCGCTTGATCAGATCAACGGCGTCATCCACCGAGGAATAAGCGGTCATGATAATCACCGGCAAAGCCGGTTTTAGTTCGTTGATGCGGGCAAACGCTTCCAGCCCGCTCATGCGCGCCATCTTGACGTCCATCAGAACCGCATCGAAATCGCGCCTCTCGATCACACTGACAGCGGTATCTCCATCATCGGCTTCGATGCAGTTATAGCCCCACTCCTTGAACATGGTGCAGAGCATATAGCGGTGCACCTGTTCGTCATCGACCACAAGAATATCCACGCCGGAGCTTTTAGAACTCACTGTCAGCCTCTAGTCTTCAATCGCTGATCTTCTGGAGCAGCCAACTCATATTTTCGCCGAGCTGCCGCATGGTCTTCATCCCCTCCTCATCCGAGGCTACCTCGCCCTTTTCTCTGCCGATTCCGATATTCCAGTAGCTGGAACCGACGATAATCATCTGGCTTATCTGAAAAAAGTGATTCATCGTATCGAAGGCATGAATGGAACCGGCCCGGCGAACGGCAACCACGGCAGCCCCGAGCTTGCGCTTGTAGAGATCTCCGTTGGCCCGACCGACCATGCCGCTGCGATCGATCAAGGCTTTCATTTCGGTCGAGACATCGGCAAAGTAAGTCGGAGAGCCGAGGATGATGGCATCGGCTTTGGCCATCTTCTCGACGCACTCATTGAGCATGTCATCCTTGATGGCACAGCTGCCGTCTTTTTTCTTGATGCAGACAAAGCAGGCCTTGCAGCCCTTGAGATTGCTGCCGGCCAGCTCTACCAGCTCGGTCTCGGCTCCCGCCTCTTGCAGCGGTTCAAGTACCGTTTCCAGCAGCAATTTGGTGTTTCCGTTCCTTCTGGCACTTGCACAAAACGCCACGACATTCATGATGAAATCCACCTTGTTATGAGTTGTTTTTAATGGTACTGGTTGACGTAAAGCGACACCAGAGGGGACACAATACTTATTGTGTCCCCATCCTCCTGGCCTATGTCGCAAATTACAGCAGATACCAATAGTACCACTATTGAAGACCGGGAACAATTGTTTACCACAGGCTTCCTTACCCCGTAAACCAAGCAGGTAGCATACCCCTTATGGATACCATTCTCATCCTGACCACCGGCGGGACCATCGATAAAGTCTACTTCGACGCCAAAAGCGCCTACGAGGTTGGGCCGCCTAACATCTCCACCCTGCTCGCCGAACTCAACCTGTCGATCATCTATCGCATTGTCCCGGTTCTGAGAAAGGACAGCCTCGATCTCACCGATGCAGACCGGCAGTTGCTCTACGATCATGTCGCCGACAGTGAAGAGACGCGTATCCTCATTACCCACGGGACCGACACCATGGTCGAGACCGGGATCAGTCTTCAGTCGATAACCGGCAAAACCATTGTTCTCACCGGGGCTCTGCAGCCCGCACTATTCAAGACCAGCGACGCACTCTTTAATATCGGCTGCGGTCTGACCGCAATACAGACGCTGGACAGCGGCGTTTATGTTGCCATGAGCGGCAGGGTCTTCGAGTGCGACAAGGTAAAGAAAAATCAGCGGACCAATCGCTTCGAACCATTGGCTTGACGGGGAGCACATTATGAAGGGAGAAACCTTAAACAACCTGGTACTGCTGACGCTGGTACTGATAATTTCGCTGCTGTTTCTGGCCATGATTCACCAGTTCCTGATGCCCATGTTCATGGCCGGCATATTTTCGGCCATGCTCAGTCCCTTCCACCGCTGGCTTACCGGCAAGCTTCGCGGCCACAAACATCTAGCTTCAGTGATCACCATCATCGGCATCGTTTTTCTAATACTGGCACCGCTGTCCGTTTTGGTCGGCATCGTCGCCGCCCAGGCGGTAACTGTCGGTCAATCGGTCACCCCCTTCGTGCAGGCCTTTATCAACGAACCATCAACCCTGACCGAGTATCTTGACGGGCTGCCATTTTATAAGGAAATCATGCCCTACCGCGACATTCTCATCGAGCGGGCCGGTCAGGCAGTGGCCACGGTTTCCACCTTTCTGGTCAATTCTCTCTCATCGGCCACCATGGTGACCATTCAGGCCCTGTTTGGCACCATCATAATGCTCTATGTGATGTTCTATTTCTTTTCCATGGGCACGGTGCTGCTGGACAAGATCCTCTACTACCTGCCCCTCAGAGACGAAGACGAACGGCGGCTGCTCAAGCAGTTTACCTCAGTAACCCGGGCAACCCTCAAAGGGACGCTGATTATCGGTCTCATGCAGGGGACGATCTGCGGCCTGGGGTTTTACTTCGCCGGTATCGAAGGTCCAGTGTTCTGGGGGACCGTGATGGCGGTCACCTCGGTGATACCGGCCTTCGGCACCGCTATCATCTGGGTTCCCGCAGCTATCCTGCTGGCCCTTATAGGAGACTGGGCCGGGGTGATCATCCTAGCGGTGGTCTGCGGCCTGATCTCGGGTAACCTGGATAACCTGGTCAGGCCCCGGCTGGTCGGCAAGGACACCGAGATGCACGACCTCTTTATCCTCTTCGGCACCCTGGGCGGCATCTCGATGTTTGGAATCATCGGGATTATCGTCGGCCCGATCGTCGCCGCCCTGTTCAGCACCATCTGGCAAATCTACGGAGATTCATTCAAAGAATACCTGCCGGCAGTGGGTGATGCCCTGGAAAAATTACGCACCCCACCCGAGTCCGACTCCGAAAACAAGGAAGAATAACCGGCCTGCTCAGTGATTGAAGTTGATTGGCAGGCGTCCGCCCGCAAACCACTTTTTGCGCAGGTAGTAGGCCATGATGATGCCCAGCCCGATGATGCCCCAGCCTTCGTAACGACCCATGTTCACCACCAGGGCAAAAGCCACCATCAACAATCCCGGAATGGCCAGCATCAGATAGTAGGTCCTGGTATAAAAAGCAAACTTCACCGCTGTGCTGAGACTGAGCAGAAATCCGACCAGCACTGAAATGGCATAGAAGGCGACGATCTTGAGCTCGTTGGCGCCAAAACCGAGGGTCAGCAGGATGGCGGTTCCATGGACCACGAATATCGATCTATAGTCGGTACCGTGGGGATTGCTCAGAATCTGCGGCAGGGCCCTGGAACGAAACAGGGTCTGTTTGCATCATTGACGATTTTGTGATTGAGTGTTTTTACACTATCGTTTGGTTTTTCCGTGAGAGAACGTGGCCAAATTCAACCTTTGCTAACGCCATTGAATCTAACTGCCATCTGCAATGTGCTCAGCACGCTCCTGCTGGTAACCGGTGGGTCAATGATACTGCCGGTCCTCTGCTCCCTGATCTATGGCGAAGATGATCTGATCAGCCTGGGGCTGTCATGCGCGATTATAGTTTCCATCGGTCTGGTGCTGCGCCGATTCTTCCGCAGGATCGACGAGCTCTCGTTCAAGGATGGTCTTTTCGTGGCCACCATCGGCTGGGTCATTATCTCCGCCCTGTCCGCCCTACCCTTTATCATTCACGGCTCCATTCCATCCTTCAGCGACGCCTTTTTCGAGATGATGTCCGGTTATACCACCACCGGTGCGACTATTCTGACCGACATCGAAACACTGCCCCACGGTCTGCTCTTCTGGCGCAGTCAGACACATCTGCTTGGAGGGATGGGCTTTCTGACCCTGACTATTATATTTCTGCCCCACGGTATGGGCGGGGTGCGGCTTTTCAGGGCTGAATCGAGTCCCGGTCAGATCATCACCCGCGATAAATTCATCGCCAGAAACAGAGATGCCATGATCTGGCTCTGGATTATCTACCTGGCCCTGAATCTTCTCCAGACACTGCTGCTGGTGCTGGGAAAAATGGACCTGTTTGATGCCCTGTGCACCGCTTTCGGCACGGTCTCCACATCCGGATACTCACCCAAAAACGCCAGTATCGGCCACTATGACAACGCCTATTTCGACTGGGTAACCATCTGCTTCATGTTTCTGGGCGGTATGACCTTCGTTCTTTTTTTCCAGATGCTGCGCAACAATTTCAGAGAGGTAAGAAAGAATACCGAACTGCGCTGGTACGTGAGCATTCTCTGCATCTTCTGTTTGGCCGTCTCCTTCGATCTCTGGTTGCGCGGTACTTACAGCACTTTTGGAGAATCGCTGCGCTACGGTACATTCCAGGTCACCTCGCTGCTGACGACCACCGGCTTTACCACTGCGGACTACGAACTCTGGCCCCAGGCCGCTCAAATGTTTCTCTTTGCAGTCTGTTTCATCGGTGCCTGTGCCGGCTCCACCACCAGTGGTATCAAGATTGTTCACTACGCGGTGATCTGGAAATACCTCTACGGCTCCATTAAGAAGATCTACATCCAGCCGATGTCAATCGTCTCTGTGCGGCTGAATGGAAGACCGGTGGAGCAGAGCGTCATCGACCTTGCCGTCTGCTACTTCATCGTCAATATTCTGCTGGTCCTGTTTGGCGGTTGTGTTATGGCAGTATCAGATGGACTTGACCCCCTGAGCGCCATGAGCGCAGTTATCTCCGCCCTGATGAATATCGGACCGGGCTTCGGGAGTGTGGGGCCCTCCGAAAATTTTGCCTTTATCTCAGACTTCGGCAAATGGTTCCTGTCCTGGAATATGCTGGTGGGCAGGCTGGAAATGTTTTCGGCGCTGGTAGTGTTCTTTCCCGCTTTCTGGAAAAAATAAGAGTATGGCGATGAGGGGGATACGACTGAAGCACTGTTCTGGGACAGGAGCGAGGAAGGTGTAAGCTCTCGCTAAGCTATTGGCACAGAGCCTGTGGCTGAGGCAAAAAAAAGGGCTGCCCTGAAAATCAGAACAGCCCCGGTAAGACGAAGGGGAAACCTTACATCTGAACTACATTTGTCGCTGCCGGACCTTTAGGACCTTCAGTGACGTCAAAGACGACTTTGGCGCCTTCGTCCAAGGTTTTGAACCCGTCGGACTTGATCTCGCTATGGTGAACAAAGAGATCATTGCCGTTTTCCTGGGCAATGAAACCATAACCCTTTGCATCATTAAACCATTTTACTGTTCCTTCTGACATTTCTACTACTCCTTTGCTATTAGTCCTTCTGGACTATTTGTATTAGAATCGCGTAACTGCGATCCTTTTGTTTCAGTGCAATATGCCTGAAACATTATTGTGCTGACTCATCTAGCGAGCCTTCACGGGTACACATTATATTTCACTTCCTAGCGTCGTCGACTTCCTTTTTTAACTTGCTTGGCCTCGTTGCAGACCAGGGGTCTGCTCTTGTATATCGTTTTGTTCAACGATTCCATGGCCTGTTGACCACTGGACCGTGAGTCCATTTCCACAAACGCAAATCCTCTGGATTTACCTGTGTAGCGATCCATCACCAGGCTGGCATCGACCACCTCGCCGAACTCTTTGAAGAGATCCTGTAACTCTGACTCCGTCACGTTGAATGGAAGATTACCAATATAGAGTTTCATCCTGCTTCTCCTTTGCTATGACCAGCAAGAATCTCTTTGATCAACTGAAATGAAGGGGTGCTACAAGACAGGTGGCGAGTGACGCTATGCGTGATCCGGATAGTGAGGTTATTAATAACCACCGGAGAATAATAAACCGTTGTAGCAAAATAGCAACTAAAAAAAACACACCTCCCTGGGTTCTGCCGGTTTATTTTCCAGTCTCAAGGCCTGCCCAGAAACTGAAATTGCAGGATACATTAATAAAACCATATTAAATCGTGATGTTATGAGGCCGAGACAAAACAGATTATAAGGGTGTGACTCAGACCCGGATAAATTGTCAGGGATAATAAATCGAGTCAGTGAAAAATATCGCGAGACAAAAGGATTTTGTGGTACAACCTCAAAAACAGCTTCGAGGTCATGACAATGAACTATTGCCCCCACTGCGGTGCTCCGGTCACCAGTAAAATACCCGAAGCAGACGACAGGCCGAGGTTCGTCTGTGAAGCATGCGCTGCCATTCATTACCAGAATCCCAAAATGGTGGTGGGCACCATCCCCGAGACAGGCGGCAGCATCCTGCTCTGCCGGCGCGCCATTGAGCCCGCCCGGGACAAATGGACCCTGCCGGCGGGCTACCTGGAAAATGGCGAGACTCTGCAGGAAGGTGCTGCCCGGGAGACTCTCGAGGAAGCCGGCTACCAGGTGAGCGATCTGGTGCCCTATGCCATTGCCAATATTGCCTCTATCAATCAGGTATATATAATGTTTCGTTGCTCCCTGGCCGACAGTGCCGGTGCGCCCGGCAGCGAGAGCCTGGAGATAAAACTGTTCCAACCACCTGAAATCCCTTGGCAGGAGCTGGCCTTTCGGTCCATACGTGAAGTACTCAAACTTTATTGCCAGGACAGAGAAGAAGGTAAGTTCCCCTTTCATATGATTGATATTCTCTAAGGCGAGCAGTTGCAAAGTTCAGCGCCGCGCTCATAAAAGACATCTGCTTACTCCAGCTTAGAAACCAACCCCCTCGTTCAAGAGCTCCTTTCCTCTCCTATAGTCCCCCACTCCCTATTTTTTATCTTTCACCTTTGTGAATCATGCATAAAATTGTCTACTATGGACAACCGCCCTGTGGCTGGCATGTTTTTCACCCAAAGCCGTCACCGTCCCCGATACGCCACGGTACAAGGAAGTCGGGGTAAGATGTTCGCACTAAAGAGAAAAATGGAGAGCACACTATGTCCAACACCTTGAATTTGGAACATATATTCGATTATGACCAGAATTTTCAAACGATCATGCAGAGCATGCTGCAGTTCGCCCTGGAGTCGTCATTTCAGGGTGTCATGATAACTGAAGCTGAACCAGGTTATCCAATTGTCTACGTCAATCCGGCATTTTGTGAAATGACCGGCTATACTTTTGAAGAGCTGATCGGTAAATCCCCGGCCCTGCTTCAAGGGGAAAAATCAGAAAAAGCGGTCTTAGCTGAGCTGAAGGATAAACTAGACAAAGGTGATATTTTTCACGGAAAAACCTTCAACTACCGTAAAGATGGATCAGAGTTCATCATGGAATGGAAAATTGTTCCCATTCGTGGAGTGGAAGGGGTCACCTCACACTATCTGGCAATTCAGCGAGAGCTCACAGGCACTGATCTGACAGACGGCTCCCTCGACACCACACTGCCTATTTTTTAGGCGGCTACTGTATAAATAGTTGGATAATTTCCAGCCGAGCTCGATTGTCTGTTTAGAGAAAGTTTAAGGCTACCTTGCAAAATTGTCTTTTTGCCCAAACGCTGCGTTGCGTGTAAAAAATTTATCCTCGGAATATCAACTATATGCCTGCGGTAAAATTTTCACATGCGCCTTGTTTTTGAACCAGAATCCTAATTTTGCAAAGTACCCTTAAGGTTAAAAGATTCAGTGCAAAGGTTCGATTACGGAGTGTCGTTGAAGGGGACACTCATACATGTTAATCCTGCTTCCGCTTTGGTAAATTCTGAAATATCCATTGCCACAACCTCGTAGTCCATCGACCTCACCAGCTCTATTGTTTCAGGTGCTGCCGAATTCATGCAGATGGAGTCGAAAATTGGCAGCACATTGGCACCAAATGGCTCCTGCGGCAGGGTCTCAATTTTTTTATAACGGGCAAAAGGGATTGTCTCGATCCAGTCGCTATTGATCAGTATGGTTTCACTGTCCAAGGCCGTACAACCGGTCTTGAGATGGAGGCATCCGGACACATTCACAGGAACGACCTCATAGCCCAGAGGCTCAATGATAGCGGCAAGTGCCTGGATTCCGGCTTTATTGGTCCTTGCAGACTGGCCGACAAAAATATTATTGCCAATTTTCAGCACATCGCCGCCCTCAATCTTCGCAGGTAGCTGAAGTCGCTCAACGGGACGGTAGCGACTGAAGAACATTTCCAGCAGCGGCAGCTCTTGGCGACGGGAGGCAACCCCCATCGAAGCGAGTACCGCCACCTCATCAAAGACGATAACAGGATCCTCCACGAATGCACAGTCCGGAAGCGAGCGATTATCAGTCAGGGTTATCACACGGCCCCCAAGTGTTTTCAATGAGTCGCAATAGTTCTTGTGTTGTTCAGCCGCCCTGGCAAAATCTATCGATTCACTGTTGACGAAGGTGAGTTCACACTGCTGCAGTGCGGGCGACGGTACATGGGTTAGAATGGTCAGCATAGATCTTATCCGGGTGGTGATATATAGGTCAGGGCAACATTTTCAGCTATCTCTTCAATATATTCCCTGGAAGCGGGAAGTCTGCCATCCAGCGCTTCTCTTTGGATGCTGTAAAGTAGCATAGATTCCTTAAGGGAGGTAACTTTCGTTAACCCAACCTGGTAGATGTCGAGACATAGAACACTGAGGCTTCCTCTTTCAATTTGATCCGAGAAGGGGTTATGCCAAAAGACCTTTCCTTTTTCGGCACTAATTCACCTGTCTTCTGGAAGAATTTAGTCCAAACGGTTAAACTGGATTCATGAAAACCGTCGCCCGAGATATTATGGACACCGGGTTCCATACCATATCCCCTCAAACCCCTATCAGTGAGGCGGTAAAGATCTTTAAACAGGCCAGCGGCAAGGAGGGACGCAGGATATTCGGTATGATGGTGCTGGATGACAGCGGCAAGCTGGTCGGCATGCTCTCCATGTATGACATCCTGCTGTTCATGCGCCCCAAGCATGTTCACATCTGGGGGAAAATGGATGACATAGACCTCGCTGGCATCATCGATCGCAGCTGTGAGAAAGCCAAGTCGATTCGGGTCGGCGACATCATGTCGCAGGAAATCGTCACCATTGGCCCGAACACTCATAAATTCATGATACTGGATATCATGATCAAGCAGCATATTCGCCGTCTTCCAGTGGTGGAAAATGACAAGATTCTTGGCATCGTCTATATATCGGATCTTTTCTATGATGTCTTGGATCGGTTTACAGATGTCAGGCCTCCTGGGTGAGCAAATCTGTGCAAAACACACTTAGCGGCAAAGTCGTTGCCAGCGCCATACGGCGCAGAATAAACATACTGGGGAAAAATTCGACCATTTCAAGTGCCATAAGTACTCTGATTAAGTACAAAATAGGTGGTCTCCTCGTTGTCGATGAAGATCAGAGTCCTATCGGGGTTGTGTCTAAAACCAACATCCTCGGTGCCTATTATGCATCCCTCCCCCTTGACTCGCCTCTGGAACACCTCATGACAAGTCCTGCGCTCTTCTGTCAACTAGATGATCCCCTGGAAAAAGCGCTGGGAAAAATGAAGGAGCACCAGATATATAGACTTTATGTAAAAGACCCGGAGAATGATTCGGTTGTCGGAGCCCTGGCCTATCCCGACATCGTCGCCATATTATACGAATACTGCTCCCGTTGCCCCCAGAGTCTGTTTAGTCAGACACCTGATTCGACTGAGACAGGAATCGAACGATCTCTGGTAGCTGACTGCATGACCAGAGGCATCAAAAGTGTCAACATGGACGAGCTGCTTTATCAGGTTGTCGAGGAACTGACCATGCATCACATGGGGGCGATTCTGGTCATCGATGCAGACGGACACGGCCGGGGTGTGATATCAAAGACTGACTTGATTTTGGCTTACAATCACGGCGTTTCACTGGAGACCCCTGCCTCAGAAATGATGTCAGTTCCGATTCGCAGCTGCAGGGAAAACGATATGCTGGAGGAAGCCATCCGCAGCATGATCTTCTCAGATGTGCATCGGCTCTTTGTGAAGGTTCCGAACTCTGAAGAATTCAGTGGTGTGTTTTCCCTCACCGATGCCGCAAGAAACAAATCGGGATCGTGCCTGGCATGCACCTCCAGCAGGATCCAGATAACTTCTCACTGACATGAACCTGATCAGAAGAGATGAGTAAAACTGGTCTTGTCAATCAACAACATTTTTCAGGGGATCTGCTGGGGATCAATGACAATGGCAGGAAAGAAAAGATAATTGCTTTTACCGACCATACCTGATAAGCAGTTTCTCTATACATAACGTCACGGACAAACCCGCTTCACGCTTGTTATCCTTTGAGCGAGTGCTGCTTGCTGTCTTTAAGGGCAAGTTTGCCGATTCTTTTTCGCCACCCGAATCTGGTTCTCCCATCTCTTTGAGGATCTTCTGTCGCGAAAATTGTTCCATCGTTATTGATTTGAACTATTGGCCTTTGGTAATTCGCAGTATATCACAAGCTCTAATATGGAGACGATCATGACCCAGGCAAAGAACGGAGACAGTGTAACATTGCACTATACCGGTAAACTCAGCGACGGAACTATATTTGATTCCTCGGAAGGACGGGATCCCCTCCCTTGCACTCTCGGCAGTGGTCAAGTCATACCCGGTTTTGAAGAAGCAATTATTGGCATGTCAGAGGGTGAATCAAAGACTGTCACTATTCCCCAGGATAAAGCGTATGGCCCTTATGATGCCCAAAAGATAATTAATTTCCCCATCGACCAGGTACCACCTGATATCAAGCCAGAAAAAGGAATGATGCTGCAGCTCCATAGTCAGGAGGGGCAGCCGTTTACCGTACGGGTCACAGAAGTCGCAGAGGAACATGTAACACTTGATGCAAATCCTCCTCTGGCGGGCAAGGATCTCATTTTTGACATCCAAGTGGTATCGATCGAGTCGTAACTAAGACTCTTTCTACAATTAACTCGGGAGTTATAGCTCAGCTCCGTTATCCCCTGCTAGAAAAGCACAGGGCTGAGCTATCACCCGAGTTGAGAAGATCTGCCCCACCCTGTCCACATTCAACCATAATATGGATCAGCCCTGGATCATGAGATAAGGCAGTAATCGAGCATCCTTCTCTCTATCTAATGTCTCCTGGCAGCTGAGCGCCGGTCTATAGCCAAAGGGCAGATGAGTCGGGTTGTCAAATGGCCTGCATTACCACAACCGTCATATCGTCGTATTGCATGGAACCCGCCTGATGCTCTCTTACTGCTTTGATTAACTGGTCGCATACCACAGAAGCAGATGGATTATCCATCCTGCCGACAGCTCCGACAAGGCCGTCGTAGCCAAAATTCACATTTTGTCGGTTAGGTGCATCAGTTATCCCGTCGGAGCAGAGCAACAGCATACTGCCCCTGGTGAGTTCAATCGTCTGTTCGTCCAAGGCAATCTCTTCAAGTACCCCCAAGGCCTGGCCCTTCGCTTTGGGCAGGCGCTGAGCAGAGCCCTGGCCATCGAAAAAAAACGGTATTTCATGACCGGCTCGAACATACTGGAACTGGCGCGTTATGGCATTCAATACCCCGAAGACAACGGTTACGAACATTTCCTTATCGTTCATATCCAGGAGATGGCTATTAACACTTCGCAGCACTTCCTGCACAGACCGACCTGGATGGGCTTCGGCGCGCAGCAAACTGCGGACCATGGCCATGAACAGGGCGGCCGGTACGCCCTTGTCGGAGACATCACCAACTGCAATACCAAGTAAATTATCTCCGAGCGGAATAAAATCGAAAAAATCGCCACCCACGGACTTGGCCGGAAGCATGGTAGCACTGAACTCGTACCCTGCCAGGCGGGGAATAGAACGTGGCAACATGCTCTTCTGGATTTCACCGGCCACCGATAACTCAGATTCCAGCTTGGAGAGCCGCTCAATTTGCGCCACCTGTTCTGCAACTCGAGTTTCCAGCTCTGCGTTCCATCCGGTGAGCTCTTTCGCCTGTTTTATAACTCGAGTTTCAAGTTTTGTGTTCCACTCGGCAATCTCCTTCGCCTGTTCTTCCACCTTGCGGCTTTTTTCCTCGATCTCCTTGAAGAGTCTCACATTCTCGATTGCAATTACAGCCTCGTCGGCAAAGGTCTTGAGAAGCTCTATCTGCTTTCTGGTGAGTGGGCGGACCTCCATTCGGCGGATCAGAATTGCACCAATGGCAACCCCTTCTCGAAGCATAGGAGTAACAAACGTGGTTCGATGGCCGAACTCCAGGGCCAGGGAAGCGCCCAGAGGAAACTGGGCTGAAGCTGCCTGCAGGTCATGCACATGGATTGAGCGACAGTCAACGACCGCTTGTCCTGCCACCCAGTCACGGTCTATGCGATGTAATGTTCCAATCGGCCAGAGGGGGTTTTTTCCATATTTTGCCACAAGGCGAAGCGCATCACCCTCAACCTTAAAGATTTCGGCATCGTTTACATCACAGAGGCGGGCGGCGTTTTCGGCTACCGTCTCCAGAATCAACTGGAGATCAGAGGGAGAGCTTGAAATCGCCCGCAAAATCTCGCTTATTGCTGTTTTTTGCTGTTCAGCTTCGGAGGGTTCAAGTGAGTTCCGTTCGGTTTCTTCCCCATTACTTTCCTGTACTGATTCTCTGAAGGAATGATTCCCGATAAGCAACGATTTGATCTCATTGTTGGGGATTGCCAGAAACCGGCTGGGTTCTGCTGTCATAATCGACGAGGTAAGCACACCGTCGCCAAACCCCACCCAGCCGAAATGCTCTCCAGGATCATAGTATGACAATACCCGTTCATCGCCGTTTGCATCAATTTCTACTGCTTTTGCCCGCCCTTCAAGAACTATAAACAGAGCGTCGCTGGAACTTCCCTTCTCCAAGACGATTGTCTCTTTCGGAAGAGTGTGAGTCATCGTTTTCTCCAGAAAGATTTTCGACTCGTTCTCTGTCAGCCCCAAACGGGTTAAGACGATTTCCCGATTTTTGGTCATCGCTGCCACACCTATTTGACCGGGTGTTTAAAGGACGGTGCCACACCCGAAGAAATTTCTACCTGTCCGCTGCAGTTTATAGGAGATCGCCAAGCCATCGAATGAGTATTTGGATACTGGTTTCGTATTCGAAAGTAGCTGAATTTTAGTCGAAATTTTCAGATAAATTTTACCTGTAACTACCACAGCCGAGAGGAGGGATAAGCGACCCATGATACAGCACTCCTTGTTTACTACCCCAAAAACTACATGCCACATTGTGGTATTAATTAAATCACATTAAACTTGCCGGGTCAAGTGTCAAATCCAATTAGGTGTCAGGAAACAATATCACGTTAAATGACTAATATTGACTGCCGGGGATGAAGCAATAAAGAGGCGGAGGGAAAATGAGTGTGAGGTTGGAATTGTTCCTTATCGGTAAATAGATTACCCTTTGACTATGCAGCTGCCACCCCCAATACACTACCAAATAGAGGAACTCTTCTAATGCCAATGACTTATAGACGATTACTTCTGGTAATTGGTGCTTTGATGATACACTTACTGGTTAGCGGGACAGGACAGGCTCAAAACACAGGCATTTATTCACCCGAACTATTGGCGATGCAGGGTCGTTGGGTTCGGACTGATGCCCCATACATTATTGAATTACGACAAAACCAAAGCCACAAACTGCAGGCCTCCTATTTCAACCCTCGTCCGATACACGTTGAGGAAACGGAAACTGCCAAAAAAGACGGTCTCCAGTATGTCATGATAAAATTGCAGGATGTCAATTATGAAGGTTCAGTATATCTATTAAATTACAATCGAGAAAAGGATACACTTCAAGGAATTTACCTGCATGGAGGAAGTGGACAGCGTTTTCAGGTGAGTTTCTCCAGACAGACTTCCCCGTGAGAATGTTGGGGTTGGCTGCCGTCAGAGTCGATCCCTGCTAACCTTCCTGCTTCTGTCAACAGATCGTCCCATCCCTCAAATACTGAGGCTGCGCAGAGACCGTTTCAATTTTTCCCCAATCAAGAGTTACTATACATAACGACATAAGTTCAAGACGCCCTCTCAGGCAAGGCACGAGCGAGGAGCCGGCGGAGCAGCCTGGTAGTGCTGTGAGCAGGCACCACAGCGAGCAACGCAGCATGAGGGGATGGTTTGGACTTATGTCGTTATGTATAAAAAGTCATCGGCTACTCATAGCTTTGCTAAGAGATTCTTCCTGGGCTATCTGAAACACTGCTCGGAAAAAATAGCCAAACCAGTTTTACCCCTATTGCCATCTTGAAGATAAGTTCGGAATCCGGCTTCCACCTTGGAGCTGCAGCCCAAACTGCTTTTTACATTGTCCGGCGCTTCTAACTGAAAAGTAATTATCCAGTCAATTGTATTCAATTAGCCCTACCGACCTCTTGAATACACTCTGTCTATTTGATACAAAAAAGTATAGAGAATGGTATTTGACGGGATTATTTGTCATGTCCAACAGTCAATATTATTGCCGCATGATTTTCTCGAAAATGGTGCTGCATCGTCAATTTCTAAGTGCGGCGGTATGTATTCTGCTGCTCGCCCAACTTACCTCAAGGTCTTCAATGGCGGCGGAATATTCTCCTGCAGCCGAGCAGAACAGTGCCGTTCAAGAAATGCTTGAGGTAATTCAAAGTTATGGCATGAAAGACCCTAAAATTCTGCGGGCTATTGAGAGGGTCCCCCGGCACAGATTTGTACCGGAGAATAAAAGAAAATACAGCTATGACGACACGCCACTTCCAATAGGCTATGGCCAGACCATTTCCCAACCATACATCGTTGCCGAAATGACCCGGCAACTTCAGCTTTCAGCAACCTCGAAAATACTTGAGATCGGAACTGGCTCAGGCTATCAGGCAGCAGTACTGGCTGAAATTACCCCCCATGTATACAGTATAGAAATTATCGAGCCATTGCTCGAACGAGCCCGGAAAACCCTGCTGGAAAACGGCTATGGAGATATCCGACTTCTTCATGCTGACGGCTATTACGGATGGCCGCAGGCTGCACCTTTTGATGGGATTATTGTCACTTGTGCGGCAGCCCACATACCACCGCCTCTGATAGAGCAACTCGCGGTCGGCGGCAGGATGCTTATTCCGGTTGGAAAACGATTCGGCACCCAATTCCTAATACTGGTTACCAAAAACGAAGATCAGTCGATTACCAGCAGAAATCTCATGGCGGTCCGTTTTGTGCCTTTGGTCAGAGAATGACCCCCCTCGGCCCCTGGCAACTGCGAGTAGCCGTCTTTCTTGTTTCCTTCGTCATCATCGTTGTTGAAATCACCCTGATGCGCGAACTTGCGCTGCGCTTTTGGGAACATCTAGCCTGGCTTGTTATAAGCATTGCCCTGCTGGGGTTTGGTGCGAGCGGAACTGTGCTCGTGCTGATACAACGTTTTCTGAAAGTGGGAAGGCCCCTCCTACAGTTTATTTCCCTCACAGGGATGGCGGTTAGTTTTCCGCTAAGCCTGTTTCTGGTAGATAAGTTTGACATAAATCTCATACAAATGGTGTGGCAACCGTCACACTTTTGGAAACTCGGTGCTCTTGAACTAATTCTTGGAGTACCGTTTCTCTTCGGCGGCATGTTTGTCGGCCTGGCTCTGCAAGATACACCAGAAAAAGTACCAGGCCATTATGCCTCAAGCTTTCTAGGTTCAGGGATTGGTGGCATCATGGTGCTGCCGGCTCTATTTCTATTGCCGCCGCGTGTGCTTATCCTGGGCAGTTCCTGTATCATCCTGGCCGCGGCACTTTTCTATGCCCGGAGAAACATTACAGCAGGAGGCTGGATACTCTCTGGACTGCTGCTGGCAGTCATTCTCTGGCAGTTCCCGTATAACTCCAAAATTTCAGAGGACAAGGATCTACCGCAAATTTTAGCCACACCGGGAAGCAAAATTATTAGCCAACGCTACGGTCCCCAGGGACTTGTCGAAATAGTTGAGGCACCGGCGATTCACACAGCTCCCGGCCTGGCATTGAACAATACGGAGCCCATACCAGACCAGCTCCTGATCATTCTCGATGGCCAGATCATTGGCAGTCTCTATAAAAGCAATTCCCCTCACGACTTCGCTTTTATGAATCACTCCACTGGTGCCCTGCCATATCAACTTGGCGATTACTCTGAAGTACTGATTGGCGATGTTGTGGGATCAGAGCAAGTCGGCCTTAGTCTGTTTCACGGCGCCAATGCGGTCACAGCTTTGACCTCAAATGGCTCATTGACAGAGCTCAACGCCGGTGAGATCCCTACATTCACGGGCATGTTTTATAGCGCCCCTGAAGTATCACATTATACTGCCACGCTCAGAGGTTTTCTACGCGGATCAAAGCACCTCTATTCCCTCATTGTTTTGCCCACCACAGGTCCAGATCTTGGGGGTCTGTCTGCGACTAAAGCTAACAGCCTTCTTACCCTGGACACATTCCGACTTTGCTTTGCCAGTCTGAAGGATACAGGAGCCGTCTCGATCACTGCGCATGTTCATTCGCCGCCGCGTGAAAGCCTGCGCCTTCTCAATATGTTTATTGATGTGCTGAAAGAACAAGGAAAAGATCCACGACGTCATCTTGCCATGATTCGTAACTGGGCAACAATTACGATTGTTGTCACAAAAAACGTTATCACAGACAGACAGGCTGATAAGATTCGGACCTTTTCTGGGCAAAGGGGGTTTGACCTTGTCTGGTTGCCCGACCTGGAGCCCTCAGAGGTCAATCGGCATCATATACTAACTGAGCCGGATTACTACTTAGGGGCCAAAGAACTGCTGGATCCCCAAAACAAACGGTTTGCCTCAAGCTACGTGTATGACATAACCAGCCCCGATGACGAAAAACCGTTTTTTCACCACTTCAGTCGCTGGTGGGTGTCAAAGGATCTGTCGATGCAATTGGGGAGACGCAGCCGTGCCTATATGGAGTTGGGCGGAATTTTACTGATTGCGGCCTTGGGTCAGGCATTTCTCCTCGCCTTCACCTTTATTGTTCTGCCACTGGTCCCAGCCATTGGCCTTTCTGGCACGAGATCGCAACACTTTGTCGTCATGGGCTTTTTCAGTTCCATCGGCTTTGGCTTCATGTTGCTTGAAATGGGTGCACTGCAGCGATTGACTCTTCATTTTGGCCACCCTATCTATGCCGCTTCAACAGTATTATCAGGGTTCCTTTTCTTTGGAGGACTTGGAAGCATGATCAGTTCCCGCTTCAGGGAGCCACTGACTCGTCTGCATTATGGTCTCGGTATTTCCATAGTGCTTTTAGGCAGCCTGATGCTGTTATTGCATGATAGATCTTTAGCCCTTACTGAAGGATTAAGTCTCCCGGGTCGAATGGCAGTCGTAATCCTGTTTATCGGCCCGCTCGCTTCACTGATGGGCATGATGTTTCCGCTGGCCATAAAGCGTTTAGGCCGCGAGCAGTCCCATCTTGTCCCCTGGGCCTGGAGTGCTAACGGTTTTGCATCTGTTCTTGCCACCCTTTGCGCTCCACTGTTTGCGATTCAATGGGGGTTCAACATGGTGGTCTGGACAGCGTTGGGCTGTTACTGCCTTGCTGCACTGCTGAGCCTGAGATTGCCGAGATGAGATATCTTTCTGGCAAATGTTGGTATCCCTGTTACCAGGCTTGCTTCAGGTCTTCCTGTTTATCTTTAAATGGCCCCCAAAAAACTATCCCGCATCCCGGCAATATATTAGTCAGGCCCATTTTATTTTCGGCTTCTGTAGATATAGTAAATCAATACATAGTCGCCTTGTTCAGCCTATGAGAAATAATCCAAGACACAACCAGACGGTTAAGGAGGGTAAGAAATGAAAGTTAAAGTGGTGGACACCCCTGAGGAGTTATTTGAGTATACGGCCGATGTTCTTCCGCGAAAAGATGAATTTATTTACCACAAGGACCAGGCCTATAAGGTGAGTTACGTATGTCATCATGTAGTTGAAACACCAGGTAGTAATGACGTAGGAGATGTCTATGCAGTTATAGAAGTCTCGACCACACAGAGCTATTTAGGTCGGCAACTCAAGTCCTATTAGCAAGAGCCAATCAACAACGGTAACTAACAATCTATTCTTTGACTCCGTTTGCTGCTCTGGCCGCCGCTCGATCCCGTGCAGCTTGTCCCCCTCACTTTTTCATCGAGTCAGTTATACATAACGACATAAGTTCAAGACGCCCTCTCAGGCAAGGCACGAGCGAGGAGCCGGCGGAGCAGCCTGGTAGTGCTGTGAGCAGGCACCACAGCGAGCAACGCAGCATGAGGGAATGGATTGGACTTATGTCGCTATGTATAGTTGCTCGCCAGGCAGCGCAAGATCTCCTTGAACCGGCCATTCTCATTCTCTAGAGTGGCCAACCGACTGGAAAAAATCACCACTGCTCCGATGCTCCAGTTGTTCCAAAAAAGTGCCTGAAACCTCAGAGAAACCCGTTGATTTATTAACACAATAATATCTTCGGTTTATAAGCATATCGCTTAGGCCCACAATTTCTCAATTCCAATATAACCTATAATATCAAGACTATAAAAGAAACGCCCCTGAAAGAAAATACAGCTGCGCAAATATTGACCTGGTCTCAGTTGGTGATTAACTATTAGGTAGGAATCAATTCCTAATAAACGATTGACAATGAAAATCAAGCAAGAAGAAGTCGAACAGCGCCTGAAACACTTTGAAAAGGTATGCCGGGGCGCAGGAATCAAGCTTACCCATCAGCGCTTGGAAATCTTTCGTGAAGTCGCCCAAACGGGGGATCATCCCGATGCCGACCAGGTCTTCCAACGGGTCAGGAAGCGTATTCCAACCGTCTCACTTGACACGGTCTACCGGACACTCTGGATGCTGAGTGATCTCGGGCTGGTGGTAACGCTTGGTTCGAGCCGCGAACCCACCCGTTTCGATGCAAATCTGAACAGTCACCATCATTTTGTCTGCGGTAAATGTGGATTCACCCGCGACTTCTACAGCGACGAACTTGATAATATCAGACTGCCCGACTCGGTGGGCTCCTATGGTGAGATTGAAGCAACTCACGTTGAAGTGCGGGGCGTCTGCCAAAATTGCAGTGCAAAAAAAGCAAATCAAAGAACCCTTTCATATCAAAACAGGAGGTAAGCCCATGAGTGACGAGAGCAAATGCCCGGTGACGGGAAGAACAGCAAATCATCCGGGAGGAGGTACTTCGAACCGGGACTGGTGGCCGGACCAGTTGAATCTGGATATTCTGCGTCAACATTCCTCCAAGTCCAACCCGATGGGTGAGAATTTCGACTACGCTGAGGAGTTCAAAAGCCTGGATCTCGCCGCAGTGAAAAAAGATCTGACTGATCTGATGACCGATTCCCAGGACTGGTGGCCGGCCGATTGGGGTCATTACGGTGGGCTCTTCATTCGCATGGCCTGGCACAGTGCGGGCACCTACCGAACCGCTGACGGTCGAGGCGGTGGAGGGAGCGGCAACCAGCGCTTTGCCCCCCTGAACAGCTGGCCCGACAATGTAAACCTCGATAAGGCTCGCCGGCTGCTGTGGCCGATCAAGCAGAAGTATGGTCGAAAATTATCCTGGGCCGACCTTCTGATTCTGGCCGGAAATGTGGCGCTGGAATCAATGGGATTCAAGACCTTCGGCTTCGGCGGTGGTCGCGAGGACATCTGGGAACCGGAAAAAGATACTTATTGGGGAGCCGAAGAAGAATGGCTGGCGACGAGCGACAAGCCCAAAAGCCGTTACAGCGGCGACCGGGATCTGGAGAACCCCCTGGCGGCGGTGCAGATGGGTCTGATCTACGTCAACCCTGAAGGCCCGGACGGCAACCCTGATCCGGTGGCCTCCGGTCGGGATGTGCGAGAGACGTTTGGGCGTATGGCCATGAACGACGAGGAAACCGTGGCGCTGGTAGCGGGCGGGCACACCTTTGGCAAATGTCATGGAGCCGGAGATGCAGCCCAAGTGGGACCGGAGCCCGAAGCCGCCCCCATCGAGGAGCAGGGACTCGGCTGGAAAAGCAGCTACAAGAGCGGCAATGCGGGTGATACCATCAGCAGCGGCATCGAAGGAGCCTGGAAACCCAACCCGACTACCTGGGACATGGGCTATTTGAAGGTATTGTTCAAATACGAATGGGAACTGGTCAAGAGCCCGGCTGGGGCAAATCAGTGGCTGGCCAAAGATGTGGACGATGAGGACATGGTAGTTGACGCTCATGACCCGTCCAAGAAAAACCGGCCGATGATGACCACTGCGGATCTCTCTCTTCGTTTCGACCCGATCTACGAACCGATCGCCCGGCGCTATCTGGAAAACCCCGAGGAGTTTGCCGATGCCTTTGCCCGCGCCTGGTTCAAGCTGACCCACCGGGACATGGGCCCACGAGTGCGCTACCTCGGCCCCGAGGTTCCTGAAGAGGAGCTGATCTGGCAGGATCCGATTCCAGAAGTGGATCACGAACTGATCAATGACGGGGATATCGCCGTTCTCAAAGGCAAGGTTCTCGACTCTGGTCTGTCCGTCTCAGAACTTGTTTCAACAGCCTGGGCCTCTGCCTCTACCTTCAGAGGTTCGGATATGCGCGGCGGCGCAAACGGCGCCCGCATCCGTCTGGCCCCCCAAAAAGATTGGCAAGTCAACCAGCCCGAGCAATTGGCGAAAGTTCTGAAAGTCCTTGAAGGTATTCAAAACGAGTTCACCAAACAAGTCTCGATGGCTGACCTGATCGTACTGGCTGGCTGCGCGGGCGTCGAACAGGCGGCGAAAAATGGTGGCCATGAAATAACGGTTCCCTTCACGCCTGGCCGCATGGACGCCACCCAGGAGCAGACCGATGTTTTCTCCTTCTCTGTTCTTGAGCCTGAGGCTGACGGGTTCCGCAACTACCAGAAGGCCAAGTACACCGTTTCGGCGGAGGAGATGCTGGTCGATCGAGCCCAGTTGCTGGGCTTGGCTCCTCCTGAGATGACGGTTCTGGTGGGCGGCATGCGCGTCCTGAACGCCAATTTCGGCCAGTCCCCACACGGAGTCTTCACCGACCGCCCAGAAACGCTGTCCAACGACTTCTTCGTCAATCTGCTCGATATGGGCACGGCCTGGATGCCGAGCTCTGCAGATGCAGACGTTTTTGAAGGCAGCGATCGCCAGACCGGTGAATCCAGGTGGAGCGGTACCCGGGTCGATCTGACATTTGGCTCCAACTCAGAGCTTCGCGCCCTTGCCGAAGTCTATGCAACGGCAGACTCCCAGGAGAAATTTGTCAATGATTTCGTGGCAGCCTGGAACAAGGTGATGAACCTGGATCGCTTTGATCTCAACTGATTACGATTGCTGGATGTTGGCAGGCTTCTGAAATAACCCTTGAGCGCGGCCTATCCTTTCATTTTGATGGGCCGCGCCCCTTTTCAGAAAAGTTTACTTCCGATTTTGGCGTCGACCGCCGGCGACACAAAGGTGGCCTCGCCGCTTTCTGCTTTGGGCCACTGAACACCGATAATCAATGCTTCCGAGGTAACCGGTCCCATCCGCCTGGGACCGAAATTGAGGACTCCGAGTACGAGCCTGTTTTTCACTTCCTCGATCGGATGACAGGTGAACCTGCCATAGCTGGTTTTTCTGCCAAATCTGCCGTAGTCGACGACCATCTTGTAAGTAGGCTTGTGGGTTCTCTCTTCCCGTTCAACTTCAACCACTCTGCCCACCCGAATATCGAGCAGCCCAAATGATTCATCGAATCCGACGACTGGTTTTATTTCTTTTGCCATGGTTCTCTTTCCTCTCTACTTAAAGGGGGACACAATACCTATCATGTCCCAGGGGACATGATAGGTATTGTGTCCCCACAGGATGTCCCCACAGGATTTTCATTTTGAATCGTGGCTGCAACTCTCTTAGAGACCGCCGCCAAGCGAATCTCCGACTGAATACCTGTAGGCCCGGTAAGCAGGTACAGCACCGGCCAAAAACCCCGAGAGTATCAGGGTCGAGATGATGATCTGATCCTTTAACCCGGGTGCTGAGATGGGAACATAGAGGCCATTACGGGCAGTGATCAGCGGCTGTCCTATAAACATGAGTACGTAAAGCAAGATCACGCCTGCTGCGGCCCCGATAAATGAGATCAGCCCTGCTTCGGTGGTCAACAGCAAAAAAAGATGTGAGACGGCCGGGCCCCGACGGATCTCAGAATTGCGATCTCACGCCTGCGTTCATTGAGACCAGCGAGCGTCATCGCCACCAGACACAACAGACTGGTCAGGACCACCATTACCGAGATTGCCAGCAACGCAGATTCGGCAGTACCGAGCACCTGCCAGAGCTCCTGCAGGGTAACACCCGGCATGATGCACCGATCGATGATTTCTTGCATTGACCCTTTTTGTAGTTATTTTGGTTGGTAACCTATCTCACACGTACTCATTAAGACGGAGGATGTCATGGCAGAAATAAAAGCACTGAGTCAAGAGGCAATTCCGGAAGCACTGAAAATGGCCGAACGATACCGACTGCTCAACGAGCCGGACGAAGCCGAGTCCATCTGCCTTGATATCCTGACCATTGCCCCTGATCATCAGGAGGCACTGATCACTCTGCTGCTGTCACTGACCGACAAATTCAGAGACAAAAGGCTGATGCCCGCCTTCGACCAGGCCAAGGAAATTGTCGATCAACTTGGTGATGCGCACTGCAAATCGTATTATCTGGGGGTCATTTTCGAGCGGCGGGCGAAATATCACCTCAGGCAGGGCGGGCCAGGGGCCGGCACCGTCGCCCATGGCTGGCTCGTCAAGGCAATGGATGAATTCAAGGATGCTCTGACCAACTGCGACCCGGATAATCAGAAAGCGGTATTGCGGTTTAATTCCTGTACCCGGCTGCTGAACAACAATCCAGAGATTAAACCGGACAGTTCCGACCAGACCGAGCCTCTGCTCGACTCTTTTGATACGCCCCATTGAGGGACACAAGCCCAAAGCGTCCAGACCAGACTGGTAAGAAATGAGCCAGGAGCAGCCTATTAGCGCTGTGAGCAGGTACTACAGCGAGTGACGCAGCCCCAGAGTCCTGGTCCGGGTCTGCTCTAATGCTGACCAGCAGACGGTCGTTTATCGCTGAACGCCCGTCTGATTTGATCCTCTTACTTGTCCCCTTTTCCCTCTTTGATCATCCGCTTGGTCTGGTTGATCCGTTTGGTGATAAGGATGGAACGCGGACAGGCCTGGGTGCATTTGAAGTGGTTCTCGCACAACCAGACACCGTCGGCATCATCGAGTACCGGAAGTCGCTGCTCCTCACCTTTGTCCCGTGAATCGGCCAGAAATCTGAAGGCCTGGGCGATGGCAGCCGGACCGATAAAGGCCGGATGCTCTTCGGGGATCGGGCAGGCCGAGTAGCAGGAGGCGCAGAGGATGCAGTTGGTGGTATCGTCGAACTGCAGCCGCTCTTCGGGGGACTGGATGCGCTCCTTCTCGGCCACCGGTTGGTCGTTGATCAGGTAGGGCTTGATCGACTTGTATTTCTCGAAAAACTCAGCCTGATCGACGATCAGGTCCCGCTGCACGGGCAGATAGCGAAGCGGCTCAACCACCACCGTGGCGCCATCCTCCTCGGCCACTTCTTTGACCAGCGTCTTGCAGGCCAGACCATCCTGGCCGTTGATGCGCATGGCGTCCGAGCCACAGACGCCGTGAGCGCAGCTCTTCCTGAAGCCAAGGCTGCCGTCCTGAAAACGTTTGACATCCATCAGGGCGTCGAGCAGCCGCGCATTGGGATCCACCTCCACCGTGTATTCCTGATAATACGGGGCATCATCGGTGTCGGGGTTGTAACGCTGTATCTTCAACGTGATCTGCATCATTTCCTCCTTCTCAACTAATAACTGCGCGGCTTCGGTTCCCAGATCGAGGTGTCGACACCCTTATAGTCGAGCCTCACCTCGTTGCCGTCCAGATAGGCAAGGGTATGCTTGAGCCAATTGTCATCGTCCCGTTCCGGATAGTCTTCACGGCTGTGGGCACCGCGGCTTTCCTGGCGTTTGAGAGCCGATTCGGCAGTGATCAGGGCCAGGTCAAGCATGTTGCCCAGTTCGATCATTTCGAGCAGATCGGTGTTGAACTGGCTGCTGGTATCCTGAACACGGACCGAACCATAGCGCTCCCGCAGCTCTTTTATCTCTTCGACTGCGGCAGCCATGTCATTTTCATTGCGATAGATACCGATTTTCTCCATCATGGTCGTCTGCATCTGATCGGTAATGTGTCCCCCATGCGGTCCTTCTGCCCCGTCGGTCAAGCGGCCGATCCAGTTCTGCGCCTCAGCCGCAGCAGACTCGGAGGGATCAGCTGCAGCTGCCTGGCTGACGTAGTCAGCAATGTGCAGTCCGGCGCGGCGGCCGAACACCACCAGATCGAGCAGGCTGTTGGTCCCCAGCCGGTTGGCGCCGTGCACCGAGACGCAGGCACATTCACCGGCGGCGTAGAGGCCGTCCACCACGGTACCGTCTTTGTCGAGCAGTACCCTGCCACTGGTGTCAGTCGGGATACCGCCCATGGCATAATGGGCGGTGGGCAACACCGGAATCGGTTTTTCGGCCGGGTTGATGCCCAGATAGGTCTCACAGAAGTCGGTGATGTCTGGAAGCTTGGCGGCCAGGACGTCGGCGCCGAGGTGGGTGGCATCGAGATGAACATAGTCATCGATTTTACCATCGCCTCTGATGCCCTTGCCCTGCAGCACCTCGGTCTGGATTGAGCGGGCGACAATGTCGCGCGGAGCCAAATCGAGCAGCGTCGGTGAGTAGCGCTCCATAAAGCGTTCACCGTCACGGTTACGAAGAATGCCGCCCTCACCGCGGACCGCCTCGGAAATGAGAATACCGAGCCCCATGATGCCGGTGGGATGAAACTGGAAGAATTCCATGTCTTCCAGCGGAATGCCGCGCCGGGCGCAGACCGCCGGTCCGTCGCCGGTATTGGCGTAGGCATTGGAAGTGATCTTGAAGATGCGGCCAAAACCGCCGGTGGCAAACAGCACCGCCTTAGCAGCAAAGATGTGCAAATCGCCGGTGGCCAGTTCAACCACCACCAGGCCGCTGCAGACACTGCCATCCAGGATCAGATCGACCACCTGGAATTCATCGTAAAATGATACCTCGTTCTTGATACACTGCTGATACAGGGTCTGGAGGATCATATGGCCGGTTCGGTCGGCGGCGTAACAGGCCCGGCGCACCGGACCCTCTCCGAAGTTTCTGGTGTGGCCGCCGAAGCGCCGCTGGTCGATCCTGCCTTCCGGGGTGCGGTTAAAGGGCAGCCCCCGGTTTTCCAGATCGTAGACCGCCTGGACCGCTTCTTCAGCCAGGATATGAGCGGCCTGCTGGTCGACCAGGTAGTCGCCGCCTTTAACCGTGTCAAAGGCATGCCACTCAGGCTTGTCCTCTTCAACGTTGCCCAGTGCCGCACTGATGCCCCCCTGCGCGGCTCCAGTGTGGCTGCGGACCGGATAGAGTTTGGAAAGCACCGCCGTTTTCGACTTGCGGCTGGCTTCCAGAGCGGCGTATAGACCGGCACCGCCGGAACCTACAATGATGGTATCGAAATGATGAATCACGAGGGCCTCCTTCGATGAGTTAGTTGAATCGGTCAGAAGGTACAATGCTTGATATTAAAGCAGTTAGCGGCGGTGCAAACAAGCCTTTTCTGGAACTCTTGAGCCGGCAGTTCTAACTTGGGTCTGGAATTGCTTGCCCATCAACAACGCCTGCTTTAAGGTCAGGTGACGGAAAATCTTTAAATGAAATGTGAGTGATAACTTACTGCTGACAGGTGCATGACGATGAAGACAAGATGCCAATGGTGCGGTGATACCGCCCTATACAGAGACTATCACGACAAGGAATGGGGCGTGCCGGTAGATGATGACCGCCTGCTGTTCGAGTTTCTCGTCCTCGAAGGAGCCCAGGCCGGCCTGAGCTGGCTCACCATCCTCAAGAAGCGGGAGGGCTACAGAAAGGCATTTGACAATTTCGATTGCCAGCGCGTCGCAACATATTCTGAGCGTGACGCTGAACGATTGCGCAACGATGACGCCATCGTGCGCAATCGACTCAAGATCGAATCGGCCATCAAGAACGCCCGGGCTGTCATCCAGATTCAGCAGCAGTACGGTTCATTGAGCTCCTTTCTCTGGGACTATGTCGACGGTGTTCCGTTACAGAACAACTGGAAACAAATGGCAGATCTGCCCGCCCACACCAAGCTGTCCGATACATTAAGCAAAGACCTCAAGAAAAGAGGATTTTCCTTTGTCGGTTCAACCATCTGTTATGCGTTTATGCAGGCAGTCGGGATGGTAAACGACCACACCACCGACTGCTTTCGCCACCAGGAAATCAGAGCACTGGCACCCTAGCCTTCTGGGCTTTCTATAGTTCGTTTAACTGAACCAGAATGTCAGCAGGTTCCATCCTGAGGGTGTGGTCCACATCCAGAAAGGCATAGGTGATATGCCGGTCGGAATTAACCACATAAGTTGCTGGAACCGGCAATTCGAAGCTCTGATCACCATTGGCGCCAGCCACATCGAGGCCGAACTTGTCGTATAATTTTATCATCTCATCAGCCAGACGAAAGACGATTCCGTACTGCGCTGCGACACCATTTCCCTTATCAGAGAGTACATCAAAGGTAAGGCCATGCTTTTCTGCCATCGACAGCGAATTGTCCGGTAGCATCGGAGAGATGGCTATCAGGCTTGCGCCAGCCTCCTTGATCGCCGGATACATGTCCTGCAGTGCCTTCACCTGAAGGTTGCAGTAGGGTCACCAGACCCCTCGATAAAAGGTCACTACGGCGGGGCCGCTGGTCAGCCGATCCTCTAAAGAAACCGGCTGACCAGTGGCGTCCGGCAGTTCGAAGAGCGGGGCCGTATCGCCTTGTTTGAGAGCCTTGTCGATCAAGTCAGAGGCCTTCAATTTGGCCATTGCGGCACTCATGATTTCAACTACTTCCGGAGGTGCTTTTTTCAGAAAACCTTCTTTTTGTGCCGCTAATTGATCTGCGAGAGCCTGCATGATTATTTCTCCTGAGGTAATTATGCGAGTTAGATTTCTTCACCTTTTGTAAAAACTGAGGCTTTGTGCGTATTGAAGCCGAGCCTCACCGCACCTTACAACCAACTAAGAAGATGATAAGTCTTTTTTGAAGGGCAACAAATTATCCGGTGGAAGTGGTGCCCACCGCATCCTTGCCCCGCGTTTTGATTCTGAACATCGCCTCATCGGCGAGAGCTAGGAGACTTTCCCGATCCGCCGCATCATCGGGGTAAGTGGCGATACCAAAACTGGCCGACATATGGACTTCCAGGCCTTTGCTGGCGAGGTAGGTGGTCTGTTTCATCCGGGCTCTGATCTGCCGAGCATAGTCCAACGCTCCCTCTTTTCCAGTCCCGGGCAAAACCAGAACAAATTCATCGCCACCGTAAGTGACGCCAAAAGCCGGCTCTGTCAGGTTGTCCAAAAAGGTCTTGGCCACCTCTCTTAAGGCCTGGCTGCCGTTAAGATGACCGTAGGTATCAACAATTCGCTTGAAATTGTCCATATCGAGAAAAACCAGAGAGAACGGCGCCCCGCTTTCCTTGCTCTCGCCAATCAGCTTGTCCAGCGCTTTATAGAGATACCGGGTATTGAATAATTCGGTGAGGTTGTCGTGGTTGGCCAGATAGCGGAACCGCTCTCTACTTTTGCGAAGTTTTTCGTCGGCCCTTCTTTTTTCCGTATTATCGATGATAATGCCCTCGATAAAGGTAGTGCCGTCGGTGCCTTCTGCCAGTCTGGCATTGATAAGAGCCCAGACCGACTTGCCGTCCGGCCGCACCATCTCCACCTCGAAATTTCTCACTACCTGTGTTTCCAGCAACACCGAAATCATGGCCTGACGATCGGCGGGATTCTTATAGAGGCCGCTGACTCCCCCAGGGTGTTTGAGAAGTTCACCGGTAGTTGCAAAACCAAAGGTCTGGGCAAAAGCCGGATTTGCCCTGAGCAAACGACCCTCCAGCGTACACTGGTACATGCCCTGAACCGCATGTCTATACATACTCCGGTAACGGGACTGAGCTTGCTGCAGGTCTTCCTGGGCGTTTTTAATTTCGGTTAAATCGGTCAGAAAAACAAAATGGCCGGTTTGGCTTGGGTCATCATCGCGGATGATGCTCCTTTTGCAGAGCAAAGGGATTGTAGAGCCAGTTCCGGTGAAAAAATCGGCTTCAAAATTCAAGTGCTTGCTGCTGGCAAAGTGCACAAAGACACTGTCTTTATCGTACAGGCTGTCAAGTGGCTGATTGATCAGATCTTGCTGATCTTTTCCCAGCAGCAACCGGATTGTTTCGTTACAGGAGGTGATTTTCAGATCAGAAGCCAGTTCCAAATACCCTTCCGAGGTCGAATCGATCACTCGTTTATATTTTGATATACTTTTTTCGATCTGCTTTTTTGAGTTGGCCTTGAAGTTCTCCAGCTCTCGCTCGAGCTCCTTTATCCGGTCTGTGTGGTTTTCAGATCCGCGTGACACCGCAACAAATCCTTTGGCTGTCTTGACCCATCGTCTGGATCAGATTGATTGGAATGATTATCAACTCAACGCTCTCTTCACATTAGTTCGAAATCCCCAAGAGACAAGATCAGAATTGACAGGTATAAGGGTGATTGGGTCAGAATATGCAGTCGCTGGCAACGACTTTTGCCTGAATCATATCACGTTTTCACTGATACTCTGAGGACGGTGATTGTAGTGGACGAAACTGCTGATTGCCTTAAAGAAACTGCGGCGAAGGTATGCAATCCGCTTATGACAGACTTCAAGATTCTCAGGATCATACCATTTCGGCGACAGATAGCTTCTCCGGTTGAGTTCGATTTGAATCCAGGGCAGAGCGTCACTGTGACGCCTGACGATATAGCCTCCCAGAAACGGATTATTGAGAGTTATATCATCCGCTTCTTCGGGAAACTGCTCCCGTAAAAATCGTGCCAGAGAGCGCACCATTTCAGGTGGGCAGGTTAACCGTCGTCCGCGGACTCTGTTTCCCCGGTGATCGCCACGATTACTAAGACAGATAAACGGCCGCTGTCGGCCGGGACGGGAACTGGTATTCGGGGCCCGATCCAGCATAGTATGGCAGTCTATACCGCAGAACAGGTTTGGCTTTCTACTCATTTCTCCCAAACCATCGTGGTAAGGTTTGTAATACTTTTTAAGCAGCAGGCGCAGCGTGTCCTCGCTGGGGATACGCTTTTTCCGATAAATTCCCTTACCGGTGACGGTATGACTCTTTATAACGCCATCTTGATTTACCGGCGGCAGGTCATCGGGTGAGCGATTGAGGTCGATCGTGGCCCGGGCAATATCGCTTTCAAGATAGAAGGCAACCTCATCTTTGAAATCATAGATATCTCGAGTTAAGGGGTCTCCATCACTGAAAATATCACGTCTTGACAAGAGTGTATGGTTCGACATTTCGGGGGCAATAATTTCCCCTCCATGCGGCACAGAAACTATAATTGGCAGTTTTGCAACCATCTGATCACTCGGTTAATCAGAAAATGGAAAAATCAACAGAAAACAACGAGAATTACAACTGAGCTTCGATGCTTCAACTACTGAATATTATACCACAAAGCAGCACTGAAATACAATTGGAAAGTTTACAGCCAGGTGATCCAGTTCTTGGATAAATTGGATATGGCTTTACTCAGAACCCTTGCCGCCAGTTTGAGAAGGTGGGGACGTGATTGGTAACCCGGTATCTGTTTTTCAGGAATTTAACAAAGTCCTCGGAAGTATAATTTTCACCATATTTTTTTAAAAATATTCTAAAAATGCGTTCTTTCTCCGACTGACTCGTGTTATCCCATACGTTTTTATAACTACTGTTCTCATTCATTGCATTCATACTTCATGGTCCTGTTTCTCAAGATTATCCGAGGCACAGCTGTGAACTACATCTCAGGCTACTTTCCGGAAAGGAACTTAGATAAAGGACTTATACCTTACCATTAATCGAGATAAAGAGCAAATCGGCGGGGAGTCAGGCTAGCTGAAATCGACTACTTCAGCTTATTCAGTCTGTTCTTATAACTGGCTTTCATTGCCTTAACCAGCACAATGAAGGAACAAATCGAATCGAGGGGAACTTTAATAGATATCTGGTCATGTGGGCCGGATTGTATCAAGCCCACATGACCAGCTTGTGGCGGAAAGTCTAAAACTGACCCCGTATCCCAAATCTACCTTGATCTCACGGCCAACCAGAGCAGACCGAGGCAAGGTCAAATTCTGAGGTAGCAGACTATTGGATCAGATCAGGAAGGCCCTAGACACCAAAATCAAAAGCGGCCATGCGGTTTCTTTGAGACGATCTCTTGCCGCGAACCTTTCTGGGGGTCTTCTTGCTTTTGATTCCAGCCGGACTAGCCGGACTGGCAGGTCTAGCCGGTCTGTTCTGCTGTGGCACCCTATTTTCGAAAACAACGTCCCCGGAATCAGAAGACGGAAGGTTTCCATAGGTGATTTTACCCCGAAGAACCCGTTCCAGGCTCTTTATCATTTTCTGATCTTCTGAAGTGATAAAAGTAAGAGCTTCTCCTGATTGGCAGGCTCTTCCTGTTCGCCCGGTGCGATGGGTATATGCCTCGGTTGTTCCCGGTATATCATAGTTGATTATATGGGAGATACCGGCCACATCTATCCCCCGCGCGGCGATATCGGTTGCCACCAGGATCTTGCAGGAACCGTTCTTAAAATCATTGAGCGCTCTCTGTCGCTGCTGCTGTGAGAGGTTGCCTTGAATCGAGGCAGCCTTGAAGCCCTGCTTCTCAAGTCTTTGGGCCAGACTTTTTGCTTTGTATTTTGTCCTGGTGAATACAATTGCCGAACCGACATAACCTTCTTTCAAAATAGAGGTGAGAAGTGAGTTCTTTTTATTCTTCTCTGTCCTGTAGAAGGTGTGCGAGATGTTGGTATGGGGTTCGGTATGGTCCACCGTAACCTCAACAGGATTTACCAGTAACCCATCGATGAGACTGCGAACTTCATGGGGCATGGTTGCCGAAAAAACCAGGTTTTGCCGCTTCACGGGAAGCTTTTTGATAATCCGCTTGATATCAGGCAGAAATCCTTGATCAAGCATTTGATCAGCTTCATCTAAAACCAGAATTTCTATTCCAGAAAGTTTGATTGCGCCATCGTTTGCCAGGTCGAGAAGCCGGCCCGGGCAGGCAACGACTATGTCTACTCCCCGCTTGAGCTTATTGATTTGAGCTTCCCTGCTTACTCCGCCGTAGACGACGCAGGCCCGGATTTTGAGACGTCTGGAAAATTTGCCGATGTAGGCATAAGTCTGTTCAGCCAGTTCTCTTGTCGGAGCAATGATCAGTGATCGCACAGAATTGGAGGAACGACCAGCACTCAGCTGCTCTAAAATGGGCAGGACGAATGCTGCTGTCTTGCCGGTGCCGGTCTGGGCCAGCCCTATCATATCCCGCCCGTCCAGTGTGGGTTGAATCGCTCGTTGTTGAATTGGTGTGGGTGTTACATATCCCTGGCTCTTCAGGGCTTCAGAAATATGTTTGTTAAAATTAAAATCTGTAAAACTCATTAAATCTCCTGTTTAGCGTAAACGTACGCTTCCCCCAACAATTGTGCCGGGGTTAATTATTGTGACCAGCAAGAATCTCTGATAGCAACTGATTGAAGTAGGAACTACAAGGCAGGTGGTGAGTGACGCAATGCGTGATCTGAATTGTGGAATGTCCACATGTTGGTCAGGACCATATACTCTTTTTCAGTTAATACAAGGAAAAAATTGGATATATGGGGACTATCGTCCCTCTTGATTTCAGATTTACCGAGAACAAGCGCTTTATCTCCAACGATTTTGTCTGAAATGATTATAGGAAATGTACAAGTTAAAAATTGTGCGGCTATAAATTGGAGAGTTTCATAATGAAAACAATATCAATCATGGCGGTTCTCCTGACCTTGCTGGTCTGTTCATCGCCTTTGGCAGCGACTCGAACCGGGCAGAGATCGGTGGGAATATGTACTTCGGATTTCAACCTCTGGGGCCACTCCAGTCAGTGCTCTTGCGATCAGAGCAAGGTCTACGATCAGCGAGCGGGTTTGTGCCTCGAAGACAAAGAAGCCGTAGAGATCACCGTCCAGGGGGCCGTTTCAGCCGGCCTGGCTGCCATCGGCGGAGAAACAACCGGTTTTGAGATTAAAACTCAGGCAGAGGGCTCTTATGAGCTTATCTTAAAAGTGGTTGATCAGGAAAAACTGAGCACCCTGGACGGCATGTGGTTCGAGGTTGTAGGGGAAATCATCACCATCGAATCTGTCGAGCGGAAGGAAAGAAAAGCCATCATTGTAGACAACCTCGCGGTGCTGGAGTAACGAGTTGAAAGAATATCTGAAGGAGCACTGCATGTTGCGATCGATACTATTCATACTTTTTTTAGGAAGTTGTTTTTTTCTAATGGCCGGGCCTGGATTGTTTGACCCGGCGAAAGCGGCAGACGGCCAGAATAAGGATCTGCCAGTCTTTGACACCCATGTGCATTACAAGGAACCAGCCTGGTCGGTATACCCGCCGGATGTCATCATAGAGATGATGGAAAGAGCTGGTGTTGTCAAAGCACTGGTATCAAGTTCACCGGATGAAGGAACCCGGATGCTCTATCGGCAGGATCCTGAACGTATTATCCCCTTTCTGCGCCCCTACCACGATGAGGTGACTTCGAGCAACTGGCACCAGCAGGAAGAGATCATCGACTACTTCAAGAAACGGCTTGAAATGCCTATTTACAAAGGGCTGGGAGAGTTTCATATCCACAATCCCATAGACGCCGATTCTCCTGTTATCAAAAAGACAGTGAAGCTGGCGGTTGAGCGGGATCTGTACATTCATGTCCATTCAAATCATCGTGCGGTAGAACAGATTTTCGCCTATGAGCCGCAGGTAAAGATATTGTGGGCTCATGCCGGGATGTCCGATCCGCCAGCAGTGGTTGCCGACATGTTTGAGCGATTTGAGAACCTCTGGGTGGATATCTCCATCCGTGAATATGAAATTGCTCCAAATGGAATACTCGCCCCAGAATGGCAGAAGCTGTTTCTCGAGCATTCTGATAGAATTACCATCGGCAGTGACACCTGGGTGAACGGTCAATGGGACAACTACGAAGAAATCATAGCCTTCGACCGACACTGGCTGGCCCAGCTGCCGCCCGAGGTTGCGAAACAGATTGCCTTTGACAACGCCAAACGATTATTTATCGATGGCACATAACCGGCTGACTTTGAGCTAAAATTGTGCGTGCAAACTGGCTTGATACGAAATAAATAGAGACAGCACGCTGTTTCAGCTGCCAGAAAAACATATTGTCGAGTTAAGGCGACGGTTTAAGATTTCATTGTTAAACCGTTTTAGTGAAACCAAGCCACTATCCTTTTTATTACGCCATGTTCCGTAGATTATTCGGCCAGGAAAGAACAACAGAAGAGGCACCAGGCAACAATCGATACGGCATCGATGAAAACAGCAGATATTGCCCGCAGTGCGGGGATGAGTATCGAGCCGAAATAGAAACTTGTTCTGCCTGCTCTATCCCGCTCATATCCGGCTCAGAGAAGTTGGCCAATCTCAAGCAGCAGGAACCGGACTCAGCTTCAGATTTCACAGAAATCTCTGTCGCTGATGAGCTGGTTTCCATCCAGGCCGGGAAACTGGGGTATCTCAAGCCATTACAACATCTATTAAGGGCAGATTATATCCCGTCTATACTTGCCGGTGATAACACCTCAAAGGGTTGAGGCGGCCCCGACCTTCAGTTGAAGGTTAAAGTCTCAGATGTTCAGCGCGCTGGAGAAGTCCTCAGGAAAAATTATATTAAATCCACCGGACTCAACAGTGAGAATTTTCCAGGAGACGAGGCAGTATTCAGTCTAGAGGCGGAAACGGTTACCTGTCCTGCCTGTTCCATGCGTTTCAAGCCCACCTCTAAAAGTTGCCCCGATTGCGGCCTGCAGTTCGGTTGATCAAATTGTCCCAGGCACCTGAGCCTTGAACCAAAGCATCGTAACAGTCAAAACACTCAGATAAGTACTAAATTACCTTCGAATGCATTGATTAAGCGTTTCCTTTAAATCAACCTCCAGGGGCGGATCAATTCTCAGGAATCTGGTATGAGATGCCTGACTTGAGCCTGCTACTATCCCATTAAGTGCTATATTGTCTTGGAGGGATTGGCGGAGTGACCGCCAGAGGATTTTAAACTGGTACGAAACAGGACTGTCGTCCATTTCAGCTTAGACGTCTACAACCGAGGGAGAGTGCCAATGATTACAACCATAACCACGTTTCAGTTGCCAAAGTCAATTACCCTGGAAGAGGCACGCACCATTTTCCTGAGCACGGCCCCGAAATACCAGGATGTGGCAGGTCTTATCCGTAAGGTCTATATCTACTCGGAGGACGACAACACAGTCGGCGGAATTTATCTCTGGAATTCACGAGCAGATGCTGAGGCTATGTACACCGAGAGTTGGAAAGCTTTCGTACGGGAAAAATACGGTACAGACCCTTCAGTCACGTACCTTGAGAGCCCTGTCGTGGTTGACAACGTAACTCACGAAATTATCTCGGATGAGTAGCTGGTATCCTTGGGTTGCCACTTCCGAGAAATTCCAAGGTCTGAATTTCTCAAGCCCCTTCCAAGCGAACCTTGTTCCTGTCTATTATTTTTAAACTGGTGATCATCTCCCATGCATGTTGTCAAGGGCGAACAGCCCGCACGAAACCATCATCTTTTATTGAGTCTATATAGTTGAACTCTGGACCGCACAATAGATCATCTTCCCAGTGCCCCAGAGCTGACTCCTGGTCTCTGGAAACCGCCCAGAACTCACCCTTATAATTCATCATGCAATTACCGTCATTCTGCCAATAATGCATATAGAACAGGTCGAACAATTCTGATTTGGTTGGCAGCCGCCAATCTTCATAACCACCAAGATTCAGCCCCGCCGCATAGCGCTCGGCTTCCTCCAACGAGAAAAATGGTCCCTCCTTACTGAACTGCCACATCTTGTTTGTTATTACCTCCTGGCAAACCATTCCTCCCTCCACAAGAAATAGTCGACCATTTTTATCATCTTTTGAACTTCTGTTACCTGGATTAGATGCACACCCGTACAGTATCAGTGCGCATGCCAGGAGAAGATATAGGCCCAAGTTGCGTTCCATAGTCCATCCTAGCGTGCTTAAGAGGAGAAACTAAACTTTTAAAATTACTGACAATTCAAGGAATAAGTTATTTCAAATTATTACTGATCTGACAGTTACTTCCCCTGAGCATCGTAGCTGTCAGATCAAAGTCATGGTTGAAAAGTTTTATTGATCCTTTGGTGTTTTTTCTACTTCTATCTCCCCGCTATGCCAGTCATAACCAGCAGTTCCTGGACCACATCCCGCAACTGCTCCTAGACAGAAAGCTAATAGAAGTGCAGCCAGGACCCCCAACAAAATTGAGGTAATGGATTTTGTCTGATTGACCATTGTATCGCCCTCCTTCATTTGTGCGACAGGATGTCGCTTTAAGATACTTCCAAGAGGCATGAGGAGATGGTCAGGGTCAAAATATAACCACAAATCCTAACAAATAAACGGAACGTTGTGGTGGTTCAAGATACTAGAAATTTCCGTGGTCCATCTCTGTTGGCTACATAGGAAATGGGATCGAGGTTATTCCAGTAAAGCTAAGTATTAAGAGGGATGGAGGGACTTGCTGAAGTGAGATTAGTGAGGTATGGGAACAACTTTAATTTCAAAGAGGGATGGCCATAATTTACCGGTTACAAACAATCTATCGTCCACTGAATCGTACATAATTCCATTCAGCACATCCGGTTTATTTTCACTTTTCATATTCGTAGATAGACCACTCAGGTCAAGGTAGCTGGTGACAACTCCATTTTTAGGACTGATAACAGCTATCCGGTCTGTCTTCCAGATATTGGCATATATTTTCCCATTTACATATTCCAGTTCATTTAGTCGGCCTACCTGCCCTTGATCATCATGGACAAATATTCTGCGTTTTTCCGATAAGGTTTTCGGGTCTAAAAAATAAAGTTTCGCGGTGCCATCGCTGACAATCAATTGTTCGTTGTCATGGGTAATCCCCCACCCCTGATAAGGAAATTCATATGACCAGATAAGAGAAAAATCATTTTTGTCATACTGAAAAATGCGCTTATTTTTCCAGGTCAGCTGATAGATTTTGTCTTCGAATATCGTTATCCCTTCAGCAAAAATCTGCTGATCATAATCATGCTTTAACTCAACTTTTCCCGTATGTAACTCAACTCGTCGCAATGAGGATTGACCATATAGCCCTGTCGCTTCATAGACGTTTCCTTTGTCCCAAGCCAACCCTTGAGTGAATGCCTCTGGATCATGAGGAAATTCCTGAACAATAGAATATGTTAACTGTTCTGGTTTGGTGATTTGAGAATTGCAGTATGCCGCTGGCACCAACAAAGGGTTAACACCTAGAATCAAGGTTAAGACAGCGGCAATGTGGAAGTAGCAGATCTGTTTCATAAAGTATTGGCCAACCAATGATAGTATTTATACAATTTATTGACGCAGGTGATTTAAGTCGAGAGATAGTTGCCCCTCTGTCCAAAGTTTTATGATCATTCAAGGCGGTAACCGAAGACGAGATCCGATTTTTCGGTTCATTATTACCGAAAGCAACAGAAAAGGAGGAGACAAAGTACCCACAAATATGAAAATTCTTACGGCTTATCTTCAGTTTGGCTCGAGCAACCGCCTGTTAGCAGAAATTTATTCATAAACGGGAAGAAGATTAACCCGGGCGGAGTGATGAAGAGTTATAGAAACTGAAAGAAATGTAAGTAGTGAAAAAAGCAGAAACCCGGATAACCAGGGGGGACGATCCGGGTTTCTGCCTAGTCAGAAGTTTTCTGTTGTTTGCCATATCAACCATCTCCTGACTATAAGTGTCAACATACCGTCATTCTTCTGCTTCGTATTATAATTAAGCAATATTAGTGCCATGCTTGACTAATCTCAAATTGAATAGTAGCTGTATGACGAATGGAGTTCATAATAAAAGTAATTCCCAGCACCTATGTGAATCGGCGTGCAATTGTTTTTTATTAAAATATCAAGTAGTAAGTGACTAATGAAAAATTATTTTTCTTGTTAAAGTAGAAACACTTTGAATGGCTGAATCCCATATGAGCTATCGGCGGAGGAATTAAAATGGACGAATTGATGCGTGTTATGACCCCGCGACCCAGAAACGCAGAAACTCGAAGGCCGTATCTCCGATCCTGGATTACGGCAAACAAGGTCTTTTTCGATCGAAATCAAGGGGAAATTCCGGAAACAAAAATTGATCTGTCAGAATGGCAATTGATAATCACCGGCAATATCGACACCCCGTTTTCCATTGATTTCGAGTACCTGCTGTCCATGCCCAAGGCAATCGTGGCCAATACCCTGGAGTGCTCAGGTAACAGCCGTTCCCTTCTTGACACAAAAGCCTCGGGAAATCCCTGGACTATTGGGGGAGTCGGGAATGCAGTCTGGGGAGGTGTCTGGCTCAAAGACATTCTGGAAAGAGCTGGGGTGGCATCGGCCGTTCGACATGTAGCCTTCGAAGGCTTTGAGAAGCCATTGGGCAAAGCGCAAATTAAGTTCATTCGAAGCATTCCCATTGAAAAAGCCATGACCTCAACGATTTTGGCATACGAGATGAACGGCGAGCCCCTGCCTCTGAAACACGGCTATCCGCTTCGCGCCCTTGCTCTCGGCTGGACTGGAGCTAACTGCGTTAAGTGGTTAGAGAAGATCACCCTTCTTGATGAGCCCTACGAAGGCTTTTATATGGACCAGGTATATCGTATACATCAGCCGGGTGAGGACCCAAAAACCGGGGAGCGGGTAACCGATATTAGCTTGAAATCTATCATCACCCAGCCGGAGCCGGATGCCTCTGTGCCACTGGGAAAGGTAATGATTCTGGGAGCCGCGTATGCGGGAGAAAAAGATGTTGAAACGGTGGAAGTATCCACCGATGAAGGTGAAAATTGGCACCCTGCAGACTTCATTGGACCGCATGAGCCTTTTGCCTGGCGGCACTGGCAATACGTTTGGAACGTCAACCAGCCTGGCAGCTATAAGATCCTCTCACGCGCCACAGACAGCAGCGGAAGCAAACAGCCGATGCGGGCCAGCTGGAACAAACTCGGTTACAATAATAATGGGATAACAGAACACGGGGTCACTGTTCAGGTAGCTTGAGCTAGGGCTCTGGACTGGTCTCCAGTCTCATTTCAGTTATTGTTTACTCTACTTCAAAATCTTCTTTTGAAGCACCGCAAATGGGGCAGAGCCAGTCCTCGGAAACATTCTCCCAGGCTGTACCGGGCTCTATTCCATTCTCAGGATCACCAATCTCAGGATCATAGACATACCCACAAATCGTACACACCCATTTATCCATTTTTATCTTCCTCTCTCTCTAATTCTGACGGCCTGAATGCCATTATTGGACCGAATAACCAGACCCACATGTTCACCCGACAAGAGCAAGACTAGCCAAGTCTAAACAACAATTTCATCAGTGGCTCGCCTAACTTTAACACGCGATCTATTTTAATTCTATGTATTTAGATATCTTAATTCAAACGATTTCACGATGGCCACAATATCACGATTTAGCGATACGTTATTCTTTCTGATATTGGAATAAATTGCAACAATCTCAAACGGCCAGCATCACAATAGATCGCTTTATTACAGGAAGATCTGGCAAAGATCGTTTTGAAGTGGGATGTCATCAACACCGGGTAGATTGTCCCCACTAAGAGCTCCCCTTCAAGGGAAAAACAAGAATTGTGTTGGCGCTGATATTCTGATAATCAAACAACTGTCCGGGAAGATCTTAACTTTTCCACTTTAATACAATACTCTCAAGATTGCCGATGGTTGTATTTCTCTTCTAAGAGCCTGTTAATAACTTTTTGTAGTGCATATAGTTTTAAAATGAGTGGCGGAGTGAGTGCCATACATTTCTAGACCTTTCTGAAACAGGACTGTCGCCTATTATTTGTTATGCAAAAAATAAAAACGATACTGGTAGCCGGAGCAAGCGGAGCGACTGGACGGCTGCTCGTAGAGCAGTTGCTAATTCGTGGACAGAACGTGAAGGCGATAGTACGATCACCAAAGAGTTTGCCTGAGCCGCTCAAAGTAGCCCCTCGGTTGTCCCTGATTCAGGCAAGCATATCAGAACTCAGCGACTCTGAAATAGCTAAGCATGTCGATGGCTGCGATGCTGTAGCTTCATGCTTGGGACACAATCTGACCCTCAAAGGCCTTTTCGGCCGTCCGCGCAGACTAGTCACCGATGCCGCTCGCCGATTATGTAACGCCACCCAGTTAAGCAATCCGGAATTTCCGACCAGATTCGTGCTCATGAACACAGCGGGGAATCGCAATCGCGATCTGGACGAGCCAATTTCATTTGCTCAAAAGTGTGTAATCGGGCTTCTTCGTCTTTTACTACCTCCGCATGCAGACAACGAAGATGCGGCGGATTATTTACGAACTAAGATCGGGCAGAATGATTCCTTAATTGAGTGGACCGCAGTTCGCCCCGATGGTCTTGTCGATAATCAATCGGTTACTGAATATGAGCTATATGCTTCACCGATTCGGAGTGCTATTTTCGACGCTGGTAAGACGAGCCGAATAAATGTTGCTGATTTCATGAGTGATTTAATCACGGACGAAAGAATATGGCACAAATGGAAGGGGCAAATGCCCGTAATCTACAACAAAGAATAACGAATAAATGCAGTTTCCTGGCATGTGTATCTCACCTCATTCGCTAATATTGCCAACTCATAGATTCTTGTTCCTCAAAAATTAACTAGCTGAAGATGGTTTCTGCTATCCTCCATTCGTCCACCTTCTACAGAGCTTTATTTTCTCTTTAAATCCTTCCTTTCCAACCCTACAGACATATACTCTACGAATACTGCTTTGCAGACGTTGAAATGAACAACTCCCATCACAGAGGTGCACATGCCAGAGATAATTCTTCATGCAGAACCCGGTGTCGTAATGAATTGGGAGGATTTTCAAGCAACGAAGCCCCCATTCTCTATCGCACTTGACGGTTACGTGTCAGGCCTAACGAAGTATTCCTCATCTGGTCCTTTTGCTAACTTCAATCATCACGAAGATGTTGATCGCTTAGCAACCAGAAGCACATGCATGCAAGTGTTCTTTTCTATCATCCTTGGGTTGTTTGATTCGTTTAGAAAAGATGGCAAACGTTTTGCTCACGTGTATGTTAACGATGCCGACCAGGACGTCTGTCTCGCATATTGGCTTCTCAAGCATCCTGATGAAACAGTATCTATCAAATGGGAAGACCCACTTTCCAAGTTTATCGTGTTTGAGGACTTTGTTGATGCCTCTGCCGGTGCCTTTCCTTATGACGATTCGCACGAACCGGATTCGTTGTTAAAAAGACAAGCGTGGGTTTTTGAGCCTTATACCGCCGCCAGGAGTGAGAGAGTGCTACATGCCATGACTGGCCCAGATTTGGTCCAGTTGATTGAAACCATCGCCGGTCGTATCACCCTTTTTGCCAGCTCTCAAGGGGAGAAAATTGAGCTGGACACTATTCCTGAAATAATCGGAGGTGGTCCTGGCTGGAAAATGATCGTTGAAACCAGTATCTATGCCCGCACTAGCATCTACGCGTCAGGCACTGGTGCGTTTGTTGGGATGAGACCACGCAATGACGGAAACTACACCTATGTCATTGGCAAAATGTCGCCATACGTTCCGTTCCCGCTGGTAAAAATCTATGAAACTTTGAACGAAATTGAAAACCTTGATACAGCTGAAAATCAATGGGGTGGGAGTGATATCATCGGTGGGTCCCCACGCAAAACTGGAAGTGGTCTACCTCCCAATGACGTGGAAGATATTATTAACAAAATAATCGTAGAAGAATGAGCCGATCGTTTTGGTAAGGCAGGCCTGAATGATCATAGGAAAATTTTATATACAGGATTGTCGGTCTCTTCTTTGTAGCGAAAACCTAAAGCATCAAGTTTTTCCTCCAGCACGCCGTCTCTTCCTTCAGGACACTCAAGCCCGATGAGCACCCTTCCAAAGTCCCCACCCTGGGCACGGTAGTGGAATAGTGAAATATTGTGATTGCCACGAGTGGCCTCCAGAAAACGGGTAAGTGCTCCGGGGGTTTCAGGGAACCAGAAACGAAACAACCGTTCGTTGCTGACAGATTCCGATTTACCTCCGACCATATACCGGACATGGGTTTTGGCCAAATCGTTGTCGGTAATATCTATATTATTGTACCCCGCTTCACTGAGCAGGCTGGCAAAATGAAATCGTTCGTCTTCATTGCGGATGGAAATGCCGACGAAGATGTGGGCCTGGTTGCGAGAGGATAGTCGATAGTTGAATTCTGTTATATTGCGTTTTCCCACCAGATCCGTACAAAATCTTTTTAACGATCCAGGCTTTTCAGGAATCGTAACGGCGAATAGAGCCTCTTGTTTTTCGCCGATCAGCGTGCGCTCCGCTACATAACGGAGCCTGTCAAAATTCATATTGGCGCCTGAGTTAACAGCAATAAAGGTCTGCCCTTTACATTCTGTTTCCCGGATATATTTGATCAGTCCGGTCATTGCCAGGCCGCCGGCCGGTTCGACTATGGAACGAGTTGCCTGATAAACCTCTTTTACACCACTGCACAACTCATCGGTGGTAACCGTAATAATTTGGTCAATATGCCTTTTGCAGAGTTCATAGGTGAGCTTGCCTACTTTTCGAACCGCAACACCATCAGCGAAAATACCCACCGAGTCAAGGCTCACCCTCTTGCCTGCTTTTAGCGAAGCACCCATTGCGTTGCTGTCCTGCGGTTCCACACCAATAATTTTTATTTCCGGACGAAGCGTTTTAATATAGTGTGCAATGCCTGAAATCAGCCCACCGCCGCCAACAGGAATAAATACCGCATCAAGTCGTCCGGGATTTTGCCGCAGCAGCTCGTCACCGATTGTACCTTGACCTGCAATGACCAGTTCATCATCAAAGGGGTGAATCGGAACCATTCCTGATTTGCTGGCCAATTCTTCGGCATGTGCTGCTGCCTCAGAATAGTTATTGCCAGCCAGTACGACTTCACCCCCGTAGCGTTTAACAGCATCCACTTTTATTTTCGGGGTAGTCTCGGGCATAACTATCACGGCCCTGATGGATAGTCTTCTTGCCGCAAAAGCCACTCCCTGGGCATGATTACCTGCACTCGCAGCAATGACTCCTTTATTGCGATCCTGTTCGTCTAGATGAGCGATTTTATTGTATGCACCCCTTATTTTAAACGAGAATACCGGCTGCTGGTCTTCACGTTTTAAAAGAATGCGATTGCTATATCTTTTTGATAGTTCATTTGCCTCATCAAGCGGTGTTTCTGTAGCCGCTTCATATACACGAGAAGTCAGGATCTTTTTAAACAGTTCTTGCACAATAACACCTCAAGGTTTTATTCCTCTAACTACAGGTGACGTGTAGGGTGCGGTTATAAATATCATCTCTACGTCCAATTGCCCAGTGTGTCGCTGATTAAATTGCCTGTAGTCAGGCTATAGCACACCAGTTCGGAGCAGCCTAATAGTCCTCCTGATTATATGAGAACGGAAGTCATTGGACCTGAGAAGAGGCTTCCAGCGGCAGGGTTAGGCAATCAGAAATAGTGGAAAAATAGGATAATCAGGAAGAACCCTCAACCACCCTACCATCTAAATAGTAGAGCTTTCCATCGCACAGCTTCGATTTTTATTAGGCGAAGGGTTTACCTGAGTCAAATCGAATATATCCGGGTAAAGGCACCAGTTACCTGGCGCCCTCCCCACAGAGCCGTGCGTGAAGATTTCCCTCACACGGTTCCTCAGAATACACAAGCTTTCGCCTATGGATTACCAGGCCAGTCTCACCCTGCCTGGCGCATAACTTTGCTGCCCAACTGATTAGATTTGGTGGATTATCCGTGGACGTGGAAGCGGGTACTTCTTACTGACAATTCTCTCAAAGTAATCCCATATCACTATTCCTCTATGACTTCGTTTGCTCAGCCAATACTGCCATGCACGTTTAACATGATGAAGTACATTACCGAGTGCTCTGGAATTGTGCCGCACTGCATAGTACTGATAGTGACCACGAAGCTTAACGCACAGAGCCTTATGCTGCTCCTTCAGCGGTTCGTGACGATTGTGGCGACACCACTGCCAGACGGCTTTTACAAAACGACTTACACGCTTGCCCATTGTCTTCTTCTTAATCACCCAGTTACCTTGGCGTGATTTCGACCAGAAGTGAGTAAAACCAAGAAAAGCAAAGGTGCTGTTGCGTTTAGCCTTATCGT
>CAJQNS010000060.1 GCA_905479735.1 uncultured Desulfofustis sp.
TATCCATAGATGATGATTGTCTTGTCTAAATTCACCCTTGAACGTTATTGCATAGAATTTGGTTCATGTATCTCACCTTTGCATGACATGTTAGTAAGTTAGTTCAAACTCTTGGCGACTGTAATGTTATTATGAAATCAAAACTATAGTGTGTTACTGATGTAGTCTTCTCCTTCGATTTTTTTCTTTTCTTTTCTATAAAGGCATGGATTAAAGGCTCCACTTGGGTTCATGCTGCAGCGGGTGGCGTTGGGACGGCAGCCCTGCAGGTGGCAAGGGCTCTGGGAATCACTAAAGTGTTTGGGTCCATCGGCAGTCCCTGGAAAGAGTCACATGTAAAAAGTATGGGGGCGATTGGCGTAGTTGACTATAACTCGCCAGACTACGCTGAAGAAATCATCGAAATAACTGACAACAAAGGGGTCGACGTCATTCTCAACCCTCTGGGTGCCGAGACCATAGAGCGAGATCTTGAGTGCCTGGCCCCGTTCGGAAGGCTGGTAAGCTTCGGTGAACTCAAGGACGGGATCAGCACCGTACCCCAGGGTGGATTATATACGGCCAACAAAACCATTATTGGCTTAAGTTTCGGGCATTTCAGAAAAAACCGACCGGACTCCGTGCGAGAAACAATGTCCTCTGTGATAGATATGTTGGTCAATGAACAGATCGACGTAGATGTCAGCTCATGTATTCCGCTGGAGCGTGCTGCGGAAGCTCATCGGGTGCTGGAAGAAAGAAAAACCACCGGAAAAATCGTTCTGGTTCCCTGATCGGTCGGCCAGAAGATCATCTATCCCGGGAACAATTTGAAAGGCACCCTGGCGTACTATTGCAACGGGAAAAATTTATATTAATAACAATTCCTTATCATCATTAAAATTCTAAATAATAGCGAAAATTACACTTCTGCAGATACTACCTGGTTCATCGATCTTCAACCTATTTCATACTCGACAAGCACCCCTTCCCGCTGCATTTCATCAGCCATGGTAAAGGTGGCGAAGGTGATAGTGTCTGCCTTCTCACTCGGGTCATCCGTAAGGACATTTTTCCAATTCAGCCTCAGCGAGATCAGCTGCATATTCAAAATATCATCAGGTTTCGAAAGAATATTTTCGACAATCGTCAGCCAATCATCCGGGGTTTCGCTCCGACGTCTGGTTGAGGCAATTTCATCTTCTGTTTCCGCCAGTAACTGTTCGATCTGTTTTTGCTTTTTAGCTTTTTCTGGGTCATAGGGGACAAAAACACACCCCATACTCGCCCTGGTCCCCGATCCAAACATCTTTTCCATGGCTCGCAGCCGTTCCTGCCGCTGGTTGAGGTCCACGAGCCTGGTCCTTATCTCCGAGAGCTGTCGGGCAGCCGCTTCAGCGAGTATGTCAAGGCTATGCTTTTCCAACGCCTGTCTTGAGCTCTCCAGGGTCGTGGACAACCCCACCATGGCATGATCGGTGAAAGTGACAGACCTCATCGCCGCATCAGCGACCATCAAATCACCAAACTGCTTCCTCCCGAAAATGGTTTTTTCCCTGCTTGTCATCGTCAATAGCGCGACCCGCACTGTTCCAGATAAAAGAGCCGAAGATCGTGCCAGGTCTGCCTGATTCAATAGATCTTCGAGAAGCTCAGATTTTGCAAATGCTGCTCTGACAAATGGGCCGCCACCATGTCCATTTCGTTTCAGCTTGATCGGACCCGGGATTTCTGCCACCATTGCCCGGCAGTGCTCCCGGCAAATCTCAAGCGGCCCTCGTAACCTCTTCCGGTAGTCTTTTGCCAGCTTTAGTTTTGGTTCAATGATATTAACGACATAGTCGATAAGCTCATGATCCGGGTCGCTGGGCTGAAACCACCCTTGTATACGGTTCTGCAGGGAATGAAAAACACCCATTTTTCCAGAAATATCCGTCTCTTTCTGTCGTTTATGAGTATCTTTCATCTTCGATAAACTGAAACATGATCGTTGAAAACAGCCCGGTTCCTCTGCGACGAAAGCTCAGGCGGTGTTATTTTTTTAGAAAGTAGTTTTGCTCAATTGAGGCAGAACTCAGGATATCAGAGCATAAACGGCGTCTTTTCCTGATATTCAGTAAAGTCTTGATCGATGGAGCTGAAAATTTTCAGAATTCGCTCCTTCGTCTCCATGGTATTTTGAGCAGTTTCCTGCTCATCTAGATTATGAAGTTGGACGATCGCATCCTCTATTGCCGACTTGAGCTCTTCTACCTTGGCACTGAGCATGCCTTTATTCTCAACAGTAGCCCTTTCAGTCATTTTTCCCAACTCTTCAAGGCCCTGCTGCCACTCGGCAATCTTTTCATCGATAATATCTCTATAGGTCAGTGATTGCATAGCTATTCTCCTTTCCTGATCAAGGCTAGAAACATCCATAAGGGGGCATGGGTTTCAGACTGCTTCTGTTTCATATTATAAAGCATGATACGGAGTCGGCCAAAGGTGTTATCCCTTGGATGATGCGATACTGACACTCGGTAAACGCAGGTATCTTGCTGATCGATTCTGAACGAAAAAAACTCCGTTCTGATCACTGTTGCCCTATCTCTTTAATTCCTTTGATGTTTGATATGGCTTTTTCACACGCCTCCTTAACTTCGAGGGCCATGCCCTGGTCTGTGAGATAGGCTATCCGATTCTGCACAACCAGCTCGGGCTTTTCCAAGCCGTCAACTTCCCGCATTACCGCTTTCGCTTTCTCAGTCAAGGCAAGATCAAATAATTTTTCAGTCACTTGGAGGCTTCTGCTGAACTCAGCGGAGCAAATCGTGCACTTGATCATCTCCACACAATTGTTCAGTGTCAAATTCCTTGTGTTCAGGACCAGGTCATATAGTTCACTATCGGCCCAGTCAGCATTAAAATAGGCATGAATATAGCCGGACGAGTTTCGGTCACTTTTTCGAATATCTGCCTGGGCAATGTTCTCATCGTTCTCCTTCTGCTCCATGAGCCGTTTCACTCGTGTTGCATATGGTGCGATTACTCTGAGGTGAAGGGTTCCTGGGATATCCTTTAAAATCACCTGAGCCCCTCTACCGACAATCACCAGATTTCCCCTGGCGGCAAATTCATAGACCGCGGCCCTGATCAGATGATCAAATATCTTTTTCCGTATGGAAAGATGCTGCAGTAGAGAAGGATTTTTTTCATCGTATTTATCAAGGTCAGCTGATGAAAATCCATGCTCCGCAAGAACTGCCCCTATTTGAGCTTTTTCGACTCTTTCATATCCAAGTTTGTCGGCTATCTCCCTGGCTATCTCATCACCAAGGCTTCCTATCTGTCTCGAAATTGTGATAATGGCCATGGTCTTGCCCTCCCTCTGAAGTTCTGGATGATTTGGCCTTACCCCACCCCTCCATCAACTATAAATAGCGTGGAATCTGCATTCTTGTGGCGCCTCGGTTTTACGGGAGCATATTCCTCCGAGTCCAGAAATGCCTGGGCGCTTTTTAAATCAGGAAATTCGATTATTACTATCCTGACAGGTGTCCAGAGATCAGTTTCTCTTATGTCCAGCTTCCCGCCTCTTGCCCGATAGACACCGCCATATTTTTCGGCGATGGGCCTGGCCAGCTTTTTATATTCCTCGTACTCGCTCTCATTATTTATTTTCGTATCCACGACAATGTAGGCGCTCATCCGAAACTCTCCTGTGTTATTAATGCATAATGGTGTTATGAGATGGAAAATTGAGTAGTGACCTTTTGGCTCAATAGCCATCGCCCCATACCTATACAAATAGTTGTGAATAAATATCATGGCAAGGAGCAAAGCAGGGTGCAGAGCAATTGGCGCGGAATAATCGTAGATTTGAAACCCCTCACTCGTTATACTCAAGTAGTCAGCATTATCAATTAACCCGAAGCTCTGATCTATATGAATATCTGTAGCGTACTCCTCTTAGTTACTGCGTTGAGCATCCCATTTGCGGCGTTGGCTGAAAATATCCCCAATCTTCCAGAGTCAATAGGATCAGCTCCGGCTCTTACAAGAGTGGACGATGTCCGGACCTGGGACCCGGAGAACATGTATGAGCATGTTAACGGGGAAGCAGAGCTTTTGAAGCGATACGGGGCCACAAGCCTGACCTTCGCTGCCTACGAGAATGAGGCTGGGGATTATTTCGCGATTGATATTCTTGATATGCAGGAACCGATTAACGCCTATGGCTTATATCGATTATATGCCGGCTGCGACGGCACCGAATATAGTTTTCTGGAGGCGACCGTCCTCGCCGATGAATACGCACCGCATGCGCTCCTGGGACCTTATTTCTTCAGATTCAATGTCGATATAAGTGGCGATTCGGGTGGGGGAAAACAATTAGTCGATGACTTTTTGAAAAATTTTATCAGCAGCCTGTCTGATCAGCCCTCTCTGCCATCCACTCTTGAAACATTACAACAAAAAACCCTGCAGCCCTGCGAGGTGAATTACCACCCGGAACATGTGGATTATGATCTGGAGTCAGGACCTGGATACACCTGGACTGGCCCGGATGGACAGACCTATTCTCTTGCTGTCCTGAGATCTCCGGATGAAGCAAAACGCCATGCTGGCTTGCTGAAAAGCAGGGGCTTACAAACAATCTTGGTCCGGAACAACGCCATTATCTGGCAGAAAGCTGATGAGAAAAGGTCCACCGCTTACATGGAGGAAATCCTGAAGGAGGTCATTGACAAGTGACCTTATGATCCAGGGAGTCAAATGACTACAACAATTTGGCCTCTTCAAATCCATACCTGGAGGTGTCAATGCAGATCCAAAGACGAGAACTTCTGAAAGGAGCGGTAGCTTCACTCACCTCTTTTATTGCCCCCAGACTTTCCTTCGCCGAATCGTCGGACCCGCTTCCCAAAAGAACCCTGGGCAGAACAGGGCTGCAGGCAGCTGTGCTTGGTTATGGGGCCATGCAGGTGTCCGACCCGGCTATTATTCGGCATGGCCTTGATCAGGGGATAAATTACATCGATACTGCCGACTGCTATTTAGGCGGACGCAATGAGAAAGTGGTCGGCAAAGCAGTAAAAGGAGTGCGAGAGCGGCTGGTTATCGCAACAAAAGTCCATATCGCCAAAGAATCCCGAATGAGAAAGTCGGTGAGTAAAAGTCTCGCTTCGCTAGGGGTAAAAAAAGTGGACCTCATGCAGCTTCATGGCCTGTCTTCAAAAGAGCAGGTTGTCAGAAAAGACATCCAGCAGACCATGCGGCAAATGAAGCAGGAAGGGAAGTTTGACTTTAGTGCAGTAACCACCCACAGCAATCAGATCGAGGTGCTCGAAGCGGTGGCAGAAGATGGTTTCTACGATGCCGTTCTGGTCGCCGTCAATTTCAGATCCCCTGCCAATCTCTATAAAGCCATAAAGCAAGCCTCTGATGCAGGTGTTGGTATCATTGCCATGAAAACTCAAAACGGCGGGTTTGAGGATAAAGCGTGGCCTGAACTGACTCCCCATCAAGCCGCCTTGCGATATGTGCTCGACCAGCCGGGTATCCATCTGGCGGTCCCCGGGATGCTGAGCAGGAAAATGGTGAATGAGAACCTCGGGGCCATCGCCAGGAAGCCGGATTTATCAGATATTTTACATCTGGAAAATTACAAGACGGATTTGCTGGGCAAGGCTTGTAGCTTCTGCTCGGGCTGTATCGACCAGTGCCGCTTTGGAATTGGTGGTATGGATGTCGCCCGAATCCAGATGTACCTTGAGGGGTATCGTGACAGTGAGCTTGCCGTGAGCAAAGGAAGAGAGGTTGCGGCCAAGGTCAGACTCTGCAACGATTGTGAGGGATGCAGCGTAAATTGCAGTCAGGGTATAGACATTAAGAGGTCGGCTCAACGAATCCTTCGATTTTTAAGCTGACCCCAAGCTCACCCCATAACTCTTTAGGTCTAAGACCACTCCCGATACCTGGTTTGATGACCATGGTACAGGCAAATAAGGGAGCGGCCCCTGCGGCGCACAGCGCCCGGGATCAAAACGTGGGCCAATCAAGACACCTGGTCGGGAACTGTCAACTCTCAATAGATAGTTGTCTTTTCATCCCGAACGTTTAACTGATTCTGCACCGAATTAATTCCGTTGATGTTCAATATTACTTTTTCACACTCATTTTTTATGGCGATCGAACTGACCAACCCTGACAACTGGGCAATTCCCTTTTGCAGCTCCAGATCCACCCATTCCACTTTATCGGTAACTTCCAGAAGAGCCGCTTTGGCCCTGTGAATCAAAGAAAGGTCGTATAATTCTTCAGACATTGGCGGACTTTCTATAATCTTATCAGCAGCAACCGCGCAGGTGATCATTTCGACGCTTTCCTTCTGTGTCAGTGCCCGGGTATTTATGACCAGATCATAGAGATCGCTATCATTTAAATTGGTCTCAAAGTAATTACTTAAATATCCGGAGGAGTCACGATCGGTCTGTCGAACGATCCGCTGAGCGTCTTTCTCCTCATATCCTCTTTGTTCCATCAAGCGACCGACTCTGGTTTTAAAAGGGGCGATGACTCTTACATGCAGGACGCCGGGGATATCTCTCAATATCACCTGCGCCCCCCGACCGACAAGCACCACATTCTTCCGGGCAGCAAGTTCATTCACCGCTGCTCGAATGAAGTGTGAAAACACCTCTGTCTGAATCGAAAGGGTTTGCCACACAGATGGCTTCTTTTCATCCAATTTATCTATATCAGATATTGAAAACCCACACTTTGAGAGGATCTCACTTATTTGAACTTTTTCGATGTATTGATATCCCAGCGTGTCAGCCGTTGCCTTTGCTATTTCATCGCCTAAACTTCCTATCTGCCTGGAAACCGTAATAATAGCCATCTTTTGCCCTCCCCTTTGAGCCCAACAGATTTTATGTGTCGTGTCTATTAAGGACGACTCTCTTTTATTATAGCAAAATTTGGATCACTTATTGTCAGTCGTATTTTGTACCCCTCAAAAAAAATAATCACTGGACCGATATTCTCCATCTGACAACAAAATGGGGTTAACCGGCAGCCTCTAGAACAGAGATGTGTCAGCTATAACCAGCGACCCGGAAGCGGCTGGGGAAACTTCAATGTTTTGAGTGAATTCCAAACATATTTCCTTCAGTGTCCATGGCAATGGCGACATTGCCGTAGATGCCGATCGCCATTTTCTCCTGATGCAGTATCCCTCCGTTCTCGACCACCCGGGACGCCTCGATGGCGCAGTCCTGACTGCTGAAATAAATCAGCACTCCCATGCCGTCTGAGCTCAACCCATCCTTTTTCACCAGGGCGCCGGAAGCCCCTCCGCCATCTTCAAACATGGGGAAACAATACATCTCGATACCGGGGAATGGCGCCTGAAGTTCCTCAAGCTTGACAGCAAAGACTGCTTCATAAAACTCTCTGGCCCGGTCCATATCCTTCACGTAGATTTCAAACCAGCCTACTGCATTCCTATTCATAACTACTGCCTCCCTGGGTTGCTGAAACATCTAAAGAGATAAATCGATTGTCCGGCAGCGGTTAGATTTTCGAAGATTGGGATTTCCACCACCTCCACTATCGACAATCCACTGCAGCAACGATAATCATCCTGGCGAGACTTAGTGATGTCCTTCAACCGCATTGGCGGCACGAGGAGAGATTTTCTTGTACATTCCTCTCTATAATTTCCTCCCCCGACAGAAAATTTGCTAAATTTCTTTGTTATGACAATGGCTAAATCGTGGGATCTTGATTCCTTTGACAACTTGATTCCTCTGATTATCCATTCCCAAATTGGTTATCCGCTGAGAATGAATAAATTATCCTTAGCTACGATCTATCCGACCCCAAAAATATACAGGGCAGCATACCGATGTCAGAGAAACAAGTCTTAACCCCTCTTACTGCACTTCGATTCGACAGAGATTGCCCAATTGAGCAGACCGTGCTTAATCGTTGCCCAGTAAAAGCATATCCGGGCGGCAATGCTCTTCCCCGAAAGGAATTGGCGCAGCTGCTCTGGTCCTGCCAGGAGATCCCCTGAGGGAGTGCTATGGAATCCGTATATTCAATTGCTGCGGATGCACTACTGATCATCCATTTCGCCTTTATAGTCTTTGTCCTGGGGGGACAGGTCTGCGTGATTATCGGCTACTTCCGGGACTGGCGCTGGGTGCGCAACCTGAGCTTCCGGGTCGGCCATCTGCTTGCCATAGGAATAGTTGTGGCCCAGACCTGGGCCAGTCAGCTCTGCCCGCTCACCATCTGGGAAAGTAAACTCCGGAATGCTGCGGGAGAGCAACCCTATCAAGGAACCTTCGTTGCGGCCTGGGTCGGCAGACTGGTATACTATGACGCGCCTTTATGGGTATTTACTGCGGCCTACTCGATATTTTTTGCCCTGGTCCTCAGCACCTGGATCTGGGTCAGGCCGGGAAAAGACCTGACCACTAAATAAGCTGGAGAGAAGGCTGAAAAAGATTATTTCAAACTTCATCACTATTCAATCCATACACCTAGATTTACTATGAATATTCCGAGCTATAAGCAGGTAGACAAAGCACATATTCGAGTGCGCCAGTATGCCCACCGCACACCGATCCTCTCATCTACCAGCATCAACAGAATTACCGGTGCGAAACTACTTTTTAAATGTGAAAATTTTCAGAAAGTCGGGGCGTTTAAATTTCGAGGAGCGATAAACGCGGTAATGTCTTTGAGTGACGGGGCTGCAGGAAGGGGTGTCGCTACTCATTCCTCCGGGAACCATGCGGCAGCGTTGGCGTTAGCAGCCCGAAAAAGAGGAATAGATGCCTATGTGGTAATGCCTGAAAATGCCCCCGACATAAAAAAGAAAGCAGTGGCCGGTTACGGGGCAACTATTTATTTCTGCAAACCGACGCTGAAGGCTCGGGAGTCTGCTTTAGCTGAAGTTATCGCAGAAACCGGTGCAACCGAAATACATCCATATGACAACTCAGATGTCATTTCCGGCCAGGGTACAGCGGCAAAGGAGCTGCTGGAAGATGAAGGCGACCTCGACCTTGTTCTCGCGCCAGTTGGCGGCGGGGGCTTATTGGCCGGCACGGCTCTGTCGGTCAGCCATCTTTCACCAGGGACAAAACTGATTGGCTGCGAACCGGAAGGCGCAGATGATGCCTACCGCTCATTTCTGAAAGGTGAAATTGTTCCATCGAACAACCCGAAAACCATTGCAGATGGTCTTCTTACTTCACTTGGCAACAGAAACTTTGCCATCATAAAGGAGAAGGTGGAGCAGATTGTAACGGTTTCCGAAGATTCGATCGTTGAGGCCATGCGTCTGGTTTGGGAGCGAATGAAAATCGTTATAGAACCCTCTTCTGCCGTCCCCTTAGGGGCCATTCTTGAAGGAAAAATCGACCCCCGGAATCAAAAAATAGGTGTCATCATTTCAGGGGGGAACCTGGATCTGGAAAACCTGCCTTTTTAACAAGTACACTGCTGAACTATTCCTTGCAATTCGCCTGCATTTGCACACCCACAGAGGCCCATTGGTTTGATCTGTTAAATTCTGCTGTGAGAGCCAAATCTCCCTGACAACAAAAAGAGCAGAGCGGTGTAATTGGTGGAAAAATAATTCCCGGACTCTGTTATGATGCTCTGATGGAACTGGTTCGAGATATATGGTTGGTAACGCTGGGACTGTTGTTTTTTGCTCTTGTTGCTATCGCAGCCTATTACAGAAGGGATTTAGAGAACCACCCAGAGATGGGTATGCTGTTCATGATTCTCGGTTTTATCTCCACATTCGTCTTTTTCGGCGGCATATTTCTCTACATCGGTGCTGCTTTGGTCCGCAGCGTTCTGGGATTGTTCGCCTGATTTTAGAGCAGGATTCGCCTCCAATCCTGCTTTCGTTTATGTGAAGCTGTCTCGTGTTTTATGCATCATTGGTCCTTGGAGCGCTAATCTGCAGCGATTTAACTGCAGCTGCACAGCGTTTCATCGTTTTCTGCGACCGATTTTCAGAATCTGCACGGGCAGACTTTAAGGGATGACCAGATAACAGGTGGAATTGTCGATCAGTTTAAAGTGGCGCTGATTTCCTCGCTTGGACGGGTCTTCCAGCGTCGATGCATCCAGAACCACTGGTCAGGATAGAGTCGGCTGTAGTGTTCCAGACGAGATGTGCAGCGCTGGGTGATATCACGGATGTTTTCATCAGTCGGGCCCGCCTGGTAATCGATATCTACAGGCTCGAAGGCGACTCTTATGGTTCCATCGGGCTGGCGGATTGCGGCAAAAAAAATGATAGACGCTCCGGTCTTGAGGGCCATTAACGCAGGTCCTTTAGCAGTCGAACAAGGCCGCCCGAAAAAATCGACGAAGGTACCTCCTCTATTTTGATTTTGATCGATCAGCATGCCGACTGTGCCGTTGTCACGCAGTATCCTGATAACCGCCTTGGTCGAGGACTTCTTGGGAATCATTTCGCCACCGGTTGCTTGACGATGTTCATTTATCTTTTTGTCGAGATATTTATTGGATATCTTTGCAACCACCACACCAAAGCGGTAGCCGTTAGCTGATAAGGCGCTGCTGGAATACTCCCAGTTGCCCAGATGTCCGCCAACGATGATTACTCCACGCTTTCTTTCCAGGGCCTGGACCAGAATCTGTTCGTCTGCCAGGTCGACAATACACCGGATCTCTTCAATCGATAGCATCGGCATACAGAGATGTTCGAGGACGTTCATACCCAGGTTCTGGTAAGTACCTCTGGCGATTTTCCTGATCTCTGCAATCGACTTTTCGGGAAAGGCCTGCTCGAGATGATCGATGACGACGGACTTGCGCACGGGGATGCAATAATAGATAAAATCACCGACGAGACAGCCCAATCGCAGTATCATCGTCCTCGGCAGATGGCGAATGAGAAAACCGATGCCTAGCAAGGCCTGATACTCCAGGTAGTGCCGCACCCGTTTCAGCGCTTGGGGCGGTGACAGTCGTATTTCGGAAACAGTTTGCAACAAAAGTATATCGACGTGCTTTTATGGGTTGGCGCGAGGACAAGCAACAGCCTGTTCAACTTCTTCTAAAACCCCGTTATTGTTGTCTTTCACGATCTATTGACGAAGATATTCTAGCGTAATCACATCATCTTCGCCAGTACAATACCGTTGATCGGCTCAAGATTTCTATTTTAGTTTATTTTGACCAGGGTTAATGAAAAGAAATGTACGAATTTATCTATTCAAAATATAGTTGAGCCCTTTTAATAGAAGAGCGGTGACAAAACCCCAGACAATGCTGTTCAACGGAATAAACATAAACCCCTGCAAAGGAAAATATGCCGCAGGCAGCATGACCAACACCTGCACATCCCGGATCATCTGTGATATTAGATCCTTAACAGCAAGGTGCCGTACTTGTACTACCTATAAGGGAAACTCCCCCGAGCGCTTTGCTTCCTCCGGAGAAGGTATGAAAAAAAGATTGAGCCGCTTCACCTTCCCACCTTCGATCTCGACCGTCGCTGAAGCGACCATATTCTCCCTGCTGTATTGGGATAAAACAGCGCAGGGCCGGGTACGGCCAGTTTTATGGATTTCTCCTAATTCTGCCCATACCGGGGCATCATCTGCAACTTTTTCCAGATTCATTGCCAGGTGGTCCAGAAACGCTTGTTTCCCTTGTACCGGTTCAGCTTGAACCTGTGATTTCAGCTCAATGTCCTCCGCCATATACGGTTCGAAATGGGCAAGTTCCCGGGTGTTCATCATTCGGGCATAAGCTTTTACTGCGTCGTACTCTGTCAGCATCATGGCGTGTTCCTTTTTTTATCAGAAAAGAATCTGGTCCTTCACCGGGAGTCTTACCGTAAATACTGCCCCTACCCTGCCATCCTGCAGATTGCTTCCGGTCAGTCTACCACCATGATATTCAATGATGGTTTTGGCAATATAGAGGCCTAATCCCAGATGGGGGCGCGTATCTTTGGATACGCGGCTGGAGACCATATATTCGAATATCTGGGGTCGTATATCCGGGTCAATAGTGCTTCCCTGATTGATCAGCCGCAGGGCGATGAAGTTATTATCCTGATCTAATACCAGCTCAATCGGTGTCCCGGAACGATGATACGAAACTGCGTTTTCAACGAGTTTATCAAGCGCTTGAAGAAGACGATCAACGTCACCTCTGATCTGTGCCGCCCATTCGGGACGCTGATAAATAAATTCCACCCCCGGAAAAGCTTTGCGCCAGACCAGGTCCAACCATCTGGAAATTGCTTCGCCGAAGTCGATAGCCTCCATGTGCTCGTGCGAAAGAGATGCTTTCAGGGTTACCCCTTCACGGATAGCGGTCAACAGCTCATGCAGTTGCCGGGTGTTGTGCTTGGCCCCCTCGAGATATTCGAGAACCTGCGTCTGCGGGTCAGCCAGTTCCTCCTCGATATTTTTCAGTGAGGCGGCAACGCCCGCCAGCGGAGTGCGCATCTCATGTTCCAGATTATCGGCCATTCGCTCTCGATAGTCGATCTGTTCCTGGAGTTGTTTGAGCATGGTGTCCAGGGTCCGGCCGAGATCCCCGATCTCGTCTCTTGCCTCAGTCTTGGTAATAACATTTTGAATTTTGCCGTCCTCGGTGATGGAAGCATCGGCCTGGTTTCGCAATGTCCTGATCCTCGAAGAAATGACAAAGGCAAAGGCGAATAGAGCCCCTCCGCCTATCAGAAAAGCCACCACGGAGAGCAGCACCGTCTCTTCAATTAACTGGTTGCTCAGGGACAATATTGAATTAGTTGTCTGTTCAACGACAACCACGGTAATGACCTCTCCTCTGTCATAAACCGGAGCTATGGCGGCCATCACCTCAACAAGGCCGTCTTCTATATGGTAGCGGGTGATGGAATTGTTTCCCTCAAAACCCTCCTTTATTCCCTGAATGTCAACCTCGGTGGGCTGGGAGGCGGAATCCTCAATATCCGTGGAAAATGAACTTGTAAATAAACGAGACAGGGGCTGGAAGATGGCGTGTACCCTGGTCATCAACTGACTGAAAATACCATCTGCTGCCTGCTCGTGATTCTGGATCTCATGCAGACCGCCCACCTCTGCTCTGACCCGCTGATTTTGATCCACCACTCGTATGCGGGCATAGGGACGGTCCAATGAGTTGAGGATCGTTTCGATTGCGGTGGAAGTGGTGAGCAGCCAGCCAATCTCCTCCGAATCCTCCTGCAGGCTGACGGTACCGATAACGGCATCTGGGCTGCCAGTTTCTTTGTCATCCACATCGGCCACCGCAAAGGCCAGCTTGTCACCCAGCATATCCGCATGAATACGCACCTCCAGCGTATAGCCTTTATCGGTCTCATTCCACATGCCGATGATTCGATTTTCAGTCGGTGGGTCGATAAAGGCGTTGACCGGTTTCAGAACCCCAATGACAAGACCCGGCTTTTGCGGAGCTAAAAGATAGGTGTGCTGTTCGCCATTCTTTTCAATAACGATCTTCAGATGATCGGAGCCGTCGAAATCGAGCAGGTTGGCCCCCTGATAGACCAGACGGTCGTCTTTGACATCAAAAAGGGCATAGAGAAATTCATCCTGTTTGCCGGCAATATAGCGAAAGCTAAGACTTTCTGGGTCAAAATCGGGATCTTCATTGAGCAGATGTTCCTGCCCGAAGGTCTGGGCTTTGGAAATTTCCGGCAACCAGTCAGTGATCACATTATCGTCGATCTTAATGGCGTTGGACAGTTGGAAAAGGTAAAGGTCCCGCCCCGGCTGCAAAGAATGGAATCGTTCCTGAACGAAGAGCTCGGCACGATTGCTCAGTGCGGTTGAAACTGCGGTGGCGGTAAGGTTGAGTGCATCCTCCTGGCTGGCGATAAGACTTGCCTTCAGGCTGCTGTTCAGGCGCAAGCCCAGAAGCGGGATGATCAACAGCAGCAGAGAGACCAGGGCCAGTTTGACTCGAAGGGTTGCACGCATCGTCAGGCCGAGTGCCACCGGTAACCCATGCCATATTCAGAACGAATATGGTCAAAATCAGGATCAATTTCCCGGAACTTGTTCCTGATCCTTCTGATATGGGCGGTTATGGTATTGTTTGTGACCACTGCATTGGCGGCGTCCATCAGCTGATCATGGGTTTTCAGATGCCCCGGTCGCCTGGCTATGGCTGACAGAATCCAGAATTCGGTGAGGGTCAGCAGCACCGGCTTGTCCTGCCAGTAGACTTCCTTTCGGGCCTCGTCTATACGCAGTTGTGAATGTTCGATCAGATCCTCTTCCCCGCTGTTTCCGGAACGCAGTATCTCAACCGTACGAAACATAGCCGATATCCGGGCAGGCAGAAAATCAAGCGTGGTCACATCCTTGGTGAGATAATCCCAACCGCCCAGCCTCAGCCCCGAGACGCGGTCGATGTCTGAGTTGCGGGCCGTGAGAAAGATGATGGGTATGGTGGGAGACAGCGCCCGCAGATGGCGGCACAACTCAAAACCCGCATCGATCTCATCACCCAGCATGATATCCAGAATGACCAGGTCGGGCAGACTTGTCTCAAAAGCGTCGATGGCTTCCTGCTTCTCGCCACAGACACTGACATCATAGCCGCTGCGTTCGAGCGCCTTGACGTAGTTCTCCTGCAGTTGAGGATCGTCTTCGACCAGAGTGATTCGATAACCCATAAATATCAGTTCAGCTTTTTGAGGTTGATGCGCATACTGCACCTGTTAACACAGAATTATAGCCGATTCCAGCCTCCAGACCTAATAGTCATAATCTGTCATACTTGTTTGGTGATATGTCATTTTTGGATCATCCGTTTGTCACTTTCAAAACCTACAATGGCTCCTAAGCATCGGTCTTAGGTAAATTTCGTCTGTCCCACAACCTATAAGGCGATCGAAACAAGATCTGGGAGGAAATTATGAAGCGCATAGTTGTCTTGTTTTTTCTGATTCTGGGAATCATCAATCTGGCTTTTTTTTCGCGAGCCGCCTCACCCGAACACAGCTCGCTGTCGCCTTATTTCTTCATTGAAGGCAGGGAATCATCAGTTGAAAACTTCCCTCTGAAAGACACCAGGGTCGATGTTGCCGTGAGTGGAATAATCGCCGCGGTGACGGTAACCCAAACCTATTCCAACATGGGAAGCGAACCGATCAACGGCAGCTATATCTTCCCGGGTTCCACCAGCGCCGCCGTACACGGAATGAAGATGACGATCGGCGACAGGGTCATCAAAGCCAAGATAAAGGAAAAAGAAAAAGCCCGAAAAGCCTTTGAAACGGCAAAAAAAGAGGGTAAAAACGCCTCTCTTCTCGAACAGAAAAGGCCCAACGTCTTCAGCATGGAGGTGGCCAACATCATGCCCGGCGACACCATCGAGGTCGAACTGAAATATACAGAGCTTTTGGTCCCGGACAGTGGAATCTATGAATTCGTCTACCCCACCGTCGTTGGGCCCCGTTATACGTCGCTGGCCCCAGAAAACGCATCCGACTCGGAGAAATGGGTGCATAATCCTTATTTGAAGCAGGGAAGCGATCCTCGCACAGATTTTTCCATCAGGGTTTCTCTGGCCGCCGGCCTGCCGATTCAGGAGATCAGCTCCAGCTCACATGATATTGACGTCAAGTTCGGAAATCAATCACAGGCCTTGATTGGACTCACCAATCAGGATGGATTCGGCGGAAATCGCGACTTCATTCTCAAATACCGTTTGTCAGGCAACCAGATATCCTCCGGACTAATTTTGCAGCAGGGAGACGAGGAGAATTTCTTTCTGTTGATGGCTCAGCCTCCAAAGAGGGTAGAGCAGAAGACAATCCCGGCCAGGGAATATGTCTTCGTCATAGACGTCTCAGGATCGATGTCGGGCTACCCGCTGGATACTGCAAAACTGCTTATCAAAAAGCTGATCGGAGGTTTGCTGCCGACCGATACCTTCAATGTGATGTTCTTTGCCGGCGACTCGGAAGTTTTGTCGTCAACCTCGGTACCCGCCACTCCGACAAATATTCAACGGGCCGTGAATATGATCGATAGCAGCAAAGGCGGCGGCGGAACAGAATTGCTAAAAGCGATGAAGCGGGCCATGAAGATGCCCAAACAGGAAGGTCTCTCAAGAACATTGGTCGTTGTCACCGACGGCTACATACACGCCGAGCAGGAAGTATTCGAGCTGATCCAGCAGAACCTCCATCGCACCAATGTCTTCGCCTTTGGCATCGGCAGCAGCGTCAACCGCTACCTGATCGAGGGAATGGCGAAATCGGGCCAGGGGGAACCTTTCATCGTGACCAAGGCCAGCGAGGCGCAGGCCGCTGCGGACAGGTTTACTCAATATGTTTCAAGTCCAGTACTGACCGACATAGAGGTCAGCTTCGATGGAATCGAAGTATATGACGTGGAACCGCCGACTGTCCCGGATCTTTTTGCCGAACGTCCCATTGTCGTTTTTGGTAAATGGCGTGGGGAGTCCGCAGGGCTGGTGAGTGTCACCGGAAATAACGGTGAAGGCGTCTACCAGAGAAAAATTCCGGTCGGCGGTGCAATTACCAAAGGCCACGATGGCGCCTTGAATTATCTCTGGGCCCGAAATCGCATCTCCCGTATTACAGATTTCAATACCCGTCGAGGCAACACCCACAACCGAGATGAGATCGTCTCCCTCGGCCTGAAATACAACCTGTTAACGCCCTTCACCTCTTTCATTGCAATTGATGAGATCATCAGGAATCCGAACCAGGACAGCAGAGATGTGAAGCAGCCGCTTACCCTGCCAAAAAACGTTTCAAATCTGGCTGTCGGCGGCGGCGTAAAAACCGTTCCGGAACCAGGCCTTATTCTCCTGGCCGCCCTGCTGCTTGCCTCTACTCTGATTTCACGCCTGCGCAGGAGGAGAGGATAGCGGATGAGTATCGACTGGACCCGAACGGCGATAGCCCACAAGTTAGTCGTCGCCTCGATCGTACTTGCTGCGGCCTACCTGCTCAAAGCATATTACAGCGGGGCAGCCAGTGAAGATCTGATCTGGATAATCGGACCTGTTGCCCGCTTAGTGGAATTGTTCTCCGATTTTAATTTCGTGCACGAACCGGGATACGGCTGGGTTGACGTCGAACATGATGTGGTTATCGCGCCGGCCTGTGCCGGGGTCAACTTTTACATCATCGCCTTTTGCATGTCGGCCTTCCAGTTAACCCACAGAGTACAACCATTGGCCAGGACTCTGACCAAAATAATGAGCGCTGGCTTGCTGTCCTACATTATCGCTATTGTTGCCAATGTCCTGCGGATTTTGTTGGCGACTTATTTTTACGACATCGACTTGCACTCGTCATGGTTGAGTTCTGAAACAGTCCACCGGATTGTCGGAACCTGTGTCTTTTATCTGCTTCTCTTTTCCTATTCCAGGGCCATTTCCACCTGGCATAACCGCCAGGCCCCCGAACACCGAACTGATACCCCCCAGAGTCCAAGCACCAATATATTGATATTTTTTGTTCCCTTAGTCTGGTATCTGGCCTTCTCCCTTGGGGTTCCTCTCGTCAATCAGGCCTTTCAGGCTGAATCGGAGAATTTTATAAGACATGCACTGCAGGTTGTTCTGGTGACTGTTGTAGTGACCCTTATATGGCTGACCTCACATTATTTGACTGTTCGGTTTCGCAAGGTATGAGTCTCACTCCTATTCAGTATAGGGCTCACGCATGGTCACA
>CAJQNS010000061.1 GCA_905479735.1 uncultured Desulfofustis sp.
ATGGAAAGATCGATGCGGTCACCGATAAAGTCGTTGGCCTCTTCCACATCGAGTCCACAGTCGGCCAGACTCTCGTTGAGCTCAATGAGTTGCTCTCGCAAGGCCAGCATCTTCCTGGGATAACTCTCCTGATCCTCGAACAGTTTATAAATTCCAGGCTGACTGGTCTTCTTGTGCTCGAGCAGATCGTTGGTAACCCCGGCATAGGCCGAAACCACATAAACCCTGCCGAACACATCATCAGGATTTCGCAGGATAATGTTGTCGATAATCTCGGGGAATCGGGACATGGAGGTCCCGCCAATTTTCTCAACTCGCAGACTGTGTTGTTTCATATTAGTTCCAGGATCAATCACTCCAATAATTTAAATTCCTTCTGTGGATCGCCCAGGAGTCACTACACTTGGGCCAGCAGGCTCTCATCCGTGGGGACTATTATAATTCTGATTGAGTCTTTGTCCAAACCTGCCGAAATCTATTTAACACAGCAGGCAAATACAAGCATATTCTCGGTAACTGCAACAGAAACCCGTATGTCTACCAGCACAGATTTTATCTTGCACAGGCGAGAGAATTAGAGTAACAATATTACGATTTTCAAATTTGTGTTACCGCTGCTTGATTGACTTAATAGGTATTGTTTTCAACCGGTTGTCAAACATCTATGCATATATCTGAAGGCATCCTCTCGGCTCCAATTCTCCTCGGCGGGGCATCCCTGACTGCCGTCGGGACGGTGATCGGTTTGAAGAAGCTCGACCTGGACCGGATCATGGAGGTATCGATGCTTACCGCCACCTTCTTCGTCGCCTCACTGATTCATGTGCCGATCGGTCCCGCCTCTATCCATCTGGTCCTCAACGGACTTCTCGGCATCATGCTTGGCTGGGCCTGCTTCCCGGCCATTCTGGTCGGTCTGCTATTGCAGGCGGTGTTCTTTCAGTACGGCGGATTGACGGTATTGGGCGTCAACGCTGTCAACATGGCCCTGCCGGCTGTGCTCTGTTTCTATCTGACCCGGCCGCTCCTCAATTCAGAAAAGACCCGGCCGCTGGCAGGTTTTGTCGCCGGCAGCGGGGCGATACTACTTTCAGCAGTGTTTATGGCGCTGTCTCTGGCCTTCACCGACAGCGGCTTTCTGGCCACCGCAAAAATCACCGTCCTAGCCAATATCCCGATCATGGTCATCGAGGGATTCATCACCATGTTCATCGTCTCTTTCATCGGTCGGGTGCACCCTGAACTTCTCTGGGGAGGCAGGTGATGAGCAGGACGCTTCTACTTGCTGTGCTGATATTGGTCTGGTTGCGGCCTGCTCTGGTCCCGGCCCATAATGTGCAGGTGTTCGCCTATGTGGAAAACGGGATCATCAAAGGTGAAGGAACCCTGAGCGGCGGCAGACCGGCAAAAAACGGTGAGATAAAGGTTATAAGCAAGGTCGATCAGAGACTGCTTCTTACTACCACCACCGGCGACAGCGGCACCTTTACCATCACCCCTGAGGCGCTCGGCCTTGAGGAGCCCGCCGATCTGATCATCCTGCTCGACGCCGGTCCGGGGCACCGCAGTGAGTGGCAGCTGAGCGCAGCCGACTTTTCCCGATCTGAAACGACAACGGCTTCTCAATCGGGAAAATCTGAAAAAACGACAGAAAAAAAATCGCCGTTCCCTTCGTCACCACCGCTCAGAAATGTGGTAACCGGAATCATATCCATAGTGGGTCTCGGCGCTCTGATCAAATGGTCAAGATCAAGGAGAAGAGGAAAGAAATGAGAAGAAAATGTCTGCCGTTCTTACTGGTCACCGCTGTATTTTTTATCATCATTTCTGACCCCGGGCGGGTCTATGGTCATTTTGGCATGGTGATCCCGTCGAGACCTCTAGTAAGCGAGCAAAATCGGGCTGTTGATGTCTCACTGTCTTTTTCCCACCCGTTTGAAGCCATCGGCATGGACCTGGACAAGCCAAAACGTTTTTTCATGGTGAAAAACGGTGAACAAGCCGATTTGCTGAGCAGTCTGCAACCTGCAAGTATAATGGGAAGCCGCGGTTTTAACTACCATTTCACTCCGTCGCGGCCCGGCGTCTACCAGTTCGTCATGGAACCTGAGCCCTATTGGGAGCCCATCGAGGACAGGTTTATCATCCATTACACCAAGACCGTGGTCCCCGTTTTCGGTTCCGAGGACGGCTGGCAGCAGCCGTTAGGTTTGCCGGCGGAGATCAGACCGCTGCTCAGACCCTTCGGCAACTACCAGGGCAACAGTTTCACCGGTCAGGTACTGATCGACGCCAAGCCGGCTCCAGGCGCCGAGGTAGAGATCGAGTTTTACGACCAGGCAGGCGCCTACCGGGCGCCCACCGATGCCCACGTGACCCAGGTTCTCGTTGCCGATGACAACGGTGTTTTCACCTTCACCTGCCCGCTCAGCGGCTGGTGGGGATTTGCCTCCCTGAGCCTGGCTGATTACACCCTCAAAGGTCCCGAAGGTAGTGAGAAGGAAGTCGAGATCGGCGCGGTACTCTGGATTCATATGGATGAGTACCAGCGTCGATGAAATTCGAAACCTTCAGTACAACCTCCTCATTTATCCAGCGACTCGATGCCAGAATAAAACTCTTGTCAAGCCTGGCCCTGATTGTAGTGATCAGTCTGTGCCGGACATTCCCCACCGCCAGCGCCGGGCTAACGGTGGCCATAGTACTGGTGCTGACAGCAAAACTTGAGCCCTGGCTGGTATTCAGACGTCTGATGCTGGTCAACGGCTTTGTACTATTTCTCTGGTTCACCCTGCCTCTTACCTATCCCGGAGAAACTGCCTTCAATCTTGGACCGCTTGGGATCAGCCGGGAGGGCATTGCACTTGCCGCACTGATCAGTATCAAGACCAATGCAGCCGTGCTGGTCCTGATTTCTCTGATCGCCACCTCATCCGTTGCAGCCCTGGGCCAGGCGTTGGTACAATTGAAAATGCCGATAAAGCTCTGCCTGCTGCTGCTGTTTTCCTATCGTTATATTTTTGTCATTCATCAGGAATACCTGCGCCTGGTCCGTGCCGCCAGGCTCCGCTGTTTCAAGGCCGGCACCAATATGCACACCTACCGAACCACCGGCTACCTGTTCGGGATGACCCTCGTTAAAAGTCATCACCGAGCCCATCGAGTTAGACAGGCGATGGTTCTGCGCGGTTTCCAGGGGCAGTTCCGCTCCTTATGCGAATCGCAGTTGGGGAAGAACGAAGTTGGTTTTTCTCTGCTGATTCTGACCGTTGTTGCCGCTCTGATAACCGTTGAAATAATCAGCAGGTTTCAATCATGATTGCACCGCCCCTGATCGAACTTGAAAGTCTTTCCTTTTCCTATACCGGTAGCCAATCTCCCGTACTTGACCGGATCAACCTTACCCTCCAGCATCAGCAGCAATTGGGCTTGATTGGCCCGAACGGCTGCGGTAAAACGACTCTTTTTCACTGCATCATGGGGCTCTTGAAGCCCCAGTCCGGTTCAATCCGATTCAAAGGTAACGAAATAAGCGAGGTGGAGGACTTTTTCACCCTGCGTAAGGAGATCGGCATGCTCTTCCAGGATGCAGACGACCAACTCTTTTCGCCCACAGTCATCGAGGATGTAGCCTTCGGGCCACTCAATCTCGGCGCCAGGCCCAAAGCGGCCTTGGAAGTGGCTCACAAAACCCTTACCGACCTGGGGCTGGATCATCTCGAAGACCGGGTAACCCACCACCTCTCTGGAGGAGAGAAGAAGCTGGTATCGCTGGCTACAATTCTGTCAATGCAGCCCAGAGCACTCTTTCTGGACGAACCCACCAACAATCTGGACCCTGAAACCAGGGAACGGTTGATAGACATCATCGCCAGGCTCGGGCTAGGGTTCATCATCATATCCCACGATTACGATTTCCTGGCCGCCACCTGCGTCGATCTGGCCGGCATGGAAGCCGGCCGCATCGTCCCTGCCGACCACTCGGCCCTGCATACCCATCACCACGTGCATCCTCATGGAACCCATCCCCATAAGCACGGCGATCACTAAGCTGATGTTGAAGAAATCTTCAGCTCAGAACCGGCTGCCAAGACAGAATCAATAAGACCATTCCCTTCAATATCAGCCGATCATTGTTATCTTGCACTACAGCACCCTTTCAGGTAGCTTTTTGGCATCAAAATTTTACGGAGGACACGGCTATGAGAGACAGATCGTATCTGGAAAATCTGGACAGTATAATGGAGTCTCTTACCAAAGGAGCATTTCTTACCGTCAAGTCAGACGACAGTATCAACACCATGACCATTGGCTGGGCGACAATCGGTTTTGTCTGGAGGAAGGAAGTGTTCATGGTTGCCGTCAGGGATTCAAGGCACACTTTCAACCTGATTGAAAAGAGCAATGATTTTACCGTCACCATTCCGGCAGATGCGAGCAGCAAGGATGCAGTGATGTTCTGTGGCACAAAATCGGGCAGGGATTACGACAAGTTCATCGAATGCGGCCTGCAGACTCGCAAAGCCGTAACGGTGGACTCACCAATAATCGACATCCCCGGGATACACTACGAATGTAAAATTATCTACAAATCGGCCATGGACAATACCAATCTCGATGAGCAGCTGGAAAAGCTATACCCGGCCAAAGATTACCACACCCTCTATTTCGGTGAAATTCTGGCCTGTTACCAGACCGATTGAAAGGGTAATCAAGGTTTCCCTTTCAACCAGGCAGTTACGACAGCGAGGTTGATGCCATGAAGCATATTGCAGTTCTATTTATCACCCTATTCATTTATGCGAACGCCGCCGCCGAGAGCCTCAAAATAGGGCTTTTGCAGATCGAGGACTCGGTCCCCTTTTATGTGGCTGAAAAGGAAGGTTTTTTCAATCAGGAAAACGTCCGAGTCGAGCTGGTACCTTTTCTCAGCGCTTTGGAGAGAGACAGTGCGCTTGCCGCCGGAGCTATTGATGGTGCCATCTCCGACCCCATTGGTGCGCTGCTGTTGGACAAAGGCCGGGGGCTGTTAAAAATCACCTCACTGGGGCTGGGTAAGACCTCGGCCGAAGGGGTTTTCGCAATTTTAGCTGCTCCATCTTCAGAAATCCATACCCTTGACGATTTAAAGGGGGTAGAAATCGCGGTCTCCAACTCCACGATTATCGAATATGTGACTGATAGGCTACTGGAACAGCAGGGATTCAGCCCAGAGGAAATCACCAAGGTGGAAGTGAAGAAAATGCCGATACGGATGCAGATGCTGCTCTCCGGTTCCGTCCAGGCGGCCACCCTTCCCGAGCCCCTGTCCTCGATTGCTGCAGGCAAAGGTGCCCGAGTTCTGATCCGTGACGCCGATCTGGATCAGAGTCTGTCTCAGACCGTGGTAGTGATAACTACAGAGGCACTGAATTTAAAAAAAGAAGCGGTCCAGTCACTATTCAAAGCCTATGGGCGTGCAGTAGAGGCGATTAATGATGACCCTGAAAGCTATCGGTCCCTGGTGGTAGAAAAAGGTCGAATCCCGCCTTTTCTGGCCGACAAATATCCCATCGCCGTCTATCCAGCACCGGAACCATTCAGCAAAGATCTCTTCGAACCAGCTGCCAGCTGGCTGGTCGACAAGGGGTTGATTGAGACGATCACCTACGAAGACATCGTCGCTACTGATTTTCTAGATGACTGACGGCCACCGATGATCAAGGTCAGCTCAGCCAGCCTGAGTTTTGAGCATGATGGACAGTTCCAGAACGTCCTGGACGATATCTCTTTTGAAATTGAGGCCCAGGACAGTTGTGCAATAATCGGGCCCTCGGGATGCGGCAAGACCTCGCTGCTCTTTTTACTGGCTGGCATCCTGCAGCCTGATTCCGGTACCCTGGCGATCGCAGGTAATCCGCGCTGCGGGACGATACTCCAAAATTTCGGTCTATTCCCCTGGAAGACCGTGGCTGAGAACATTGGCCTCGGGCTGACCCTAAAAAATATCGATAAGGACAGGATCAGACGGGTTGTCGACCAGCTTATCGAGGAGATGGAGTTGGCTGGTTTCGGCAATCATTTTCCAGGCCAGCTTTCCGGAGGGATGCAACAGCGGGTGGCCCTGGCCAGGGCCCTGGCCGTCGAGCCTGAAATCCTGTTCATGGATGAACCCCTTAGTTCACTCGATGCGCTTACCCGCGAGCGACTCCAGAATCTCATTCTCGACATTATTCAGAAGCGGAAAATCACCACCGTGCTGGTCACGCACTCCATCGAAGAAGCTGCGTTTCTCGGCAGAAAGATTATCATCCTGAGCAGAAGTCCGGCCCAGATTCTCAAGGTAGTGGACAACCCGAGTGCCGTTTCTTCAGAGTACCGGCTGAGTGAGCAGTTTTTCCAGCAGTGCATCCGCTTGCGGGAGCTTCTGAAAGGAGAGGTCAATGGGCAGGAAGCGTGATATTTTCTGGGCTGCGCTGATTCTGCTGGCGCTTTGGCAGGTCTGTGCGCTGCTGCTGGACTCCATGGCTCTTCCTCAACCCTGGCTGGTGATGGTCGACCTGGCTACCAAACTGACGAATGGCAGCCTTATCGATGATCTGGCGGTAAGCAGTCTGCGAGCCCTGGCCGGCATTGGCCTGGCTCTGGCGGCGGCTGTTCCCCTGGGGCTTCTGGTCGGCACGGAGGAACAGATTGGCAAGCGCGTTTCACCCTTTATCTATCTACTCTACCCAATTCCCCATGTGGTCCTGTTGCCGCTGATCATCATCCTTTTCGGTATCGGCAATTTTTCCAAGATCTTTCTGATAGCTCTGATCGTCTTTTTCCAGATTCTGGTAACCACAAGAGACGGCGCCAGAGCCATACACCGTAACTATTTTCACTCGATGAAAACACTGGGTGCAACAAAATTACAGATCTATCGTCACCTGGTTCTACCGGCCACGCTGCCCAAAATTTTGACCGCTATGCGGATTTCCGTGGGTACTTCTGTCGCCATCCTGTTCTTTGTCGAATCTTTTGCCACCACCACCGGACTGGGCTATATCATCATGGATTCCTGGGGCCGGGCCGACTATGTATCACTCTACACAGGCATCTCCAGTATGGCGCTGCTCGGTTTTATGCTCTACATGCTCCTCGATAGAATCGAGCAGCATGTCTGCCGCTGGATGAGCGGTCGATAATCGAACAAATACTCGCTATTTTCCGGTTATTTCAAGACATTACTTGAAATTCTTCAGCAAGCTGCGATATAAGGGATAGGAAATGAGTTTTTTCTCAGCGGCAAACAGACACTTCACAATCAACGTCTAACATAGGAAAATCAATCATGGACGGTATGGGTTTATGGCTGGTAATTGGTGCAGCGGTAGCAATAGCAGCTATTTGTGTGATCCTGCTGCAGAAAAAAGCAGGTGAGGCGAAGAAATATCTCGATGAACTCGAAAGCGTCAGAAGCCAGCTTACTGAAAATAAAGAGAAACTTGTTGAATCCCAGAAAAAATCCAGTAATGCTGAAGAATTGCAGGGAAAAATTGATGGCCTTTCGGCAACCCTGCAGTCGGCCAAAGAGCAAAACAGCCAATTAACTACCGAATTGACAGAAGCCAAAAACAAACTGCACCTGGCCGAAGAAGAAAACCGGGGCCAGGCCGCAGAACTTGCCGATGTTAATAAAAAACTCGCAGAAACCAATAGCGCCAGCATGGAAGTTGAAAAACTTTCCCAGGAACTTACTTCGCTAAAGAAAGAACTTGAAGAAAAAACCCGGGAAGTGGCGGCAGTCGAGCGGCGCTTTGAAGAACAGATGGATGAGGTCGTTCAATCCTCGATCCAGAAAATAACCCATGCCGAACAGGCCAAGGAAGAGGCAATTCAGGCAGCCCAGGACAATTTCGAAGCTGCTGCTGAGGCCAATACCCGGCTCAAGGAACAAGAACAACTGATCAAAAAACTTCAGAGCTAATGTTTCTCCTTTTCGTCTAATCTGACGGACCGTAGAAAAAATTCTCTGCGGTCGCTGCCGCCCGGCTTGAGTCGGAGTAATTCCTACCCAACTCAGCCTCTCCGGCGTATAAAAATTACCCATCCCCTCTCCCGTCTCTCGGGACTTATTGTATTCCCTCCTTAATTAAAGACTTCCACATCAATGTAACTGTCTGAAAAAACTATTAATTTAAATATTTAACTATTTTGCTTAATACTTGGCATGGTTGTTGGATTATAGCCAGCACAATCTTGCTATATCAACCATTAAAAAAAATAGGAATCGCCATGAACATGAGAAAAATAACCTCGATGACCATGCTGCTGTCGCTGCTGGTTTTAACCATCAATTCAATCATTCTCTATGTAGTACCTGAGGGAAGAATCGCCTATTGGGCCGACTGGAAGTTCCTGGGCCTGACAAAAGGCGACTGGGGAGCCCAGCATACGACTGTTGGCGTGCTCTTCCTGATCGCCGGAATTATGCACATCTATTATAACTGGAAGCCGATTCTTGCCTACATGAAGAACAAGACCAGGCAGATCAAGGTTTTTACCGGCTCTTTCAACGTCGCCCTGGCCCTTACCGCCATTTTTGTTGTTGGAACCTATTTCAATATTCCGCCGTTGAGCACTATTCTACACATTTCTGAGTCGGTCAAAGACCAGGCTGCAGTTACTTACGGGGAACCACCCTACGGACATGCCGAGTCCTCCACCCTGAAGATGTTTACCAAAAGAGAAAATCTTGATCTGCAACAGAGCCTCGAACTGCTCCGATCTGGTGGCATAAAAGTCGATGGGCCAGAGGACATTTTAAAAACCGTCGCCTGGAGAAACGATCGCTCGCCCCAGCAGGTCTACGAAATTATGAAACCAGCAAAACTGGCGGATACACAATCAGCTTCGACTGACGCAGCGGGACGATTCCCAGATGCGCCCGAGTCAGGTTGGGGAAAAAAGAAGCTGGCAGAGGCATGTCTCGAGTACGGACTGAATCTTGAAGATATTCTGGCAAAATTCGGGGAGCGCGGTGTAGTGGCGGAAGCAGAGATGAACATTAAAGAGATCGCCTCGGCCAACGATATAGATCCAATGGGCGTATTCGAAACCCTGCACGACATTGTTACCTCTAAAAACTGCTGAAATATCAATTTATTAGCAACCATCCCTACAGGGGGGACTGTCTAATCGTCCCCCCGGCCCCGGGGCACCCTCCGCGGACAATAAATTTGTTTGCAGATAGAAGTAGCCACAACCTGGATTCTTCGCTCAGCGGGATTCAGGCTGCGCTGTTTTCTCTGCCCACCAGTAGAATAATTTATGGGTATTGGTTAATTTCCGAAATCTGCCCATGAATTGTCAGGTTCACAGGAGATAACCTCACTAACAGTTGGTGCTTGAAGATCTGGTCCCGGGAGGTCTGAAAAGTTAACCAAATAGTGATTTTTTTTATATGATGTCAGCTACCTTTGAGGTTTTCTGGTCTTGACTTTGACGGCTTGGTAAATATCTTCTGCTCTATCGTTAATTCCAACGGGAGCTAGTATCTATGCACTCAGAAGAACGTAGAGAGTCTTACAGGTTGGTAGACCTCTCCAAAGCAACCTGTAATCTGATAGATGGTGATGATCGCATACAGGGTACGCTAAAGAATCTCAGCAGGACCGGATTCTTCATAGAAGCGGAGAGACAACCGGAAATTTCGAAAAGTTACGGCATCGAAATCATTCTTCAGGGATCACACAGCAGGCTCGTGGTCGATGACCTGTTCGGGGTCGTCACCAGAGCAGATGGAGAAGGAGTCGCCGTTGAATTCTCCAAATCCTTTGAGTGGCTTGTGCTGGCGCCAATTTTCTTTTAGACGAAAAGGAGACGACCTTTGGTCGCCAGTTAATCTTCCCCAACAAGATTTCGGTCACTCTTGGGAGCTTGCAGCGGCGACCAGCCGTGCAACCCCCAGAGCACTGCCAGCAGTCCCAAAAAAGTGAACCCGGCAGAGGCTGCAGCCACCCCAGCAATTCCGCCCATACCCCAGAGAAAACCGGCAATGAGAACGCCAACCATTCTGCCGACTCCGGCGGTGGCGTAGTAGCCAGACATCATCGTTGCCCGGGCCTGCGGAAGTACTTCCGTACAAAGAGGAAAACTGGTGACAATGGTAAACTCGAACGACAGAAATACCAGGAACAACCCGACCATTGCCAGACCCAGACTCTGGCCGATAACGGGCAGCAGCAAATAGGCGGATATGGCCATCAGAGGGCCCAGTATGATTGCTCTTTTCAGTCCAAGTCGATCAGAAAACAGGGCGGTCATCGATTCTCCAAGCAACTCGGCACTTCCTATGGCCACGGTGGAAAACCCCAGCGCAACAATCGAGACATTGAAATCCTGCTCAAACCAGGCACCGTAAACCACAAACAGGCAATCATTGGCAACCGATATGAAGAAGCCGAAGGCCAGCATTCCTGCGGCCGGCCTGGATTTTGCGAGCTGCATCATGGAAGCCAGGAAGTTCACTTTCCCCCGCTGCCTTTTAGAACGGGCCTTATCGGCGGGAATCATCACTCCCATAAGCACCCAGCTTATACCGCCGAGCGCGGCAAGCAGATAGAAAGAGTTTCCCAAACCGGCATGTTCGATAACCAGAGCCAGGGCCGGGATGCCAATCAGCGTACTGCCGGCCCAGGCCGTTTCTGCAATGCCTATAATCCGCCCCCTGCGTTCGAAACTGACGTTATTGCCGACGAAGGCCTGAATCGCCGGATCAAATAAAGTTTTTCCAAAACTGGCAACGACCAGACCAACGAATACCGGCCAGTACGCAGGCACCAACCCGCAGATGAGCATACCCAGCGCCAGCATGGCCAGACCCGCCCGCATCATCATCTTGTAGCCGTAACGGTCCGCCAGGGGACCGGCGAAAATACCAAGCAGGGAGGTAAACTGACCCGCAGCAATGATCGAGGTGATGGCTCCGAGCGGCACCTCGAGCCCCCTGCTCAACGCCGGAGCGAAGGGGTAAACAAACCGGCGACCGGTATTGAGAAGCAGCCTGAAGGCGGTGATTAGCAGAATCTGTCGTAAAAAGGCTCGGGTCATGCCAAGGAAGATACCAGGTGAATTGTTTGTATAAAAAACGGCTCGAAAAGATAACGGAGGGGTCTCTGTTTCTATTGAAAACGATGGGAGGAATTATGTCCTTAAAAATAAGCAGAATAATTTACCAGGCCGAAACAATAGGCAGTCGCCTGCTCTATATGAGAGCCATCGTGCTCTACCTATGAAACTAAAACCTGAGGTACCGATTTCTTCAATTAACACCGTGAACCTGGCATTCCTCGCCGCTTGAAATGGATAGTGCGATTTGCTGTTTTAGTGTTCGCTTACCGTTAACGAGCCAATATCTGACCTCACCTGAATCCGCTGGGGCAACCGCCAGTGTCGATCCGGGGAAATAATACCCATAGTAAGGTCCCTCTTTCTTATACCCATCTACTATTACCGGATAGCTGTCTGATGTTACTTCACAGACAATGGCCGGATCTGTAGGAAACTGCTGTTCCATCTCTTTTAATAAATAAGGAATTCGTTCAGTAAAATAGGTCCTCAAGATACCAATATACTCATCTCCCTCAGGGTAATCTATGGTTGTCAATATCTTCTGGTAGTAATCCAGCAATTGGGCAACAAATTTTTGGGTTACCCGATGGTTAATGGTTGAAGTAAAAAGAGTTTTAGTTTGCTCTCTAAATTCTGAATCCTCGTTTATTAAGCGTTTGAATAATCGGACTCGTGCACATTGGTGCGGTTTTTGCCCTTGGTCATCCATGAAAAAACCAGCGAATGATGGAGGCTGCTCCCAGCGTTCTCGTGGCTCGTCTCTTTCATTTTTTATCTCAACAGGGACATCAATATAACTGTGATCAAAATCCCAGCTGTACCAGAAATACCTGCTATCACGACTTGAACCTTTGAGAAGAACTCCCTGACAATAATCCGTAGTGGCATTTATCATGTATGAAAAAATTGACTGAACAAGATTTTCAAGGTCAACAAATTGTGACGCGTATTGTTCGTCCATCTCCACATCTTGTTTGATGTCATTTAAAAAACCTGAAAAAAAATGGTAATCCGCCTCGTGTGGTGTGCCCCTGATCCGGAAATACTGATAATCTTTTTCCGGCAGCATTGCTTTGATCTGTTTTTCGCCAAGATGCGGCACCATATAATAAAGACCGAGATTTTGACCATTGAGATACAGCAAACACATCTCCGTCATTGGGGCCAAACCACCTGCCTGCCGAGTTACATCATAAGCAATCGGACTGTTCAACGGCCATTGCTTCCATTGAGACTGCTTAACAGCAAGCCGTTTAATTGTTCGGACTGAGCCATCAAAAATCTTATCCGACTCAATCTTCGATGTGCCATATTCTTCACGGAAATAGAGACGAAAATTAATCAGACCTTGCTCACGTCCGGGATCCCCACCCTGAAGGCGTACACCGCTGAAGGTTGAAAAAACTGCTTGCCCATCTTTAAAAAACCGGACATAGCCAAGCCGCTCCCATTCCCGGCCATGACCGTCATAATTGGTCAAAATGCCATAATCCTCGGCATAAAGATCGATACTCTCTATATCAATAGCAAGAACCGGGATTCTAGCAATGCTGGTTGCGGCTAGAGATTGATCAGATATGTTTAAGTTGTTCAAGAGGTGATGATCTCTGCTGGCGGTCAATTCAATTGGCGTCTGGCCTTGCTTTTTGTGAAACTTACTTATGCCAACCGATGGTTTTTGCTGAAAAGACAAATTGCTTTTAAGGTGCTCAGTTTGCTTCAAGGGGTTTATTAAAGCAGCTGATTCGGTATAGGTAATGTTCTTTGACAGGCTGTGACGGAAAAAACTGGAAAAGCCTACCTGGTCATTAAAAACCAGTGGATGATAGCCATTTTTTAAAAAACCAATACCATAGATGTTTACCGGATATTGCTTGTTGCGGAAGGTAAGCCTCAGTTGAGGATTAGTACTGTCAGAGTCGATGAAAAATGAGTAACCAAATTTTTCTGATTTAATCTGTGAAGAGACCTGCTCAACCCAGGAACCGTTTTTCATAACTTCTATTTTGAACCTGACGGCAGGTTCCTGTGATTGCATCTCTATATAACCAAATATCCCGCTCTCTTTGAAACGGTCGAATCTCTCTAGCAAAAGCCATTTGTTTTTCTCCCGAGCTATGCGCCGGATAAAATCAACCGGATTCGTGGTGATACGACTGGAGATCTGCTTGTTTTCAACAGGTGCAATAGTTCCTGACTTACGCAGTATTTTACCGGTTTCGCCAAAGGCAAGCAGGGGGGAAGGAATAGTTTTATTCTGAAACAGTTCCCGTGGAGTATCCCAGTAAAAAGCAAGCACAGAGAGGATAAGACCGAGAAAAAGCGTTCCGAGAAAAATGAATATTGCTTTTTTCTCCGGCTTCATTTTTTAAATGCCGGTCGACCTGTTGACCATAAGATTGAAATTAAATTCGGGATAGGTGTCGCTGATTTTTTCTGTTAATGAGCTGATATCACTCTTTCTTGTTTTATGGAAAACAAAAGTGATACAGATATCTTCTTCGCAGGTGATGCTATGTAAAGATCCTTTGCGCAGCCATTGTTCACACACCCGTTGAATCTCATTTATTGTTTTCCCCGGATCCTTATTTTTGGGACCCCTCACTACCAACATTCCACCATTAAGATTTCCCTTGGTCATAGGGGTAACCCACTCCATCACAATGAGCGCAAGAATGGCAAAAACAGCTAGAATTACAGTAAAGATAATGTTGAAAGTGGCACAGGAAAGTGAGGAAGCGATGACCAACATGATGAAGCCAATTTCTTCCGGTTCCTTGATTGGTGTTCGAAAGCGGACAATTGACAGGGCACCAAGCAACCCTAGAGACAGTGGCAGAGAAAACTGAATGGTAATAAAAATCACGGTTATGGCGATTGAAAGTAGGGGAAATGCCCTATGTACCTGACTTCCGGTCGCTCGCCTGGAAAAGAAATAGGTATAAAGCGAAGAAATTGCGAACGCCGAAAGCAAAGATGCGGAAATGACAAAGATAAAGGCTCCTATGCCAATATCTTCCACCCTTTGATTCCCCATGCCGGAAATTACCGAATACAAATTATCCATTAGAGGCCTCGATGGCTATGTTGCAAGTGAGGAGACACATCGTTCATATTTAGAGAAACGGTCTTTGTTTACTATATTGCTGGTAAGATAGGCCAGTGCAGCTGGTGGGGCATCATCTTTGCCTTTGATTTCAAATACACCCACATCCAAGGCTCGATGAGGAGGTGGTGGCAGAAATTGGGAGTTGGTCCTCTCAACTTTAATATCGCAGTCAAGACTCAACCGCACACCCGTATTTGAATCAACAAATCTTTTACGAGTGTAAGAAATCTGTATGAATGGTTGCAGGTAAGAAGAAACCTTGGTTTCTTTGGCAAATTGCTGATACCAGTTCCCATGAAAGGGTGAATTTAAACTATTATCCTTGAGCTCATCGAATCTTGTACTGGTAACCCACCGCCTTTTCAGCCTCTTTGCCCCTACTTTCATTTTTTTTTCTAAAAAAACGGGGACTTGATTATCATCGCTATAGGGTCGGCCTTCCTTAGTTTCGTACCATCTCACCCGAAACTTGGTTTTGAAAAAATCACTGTTAACCTTCTCATAGTAGGATCTTGCATCAGCAGCTTCAAGATAAATAGACTGAACGCGGGACTCAGGGTAAACTTCATCTTTTTTACAGATAATTGCCAACCAATGTTCGATGGAACTCGAAAGAATATGAGGAAAGGTATATTTCTGTTCGAACTCTCCATCTTCCTCAAGCACCTTTGTTAACATGAGAGCACCCATATATCGGCCCTGATATTGTTAAAACATCTACTCAAACGAGTCCACTATCCGAACATATCCATCCTTCGAACACACCCGTCAATCAGCTCTTATCAATGTCCTGATTCACGATCCCAGGTTTTACAAAAGTAGATATAAACTGACTATACAAAAGTAGATATAAACTGACGGGTTCTCAGTTAAATTATGTTATTGCTACTCGATTTAATGCCAGAGGCCAGCAAGTTCAGCCCCGTAGACATCATCCTGCGAAAACCTTAACCATCGTTCATAGATCATATAACGATTTAGTCTGCCTGAAAAGACGATGCCATAATAACCTGCAATCGGGGCAAAATTAAGGAGACAAGATCTTATCGAACAACCCGACAATTTTTACAGGACCACCTTTATGATAGCAACAATTTATTGGAGAAACTTCGCTGGTCAAACGCACCAGGAGCTCACAATGATTAATCCTATGGCTACTTTTCAACAAGGGTATCTTGTTAATTTAGGTTGCGTACGATAGGAAGATCATGGTTGAATCGTGACCAATTTCAATCATAACTCTGTTTTTAAACTAGCCTGATTACCCTCACGAAATTTTCTGAAGAGATGCCACTCCTTATGGATGTAAGCAAGATCGTAGAGTTAAAAAAAGACTATTTAATTGAACGGATAGATGGAGAAATCACGGTTTATCATCCGACTTTGACCACCGCCGTCTATCTCAACGAGACAGGTGCCCTGATCTGGGAATTGTGTGACGGCAAGCGCACAATTTTAGATATTATCGAGGCGCTGAGCGAACAATACCCTGAGAGCCGCACGCAGATAGAGACTGATGTAAAAACACTGATCACTCAACTGATCGAGCGCGATATCGGCGAGTTGAAATAAACCGTTTCATTGCCATAGGCAAACCACTCTATGAATCTTTTTACCGTCGCATTTGCCGGATCGACCGTGACGCTTCTCTACGACACCAAAGATGCGCGGGAATTTCTGACACTACTTTTTAGAGATGTTACCCAGCAAACCAGCGGCGACGTGCAGCAGCATCAGCTTTCCTTGCTTGCCGACAAAGGACTTAACGTGTATCGGCTTCAGGCTGGCAACACCCAGCTTTGTCGCGGCCGCCTGGGTGTCCGATTCGCTGCCCATATATACGATACGGTGATTTTCCACCTTTTGAACAGGGCCGAAAACGGAATCGCTTTGCATGCCGGTGCTGTCATCTGTAACGATCTGATAATTCTGCTGCCGGGCCAAAGCGGTGCAGGGAAATCCACGCTGACCAGTTGGCTCACCTGCCACAATTGTTCATACCTGACCGATGAGTTGATATTCATATCTATTCACGATCCCCGGGAAATAAAGTATTTCAGCAGACCGCTTTGCCTAAAACCGGGATCGATGCACTTGTTTGAAGAACTGCTGGCATCAGATAAGAAAGACGATTTTCTCATGGACCTCCACGGCGCGGTTATTCCCCATCGACTGCTCAATCCGGAATTCAAAGAACCCCAAGCGCCGCCTGCACTGATCATCATGCCCGACTATGCCCCGGAATCGGACCCCGAAATTGAACCCATCAGCAGAGCCCGTCTAGGTACCCTTTTGATGGCTTGTCATGTCAACGCCCGCAACCTGGTCGATCACGGCTTTAGAGAGGTCCTGGATATTGCCAGGTCCACGCCGGCCGTTCGTCTTCGCTACAACAGCCTGCAAGATGCATCCAGCCTCCTCGATGCATTTTTGCAAGAATAGAGCCGGCTGAATGATCCGCAAAATTCTAGGGTTGTGCAGTCGCGATCATGGTCACCCGGCCATGTACGAGATGCTTGACCGGGGGCTTACGGACTTTAAATCCAGACAATTGTCATGGGAATCGCTGCTGCATGTAGCCGAAGGTCACGGGGTCGCACCGCTTCTCTACAAGCATCTGGAGTACCTTGGTTTCACTCTGCCCAAAAGCCACCATCGTATCCTGCGCTCGCTCTATCAGCGTAGCCGACTGTCCAATGAAATCAGGTACCGGGCCCTAAATGAAATTCTTGGTTTGTATCAGCAAGAGAAGATCGACAATCTGTTGGTCAAGGGCATCGCTCTGGCCAATTTTGTATATACTTCTAAAAGCTTAAGACCTATGCGCGACATCGATATCCTGGTCCGTAAAAAAGATCTTGAAAAAGCTAAGCAGGCACTCCTCGAAATGGGCTATCGAGAAGAGCAAGCTCATGAAATACCGGAGTATTACTACCATCTACCGCCGCTTATAAAAACTATCGACGGTCTCCCCGTCACTATCGAGCTGCATCATAACCTGCTTCCGCTAGATCCATCCTACCCTCACTGGCCTCTGGAAAAATCTGTTGATTCGGCCTTGCCGATTACGCTAAATGACTTTGTGGCAGCTTCGCTCAGTCTCGAAGACAATCTTTACTACCTCTACCTTCATGGCTTTCGTTCTCCACTAACCTACGAAGAGTTCCGCTTTATTCACATTGCCGATATTGTCAGTCTGACAGAAAAATATTACCAGCGGATCAACTGGGAACGCGTGCACGCACGGTTCGATGGATTGCCCGCCATACTCTCCCGTTTTCACTTCATAACCCCGTGGCGGGACAAGATAATCAGCAGTCTCAAGCTCGATATTCGCAGAGCACCGCGCCGACCGGGCATTGGCTATCGTGGCTGGCCTCGACACAAGATAAATAACACCCCCCTCAAGAAGATCGTGCCATTGATATTCGAAACCTTCTATCCCTCCCAATGGTGGACCCAGATTTACTATCGGCCCCTCAATGGCATTCACTATCTCAAGGTTCGCTTCTTCACCCACCCTCGTGCCGTCTGGCGCTGGTTCAAAGCCTATGTTCGCCAATACTTTCAAAAGTGCAGCAGCGCCTGAAAGCATTCAACAAATAGCATGTAAATTAAAATGGTTGTGATCTTCAGCAGGGCCGGCCACGGCTATGGTACAGCCACTGTAAAGATAACTGGACTTGAGTCCCTTTTATGTTATATTGACACAATTTTATGCCAAGGCCGGCGCCAGCAAGTCCGGTCTTTTTGAAACCTTTAAAATGGAGATTGCCAGTGAAGAGATTCAGATTTTTAGTTGTGTTGCTTCTTGCGGGTTTGTTGACGATTTCTTGCAGCGACGATGACGGCGGTACTTCCGGAGGCAGTGGAATAGCAGATACGGATCCCCTAAATCCCGCCCCTCAGGGAGCAGCTGCACAGGAGAATGTAGAGGCGGCTGCAACCCAAGCTGCTTCTGCGGCAAGAATCGGAACCAATGATTTTAATCTGAGGTTTGTTCAAACCGTCCAGCCTTGTGCCAGTTGTGGTATATGGTTTGACTCAGCACAGCTCGTCGTTCAATACTCTGGTGATAACAATAAGCCTTATACAAAGGTTCAGAACGGATCTCTTCTGATAAAGCAGGCCTCGGGTAGTGTGGGACGATTTCAAGCCAACCTGGGTGCAATACCAGCTGGGGCTGTAATCAACAATGCCACGCTTAACATGCGTTTGAACACCGGTGAAGGTATTGCCAACAGCGACAATTCAAGTGTCATTGAAGTCTATGATGCCCCGACCGGCGCTTTTGTCAGGCGCATTACCGCCGCGGCGGATATCAAAGGCAGAGGATATTCAAAAGGAAATCCCGTTGTGCCAATCGATTTCACCGCCTATGCAAAGCAGGTGCGCGGTCAATAAATTTTAAGGGATCAGACTGTTTAGCGCAGTCTTCCAAAAGCCATAAGGATGCTCCGATGGATTCCACCACGGTGGTGACTATCGGGGCATTTTTATAGCTCAATTCCAGCTGATCATCATTGGTTTTATAACCAGCCTAACTGAAATTCTATCAATTAGTCACCTTACTCTCGCCTGCCCGAGTAGTCTTATAGATTCCTGCGAACTGCCTCTTCCTGCCAATCTAAATAAGAGACCGCTATTTCTAAATTGGCTGGTCTGAGAGATGCGGAACTTATTGAAGAGGTCGATAGCTTAAGTGCATATCGAAAACCCTGCGGATAAGATCGTGTTCCATTCTTTTTAAAAAAAAGTTGTCGCTCCGCCCGGTTCTAATGGCGATCAAGTTGAGTGATGGCACGATAAACACAAAATTGCCTCCGGAACCATACATCCTGTAGAGATCCTCAGGGAATTCCTCGTGCAAATAACCATCCACGTTGGATCGGAGATTAGGGTAATAAGGAGTTGTTACGAAAGACGGCACCCATTCTTTCGGCAGGATTTGCTCACCTTCCCAGCTTCCTTCATGCAGCATCAGGTAAGCGAATCTGGCGAGATCCCTTGTGGTCATCTTCAGCCCGCCCCCGGAAAACCATTTCAAGTCGGGAGGAGCAGGCGGATTATGAAATTCAATTCCAGAGAAGCCTATTTTTTTCAGCAATCGACTCCAGAGAAAATCTTCGGCGGGCATCCCATAAAGCTGATTGAATACCAGGCTTAGATGAGCAAAACCTACACTCGAATAAAGACCTGACTGCTCGCCCCAATGTTCAGGCTCAGCGTATTCTTCAGGCTGACCTGGCGAATAAGCGAGCTCACTGGTCTGTGGATATCGAGGATCGTGACCTACAACCCACGCTAAATAACCAGCCTGCTGGTCACGGCCTTCTCTGTTGACCTTACCCTCTGCGGTAAAACCTGCTGTGTGCCTGAATACCTGCTCAAAGGTAATGTCTTTCTTTCTTGGATCGGAAAGGGGAAAACCTTCTGCAATCCAGCGTCTGTCGTACAGCTTGGAGGAACGATTTATTTTAGCTGGTATTTTACCATCTTCTCCATCCTTAACTGCGATACCAAAACAGGCAAGTGCAATTGATTTGCCAATTGAAGCCACATAGAGCTTTTCGTCTTTTGAAATCCTTTTCTTTTTGGCATACCACTCCCCTACTACCCAACCATCCTTGATGACAATTGCGCTGGTAGAATCCTCGACTTGGAGATTATAGGCTAGAAAATTGTTTACGCCTTTAGGGTTCAAGTCGAGGCTGATCAGGAAATCTGGATCAGGGTCCATACGCCAGCCCCCCTCGCTCTCCGGTTCAGGGAAATAAGTCTCGGAACAGGAAGTCAGAACAATCGACACCATAAAAGCCATTAAAAGAGCTGTTCTGACCGACATGTTGCTGTGCTCCAATTATAGTAGTTCAGTCGAAGGCGGCTTAGAGATACCCCTCTTCCCGGTACCAGGCCGCCGTGCGGCGTAATCCCTCATCGATGCTGATATGCGGTGCATAACCGAGATCTCGTTTGGCCTTGTCTATTGAAAAAGCGCGGTTTTGGCGATACCAGTCAACCCGGCGGGGAAAGATCGGCGGGGTGATTTTGAATGGTTTGCATACCTTCTCGCAGATATGGCCCACGATGATTACCGGTGTCACTGGAAAATGTGGGATTTTAACATCCACTTTGAGGGCTGCAGCGGTTTTCTGGACCAGCGTCTCGATTTCGATATATTCCTCATCGGCGATCAGATAGGCTTCGCCGACTCCCTTGCCAGGTTCCTGTGCCAGGACATGGGCATCAACGAGATGATCAATATAGAGGGGGTGATAGAGGGTTTTGCCGTTGCCAAACATCGGAAACATCCCCTTGTTAACTCTCTTGAAAATCATGAAAAAACGTTCGGGATCACCCGGGCCATAGATGGCCGCCGGACGCAGAATGGTAGTTTCCATACCTTTCTGCTGGTACTCCTTGACGATCGGTTCAGCCTCATACTTGGTCTGCTGGTAATAGTCGGCCGCATTGATCGGGCTTTCTTCATTACCCGGAGGGTTATCGACGTTGCCGTGCACCCCGCAGGTGGAGCAGTAGACAAACTTCTTCACATTCTCACGACGGGCCGCTTCCAGCACGTTTCTGGTACCCTCGACGTTGACATCCCAATAGTAGCTGTTCGGCACATTGAGTTGTCTGAACGCCGCCGCCAGATGATGAACAACCTCAATCCCTTTCATACAACGGTCAACAACTTCTTTATCTGTAACGGTGCCGATGACCACCTCAGCTCCCCAATCACGAAGCTCCTGGGTCTTCAGCCCTTCCTGGAAATCCAGAGCGACAACCTGATGACCATCATCGAGCAGGCGACGGACAAGTGCTTTACCGGTGAACCCGGTTCCCCCGGTAACCAAAATTTTCATCACTTTACTCCTTTGTTATTGCCGCAGCCAGGTCACTGGCTGCGACTACTGTACTACTGCGGCTGGAACCGAAGTTGAAAACTGCCGGTCCTTTTAGTTTTCAAATTGATGATACAGACGATTCAGCTGCTGGCCGGCCGAATCGGACGAAAAGTCCTCGCCGGCTCTGGTTCGGCAGAAGGCACCATACTTAAGCCGCGACTCACTATCTGTCAATGCCAAATCGATGGCTGCAGCCAGATCGCTGCCTGTCTCGGAAGCTGCATAAAAAGCGTTGTCCCCTAAGAAGGCCCGGTTGTTTTCGGTATTGAAACAGACGACTGCCAGACCTGCGGCCATATAGTGAAGTACCTTTCCACTGGCCTCCCCCGCTCCTGACCGCTTAGGTTCGACGGCCAGATCAGCGGCATAGAGCCAACCGCCCAGATCACTATATTCGACTTCTCCGGGAAGCACTACCCTGCCGGCCAGCCCCGCGCTGTCAACCATCTCCCTAACCTTCTCAACCGGATAGCCGATCAGGGCGAACACGGTATCATTGCGTTTCTTCAGCACCGGTTCCACGGCCTCTACCAGCAGGTCAACACCTTTTCCAGGAAGCAGTGAGCCGGTATAGATAACCACCTTCTTGTCAGCAGGAAGCCCAAGTTTCTCTCTTCCCCCAGCGCCGTCAGCCGATTTGAAAAACGACGAGGGTACCACATCTCCAACCAGTTCGAGTTTGTCTTCGCTCACCCGGCAAGAGTGTACAAGAAAATCCAGGCTGGCCTGTGAGGAACAGACTATCCTGTCCGGCATCAGGCAGATAAGCCGCTCTAGAAAATAAAAAAAACTCAGCATGAACGGTATCCTTTTAAACGTTCCATAGGAGCGCAGCTCGCCCGACAGACTTCCCTGGATATCCATGATAAGGGTTATTCGACGCCAGAATAGCAGGATTTTCACCCACCAGCCGATCAGTCCGCCTTCATGCAGATGGCCGTGAATAATGGTCGCTCGTTCCTGCCAGGCGACTTTTAGGACCAGGAAAAAAAGTAGCACATCGGCCAACGGTTTAAATGGCGAGAAACCGGCGCCGGTCTTGGTGTAGCCGGGAATCGGCCAGATCCTGTGAACCTCGAGCCCCTGAACATCGCCGCCAAGTCCGTAGGTACAGAGAATGACCCTCCTGCCGGTTGCAGCCAGCCCGCGAATTTCATTGAGAATACGTATGTGACATCCCCGGTTGGAAAAAAATGGCGTCGGCCCTATATGGATGATCGGTGCCGTCATGGCTGGTTTTGGTTTCCTGTTTTCCAGAGAATCAGCTGGCTATGCACTTGACTACTAGTTCCATTGATAGCGGCGTTCCACCGCCTCGATCTCGTCTCGACACCTTGGCTCATCCCAGGCCAATAGAGGTCCGATGACCTTGACGACCCGGTTCAGCACCTCCTTACCTGGATGACCTATGGTCCCCAGCCCGGTTCGGGCGAACACCACGTCATCGAGAGTACAGGCCATTTCATGCTCCACCGCATAGGCGACCTCACCGACCAGCGTCTCGCGCACATCCGAGAGCTTTTCCAGGTAGCCGGCTTGGTTCCGGCAGTAGTCGATCACTTTATCGACTTCGCTGCCGTGCGAGACGATCAAATCGTGTACGGTCTGGGCTGGCAGAATTTCACGGTAGTGCTGCTGTTTTTTAGCAATAAACTGCTCCAGGTTGTCTATTCTTCCCTCGAACAGCGGTACCGAAGCAGTTCGGCAGCGGGGGTCCGGCATCGACATTTTCCGGCCGATAAGATCAACTGCCTGCTCGGCAATGGCTCTGGCAGTGGTATATTTGGCACCCATTACAGAAACGATTCCCTCGGGTCCTCCCTGCTCGCTGTGGTCAACCACCTGATATTCTCCAGTGCCCTGGTAGGTGTCGGTCTTTATCTCATCGCTGATCAATGGATAGAGACCGGCGAAGGCATAATGGACGTCGCCGTTCTCCAGAGAGAGGCCTGGTACGATGGCATTGATGTCCTGAAGGAAATCGTCAATATCTTTATCGGTTACCCGGATTTCGTCGAGCTTGTCAGCAAACGGAACGTTGGTGGTGCCTATGAGGGTACGGCCCCGCCAGGGTATCATAAAAATATGCCGGCCGCCCCTGGTCACCAGCCCTTCGGTCTTTTTACCGCTGCTCAACGCCAGGGCATACTTTTCCTCGAGTTGTCTGACAACAATGTGGACGCCTTTTGAAAAGCCAGTTGTGTTCTTGAACAGCCTCAGACTCTCGATCTGGGAATTGATGCCGGGCAAAAACGGGCCCGCGGCATTGACAACCATCTTGGCCTCGATCTGAAACTCCTCGCCAGACAGCGTATCCCGGCAATGGACACCGGTGATCCTTTCATCAGTACTGATAAGTCTCTGAACCGCTACATGATTTGCCGCCTGAGAACCATTGCGCACGGCGCTTTTGATAAACGCCAGGGTCATGCGTTCGCTATTGTGCATATGGGATTCGAACAAGGTATGCGCCCCATTGAGGCCGCCTATGGCTTTGAGCATCGGCACCTGCTCCAGCACCTTGCTCTTCGAAAAAAAGGCTCCGAATTCGACCTTCTTCGAGGGGTCGCTGACCAGCCCATTGAGCCCCGAACAAATAGTTCTGTAGAGGTTCATCCCGGCCAGCAGCGCAGCCCTGCCCTTCATGATACTACCCTGGATGGTGGGAATCAGAAAGGGAATAGTGGTGGTGATGTGCGGGGCGATGATCTGGAAATAAGTCCGCTCGCGCGCCGATTCGCGCACCTTGCCAAACTGCAGTTTCTGGAGATAGCGTATGCCTCCGTGCAGAAGCTTTGACGATGCCGAAGAGGTGCTCATGCCAAAGTCATTTTTCTCCACCAGGGCCACGCGCAGGCCACGCAAGGCGGCGTCATGGGCCAGGCAGGCACCGGTTATGCCGCCGCCGATTATTACCAGATCGAAGGCAGCTGATTTTATCTTTTCAATATCTCTTTTCATTCGCTATGATCATCAATCATATCCCGACCAAATTTTGGATGCCAATAGTTTAAACGGGCTAAAATAGAAAATGCTTCCCCGGAGTGTCACCCGAGAAAGCATTCCCTACTTCTACTATTATGTATTTTATAAATTATTTATCTTCTAATCGCTTCAATACCGCGCCATTTAGTGTATGACCCGTGACCACCGCAAGGGTACACATCATCGCCCCAGACGGTTAATGTATCTCCCGGGTTAAGATCGTATGTACCGAGATTTATATCCCTGTCCTTATCAGGACAAACGTCACGCCAATTCTCCTGTGGACAATCGCAACCAAGCGGGCTGGAAAGCGGGTACGTTCCACTGGCTACCTGGGTACCGTTTATGGAAAATTTATAGGGCGATTCCCCGTCAAATTCTGTCACAGCTTTTAAAACCAGCAGGTAGGTGCCGGCTTCGCCGGGAAAGGATTCATCGCAAGTACCGCTTCCTGTGTAAGCCTTTATCCCCACTGCCCCATCCCTGTCTCCCCAGTTAGCTGAGCAATTAAAATCAAAGGCATCCATAAAAATCTTAGAAGAACTATTGACAGAAGCAGTTTTTTCCTCAGGTTCTTCTTTAGTCTCCTCTTCGGACTCTTCCTCTTTAGTCTCGGTCTTTGCAGAAGAATCTTCTTTGGCTGCTGTAGCCTGAGTCTCGCCACTGCCGCCAGTGGTGCCCCCATCATCACTGCTGTCGCTGCAGGAGACAAAGAAAAATCCCAAAACCACCAATACTGCCAAAAGTCTAAACATTCTCACTGATCACCCTCCGTATATCTGGTAACAGCCTAAATAAAACTAATGATTATAACAGCTTCCTTGTTAGAAACCGGTGTCACTATAACATAATATTATAGCATGTCCAGCTATCTTTCCGATTTTACGCGCCTCAGCAGAAGATTAAGAATTGTTCTCATTATATCAATCAGGGTCTGCACATTATTCGCTATACCGTCGGCATTACTCGTATATTCATATCATAAAACCTTGTAATGATGATATAATTGAGATTTTATGCCCTTTGTTGTAAAGTTGAACGGCGATGAGGTTCAATACCTGCAACTACAGTGTCGTCATCAATCTGCAGAGTGCAGAATTCTGTCTGCACCAGAACCAGATCTCTGCGCTGGAAAAACGACTGGAGAAGATCTACTCATCAATCCCCTCGTTCACCGACATCTGTACTCTTAAAAACGGAGTTCTGCGCTACGAATCCATATCGATCATACCACCGAAAACCGATTCGAAAAAGCAGAAAGTACTACTGGTTCTGGGCAACCCCTCGATCAGGAGCGTCAAACACGGAATGCTCTTCTATTCCCGGCGTGACGGCGGCAGGCATGGTTTCTGGGGTAAACTGGCCCGGGCCAAGCTGGTGGCGCCGGTGGTCGAGGAGACGAGAGAGCGGGAGGCTGAATGCCGGTGGATACAACTCCTCGAAGACAGCGCCTCAAAGACTTATAGCGTCGGTCTGACGACGTTCTACTCGTTCCCGACCCCTGGTTCTGATGATGAACCATTCTGCGGATCGGCGGGGGTGGAAAGATTATTCGAGCCTGTCCTCAAACAGATACGGCTGCAGGAAACCCGGCGACTCCTCTCCCTGCCGTTCATCCGTGATTCAATTCTTGTCTTTACCCGCAAAAGTCTGCTCAAGCACTTTTACAAGACTACGGGCATCAAACCGGCCTACTGGCCAATTCGCGGAGAAGACTCAAGTGGGAACGAGCTGGCGGATCTTTTGTCTCGGGCCGCGAAAGTGAGATCTTCTGCCACACCGCTGCTGTTTTGATAATCTCATTCTTTCATTTTCTTAGAGGATAATGTCATGACCGTCTACTTTCATCACGATTTTTATGAAGAATACACTTCGGACCCAGCCGCAGAGAGTGGCCGAATGGAGGCGATCGTGAAAGAACTGTCCACCTTCGTCGAGCTGGTCGAGTGTGAGCCTGCGACTGAAGATGACCTTCTTGCTGCGCACTCCAGCAGCCACCTGAACTGGGTGCACAGCCAGGGCCTTTTCGATATCGCAGCCCTGGCTGCTGGAGGGGCAATTCAGGCCGCACTGCGGTCGCTCTCCGAACCAAGTTTTGCGGTGATCAGACCGCCCGGACACCATGCCTCAGCCAGCAGCTGCTGGGGATTCTGCTATTTCAACAACATGGCCGTCTCTCTGCTGCGCCTCAAAGGCGATGATTTGATACAACGGGCTTTCGTCCTCGATTTTGATCTTCACTTTGGTGACGGCAACGTCAATATCCTGGACCGGAACCCCTGGGTTGAAATTCTCAACCCTGAGGCCGCCGATCGAGACGCCTATCTCGAGGAGGTGCGCATCGCCCTTGAAGATACGGCTGCCGACATGATCGCCGTATCAGCTGGTTTCGACAATCATGTCAATGACTGGGGTGGACTGCTTCTCGCCAGTGACTACAAGATCATGGGGCAATGGGTCAGGGCAGCCGCCGAGAGAAATGGCGGGGGGTGTTACGGTATCCTGGAAGGCGGCTATAACCACAACGTTCTGGGTACCAACGTGCTGGCTTTTATCGAAGGTCTCGCGGATATCTGAGCGGTGGCCCGCCCACCAGTGTCATTTCTGATTGGAAGCGGTAGCTTCAACTTCCTGACTCCCATTACATTGTAAGCTCAATCGGTCGCTTCCGTTGACTTTTATTGTGGTGCCGTCTTTTCCGTATGCAGCAGATGGTGCGGATTTTTCGATTTTACGATCAAGGTTCCGTATCGATCCACTGCATAGACAGGAACAAATTGGAATTCCGAGAGAGGTACTAGGTCAGCGGTAATGGAGCGCATAACCAGCTGTTCTCCCTCTGACGTCTCGACCAGTAGAACGGCATGCGATTCTTTTTTTCCTCTCTCGGTTAAAAATCCGACGAGAAGGTGCATCTTATCGCCAGGCCAATTGAACCTCCTCAGCGTGGCTGCCTTTACCAGGGCAATGTCTTCACAATCTCCACCCTCGGTCAATACTGTTTCCGGTTCAGCCCAGTAATCAGCCTTGTGGAAATGGTGGTAATCATCGACATAGTCGACATCAGCATTGACAAACTCGTTCAGTTTCTTCAAGGCGGTGACCTCATACTGAAAATCAAGCTCGACCAATTGTTCTCTCCAGGCAACGATCCTGGGGTTAGTTGAGGTATTCATCTGATCATAGTGCAGCCTGGCCCGATCATACCAATTCGACAGTCGAGACTCGATTTTCTCGTTATGAATGCGGATCTCCTCGTATAACTCGGGAACACTGGCGGGCAAGGGGTAAACTGCCAATAAGAGAGGCAGTAACAAGGTGGGTGTCAGGACTTGATTCAGTCTCCTTGGTACTTTACCGGAAGCAGCTGGGCTCGACTGCCTGGCCAATCCCCCGGCTCCTGACTTCGATTTAGTACGCGACTCAAGTAACAAGTGTAAATCCCTCTATTTTTTCACCAGTCATGGCGGTTCGACTTATGAACAGATTCTGTCTCCCTCTGACTCAGCTTTAGGCAACCAGCCTGCTCCAATAACGTCTGCTTTCCAGGAGCTGCTGCCGGTCATCATCAAACACCTCGAAAGTCACAGTGCTGTTGTAGCCCAGGCCTTTCAACGCTTTTGCAAGTCGGCGGAAATTGATGCTACCAATACCGAGGGGTAAATGATCATCGTACACGCCGCGGTTGTCGCTTAAATGGACATGGCCGATTCTATCTCCAAAGCATTTCACCAACTCCTGCAGACGCGCCTTGCCGTTATCTGCCAGATTGGCGTGCCCGGTATCGAGGGTAAATTGTAGCGTCGGAAATCGATTGAAAATCATCTCGAGTTCAGACGGTTCGACCCCGATACCGTTTCTGGGCATCATGTTTTCGAGGCAGATGGTCACCCCCAGCGCCTTGGATATTTCGACCATTTCTGCGATGAACTCAATGGCGTAAGCTCTCACTCTGTCGGCAACGTAGGATCCCATGCCGCTGATCATAGGCGGGTGCAATACAACCTTCTCTGCACCAAGATCGGCAGCTAAAGACAGTGATCGTTTCATTTCTGTTGCAGAAGCCTGCCTGATACTGTCAGTCAGATCGGCCGCACTAACAAAGGTAGGCAGATGACAGACTATTTCCATGCCGTTATTTTCGAGTGCCTTGGTGATGGCTGATCGGTTTTCAGAGACAATACTATAATGCGCTTCAGGCGGGTCCATCGCAAGTTCAAGATAATCGAATCCAAGCTCAGCAAACGTCTGAATTTCTTCGACAACAGGTATTACAGGAAAATTCATTGCACCATAGATCATGGTTCACCCTATAGAATATCCCAATCCGGACTAATCTTACTGATAATCACTGGGTCGTGACCTTGACAACTGGTTTGTTGAGATCTTGCCGACTTGATAGCCTGAAATCATTAGATGTCCATCGGTATATGATCCACTAAGACCTCCACAAGCCCATCCCAGATTCGTTCGCTCTTCGCTATCCGCACCTGGTACCTTGCCTATCCATCTACTTTCGTGTCCCTGGGAAAAAAAGGCTCGCATAAGCGGCAGGGTATTCTCTTCTTATGCGCCAGGAAGTTTCAAACAGCTTCCTCATCGTGATATGTGCAAGGAGACAAATGGCGCTCCCGAGTTCCCGCGCCAACCCGGTGGATGCATGCACTGGTCTCTGACCCCGGTGGTGACCTGTATAACGGCCATAGCGTATCCAGGTCTGCTGACTTCCGGCTTCCTGAGACCGTCGGCTTTCACTTTCGATATTCTGGAAGCTATCTTCAGACCACGACTATAGGCTGCCTTGAAGAATGATCTTTCCCCACGCAGGTGGAAAGTCAGTTTAGCCGCATTTTGCAGCTTCTCCCACTCAGCCTCATATGAGGCGGGCGTTTTGTACCCGTTTGTTGAATGCCTTCGTCTGCGATTGTAGTAGACTTCAATGTAATTGAACAAAGCTTGTTGGCCATCTATAAATGAGATTACTGCTGACACCAAGATTTTCTGCCACTTCCTTAACATGTCTGTTAGTGATCCTTCCCGAAGCGATCTACGGGAAACATGGCTCATCCATAAACTTTGCCCGGCTGACCCTAGTTGTTCTCTTCCTACCATCGTGAATTATTTGAAAGTACTTATGCACAGCCATACAGGGAGCATCTTATGGCAGTGGCGTTGGACATGTAGGTTAGTAACTAGCCTTAAACCCTGCTGAACAACAGAGCAATTATCAGGCCTGTTAAACGTGTTACAGAGAAAACACTTATTGGTTATAAAATCATCCTGTTAATATCTGTTGAAAATTATCAATTGAAGCGTCAGACACTGCGGCCCTCAATATACTGAGGCGCCCACCAATTGTTGAGGGAGAGATGCCAGGATGGTCTCGTGATTCCTAGTTTTTTAAGCTTATAACGCGGTGTGCTCGGGTGGTATGTCGAGTTGTGGATGCAGTTCTGTGAGGTCCTTCAACTTTCAATTGGTGGGGGCAAGAATTTCCAGAAAAAGTTCTTCAAACTGCCTGGAGCATCGGCTGAAGCACTAATTAGGAATTGTCCTTGTACAGATAAAAATCTTCAGGTAACATCCTCCAACCCTTTGTCTTATCTAAAAAAGTGAGCCCAAAATATAAATGATAAGATTTAGCCGCAGTAAAGACTGTCAGCTGCTCTAGGGTACTCAATAAACCTTTTTGATAATATAGTTTCAGTTTCCCAGTCATTGAATTACTCAAATACCTCACAATCAAGATATAGACCTGATGTTGATGGCTTAAGGGCATTGGCGGTATTATCTGTCTTTCTTTTTCATCTCAAGCCTGATTTCCTGCCAGGGGGGTTTCTCGGCGTTGATGTGTTCTTTGTGATCTCCGGATACCTGATTACCGGGATCATCATACGGGAAAGTCATCGTAGGACTTTTTCCTTCTCTCATTTCTATGCCCGGCGTGTTAAACGCATCTTTCCCGCTTTATTTGTTGTTCTGCTGCTTTCATCACTAATCGCGACGTTTCTGCTCACGCCCGAAACGTATGTCAATTTTATGAAGTCAGCACGCTATGCCTCGGCACAGCTGTCAAATTTGTTCTTCATGCAAAACGTTGATTATTTCGAGGAAGGATTCTCCGGACAGCCTCTTCTACATACCTGGTCTCTAGGGGTGGAGGAGCAATTCTATCTTGTCTGGCCACTGTTGATCTACCTTTGTTTTCGATTTGCTCGTCCATTGTTTGCTTCAGGCGTCACTTCTGATCAGGCACCCGAGAGTGTGCCGGACAGCGCTCATGCCTTGTTTGAAGCGGATAACGCCAATAATGGACGGGTTCAGGCGGGCAACATGGCAACGGGCTTAATCCTGATCCTGCTTTTTCTTGCTTCCTATGGTTTAGTCTTCGTTACTGCCGAGACAAACGTCAATTTTGCTTTCTACATGTTCTTTACCAGGGCATTTGAGTTCTGTATCGGTGGGTGGCTGGCGCTTGGAATCACTCATCAACCGCTAAAAAAGATATCCCACAACCTGGCTGGTATTAGCGGTCTTACTCTGATAGTAGTAAGTTTTCTTGTGGTCCAGCAAGAATTTGTCGCGGGATCGTTCCTGAGGTATGGGACCCTCATTACTTGCCTTGGCACCGCACTGATCATATACTCCAGCGCCAGCACAAGTATCGTTAATAAAGGGCTGGCCAAGCGAGTGCCCGTATCAATCGGAAAAGTATCCTACTCACTCTACCTCTACCACTGGCCTGTCATTATCTTCTGGAAGCAGTACAATGATCTGGACAAGCTCAGTTTGAGTGCTTCTTCGATCATCATAGCGATATCATTTGGCCTCTCGATCCTGAGCTATAAATTTGTCGAACAACCCGCCCGAAAATCTTCGTTGCCAGATCGAGTGGTTTTGTCATTAGCCCTGACAGCGATTATTGTCTTCGCCGTTTCATTCAGGATTCTTGAAGACCAGGAGGTTGCTTCCTGGAGAATTACTCAGTACAGCAATCCTCAGACCAGTGAATCTGACTTTTCACCGGAGTGCCGACGACGCTATGAGAATGGCGTAATGGTCTTTGACTGTTTTACCGAAAAGATCGACTCGCGACCAGTCATAGCCTTGTTAGGCGACAGCCATTCCGGCCATTTCTTCTGCTCGGTCTATCAATGGGCCAGGGATAACGGGTATGCTTTTAAATATCTTGGAGTTCCCGGCTGTCCTATGCTTATTGGTGATGTATCGATCAAGAGCATCATAAACGATGAGCACACTGAGCAGTGCAAGAGTGCACTTCCAGCGTTTAAGAAGGGGATTGTTGAGGATCCGAACGTGGAACTGGTTCTGATTGCCCAGCGATTCGATCTCCTCTATGACGGCAAAGGCTATCAGAGTTTGAGCCGACAAATGCTGTTTAAGGACGACAACGGTGAAACAATAGAGAATCATACCGAGTATTACAGGGAACAACTGCTTAATACGGTCGATACGCTCAGAAATAGCGGCAAGGAGGTCGTGCTGCTCGGCCAGGTGCCGCTGTTCAGAAGTGTTGAGGCGTGCAATTGGCAGCCACGTATAATGGAACTCTTCTCAAAAGAACGGGTCTGCTCATATGATCGAGACTTTATCGATATATGGCAGCAGCCGAGTCTTTCGTTTATCAAGGAATTTGCAGCAAAATATCAGGTGATGTACTTCGATCCGTTCCTGCACCTCGACCAACCGCTGAAGAACAATTTCAATATCTACAATAACGTTGATCATCTCAACGATGCGGGGTGCCTTTACCTGGCTCCGTATATCTTTGAGGCGTTGGATCAGTCCCTGGCGGACCGGCAAAAGACTGAAAATTAGCTTGGGATTTATATTACGTCTGACAATATGTAAATTGCTGAATCTGGCAGCCTGGCACCATCACTATAGAACTCTGGTTATTTGCCAGGCGCTACGGTAGCCATGGTTTTCTTCCAGAATACCCCTGAAAAATCTTCATACAACGCCTCTTTTATTCCCAGCCGTTCTCTGAAATCTAACAACGCTTGTCGGGCACCACTTATCAGCCAATCGTCTAAAATCAAGTAACCACCGATTTCCAACTTGTGATAGAGCTGCTCCAGTACTGTCATTGTTGAACCGTACATGTCACCGTCAAGCCGCAGGACAGCGAGTTTCTGTATATCGGCAGATTGCAGGGAATGTTCAAAAAATCCTTTAATGAAAATGATGTTCTCTGATAGGAGGTTGAACATTCGAAAATTATCTTTTACGTCCTGAACGCAAATCGCCAAATCCGTTCTCTTATAACTCGTGTCGCCTTTGTCTTCGGGCCATTTTGCTGCATCGGGAGGTGGCAAACCTTCAAACGAATCGGCGACAAACACCTTCTTGTCTGTATTCCCGTGAGCTTTTAATATGCCGGCAAGATAAATGGTGGCTCCACCTTTCCAAACTCCTGTTTCTATAATGTCGCCCTGGATATTATTTCTCAAACAGTCTTCAGTGCAGTAGCGCAGGGTATCAAGTTTATGTTCTCCAAGCATAGATACCCCGTCGTTCAATATGCTTTTCTTCAATAAGTCGAGGTATAGCTCCGTGAGGTTGTTCGCGCCAAATCTATATTCATCAAACTTTTTCACTCCATATTTTTCTGCAAAATAGCTTATTTTTGCCAGCTTATTACTCTCGTATATTTCCCGTTTCTTCAGGTTCTTTCTCTCGGCGATTTTATCTAAAAATCCCATAAAAGACCCGTCCTTGTGAGTTGGTCGTTATGATTTAATGATGACCCGTCACGCTGCCTTTGCCGCCCTATCGGTCCCGATTAATGGTCTTGATTTAAGGCGGATTTTCTACTAAGGCTATACCTGTTGACTCAACCAAGCTGCTCTAATATCTTGCCTGAGATAAAGCTGTAGCCAAACTCGTTTGGGTGACCCGTATCTAGATAATATTCCGGCATCTTTTCTAAGAAATCATCGTATAATCTGATGAAGAGACAATGATCGTGGGAGTGGGCAATGTGTTCAAGGATCTTGTTGTATCGCTGAATTGCTGGATTCCTGAATGTCTCTTGATGGGGAATTATTTCTGGCAACACGACCTGTTTATCTCTGCACCGCTCAACCATCACGGAAACATTTTGTCGATATTCCTGTTCAGACACGACATTTACCTCTCCCAGGAGTTCATTTAAGCCAATCTTCCTGCATGTTTTCTTATATTTTTTTACAATGCTACGAATCTGTTTTCGGAGAAAATTTTCTGGGTAATAAAGAATATTCGGAGAATATTTAAAGGTTGTATACGCATCTTTCAGACCGAACTGAATGAAGACACAATCGAACTCATCACTATCGCTATCTCTTAGAAGGGCAAGCCCCTCCCTGGTGCTGAACATGGCTTTCCCGCAATTTTTTACAGGAACATTCAAGGCCAGGCCCACTTGCTCGGGATAGCTGTTTCCCAGACAATGCTCTACACCAGATGTTATACAATCGCCAACTGCCAGAATACCTTTCACTTTTGCCTTGTCTCAATTATTGGTTATAAGAACTGTCGGAAGCGGTTTAACACACCTGGATAACACTTCCCGGAGTATGAGCAAGGTGTCATTACAGTTAATTACCCGATGTGTTGGAATCTTTCTGTGATCAAATTTCTTAAAATATTTTCGTAATAGGGAAGATCGTTCACTGTATCGTCCGGAAAATATGATCGGGAATAGTTAAACGCTAACTGATCACGTCTCGACCACTTTATCAACTGATCAAACCACCTCTCCATCAAGTTAACCACATGCAGATCTCCTGCCTGACGATCAATCAGGTCTCCCCCCACGTGGGGCTGATCATCAATAAATCCCTGTTGATTAAGGTAATACTCATACTGGCTTGGCAAAATATCCTCGTTTTCCTTACCAACGGCGATGCATGCCTCAAATTACTGCGCGAGTCAATGATGAAAGGGATGCAGCAGCATAGACAGAGAGTTCTCTTCAACCATGGCATAGGCTAGAAAACAGTCTAGATTCTCACGAATCCGAGAACTGGCATCAAGGTAAACGCTTAGCTCGTATGAGCGGTCAACCAAGTGATTATTGATCTTATAATGGCGGGTCAAACGAGACGGTATCATCACCTGTTTCCACGTCTCCGATGAAAAACGGCGACAAAGTGGGGACATAATACTATCGCAAAGAGATCAAACAGAAAGGATATCAGTCAAGATGCTGACCTTATTGGTGCCCCCGGCATGATTCGAACATGCGACACCAGGATTAGGAATCCTGTGCTCTATCCCCTGAGCTACGGGGGCATGGTGGTAGGTATGAGCGGAGCATCCAGCGCTGCGGACGGTCCGGAAGTGTCTTATAGCACCGTCCGAGGCCGGTGTCAATCCATACATGGCAGCATCAGTGTCGCCAGCTGCTACCTGCTCTCAGCACTGCTGGGCTGCTCCAACGACGCCTCTCTCATGGTTCGTCTAGATGATCACCTCGAGTTCAGGCAGCCGGTGCTCACTCTTGATGCGGCGGGGCCAGTTAAATAACAAAGTTCTCGTCAAGTCAGTGATTCCCCATCCTGCAGCAGAGGAGTGCTATAATCCTCTTCCTGAGCGTTGCATTTGATGATGCAGTTGCGGCCTACTTTCATCTTTTCAGGAATCCTGGCTTTTTCTCCAACCAGGGTAATACCGGTATAAAGGTGCTTGGGATAGAGCCGATTGGCGATATCGTGATGGTCACCGATGCCGACGGATGAGTTGGCTCCGAATCTGGTAAATTTGTCACATATGACAAGATCTACCTCGGCCTTGGTCTCTACCACACAGTCTCTGAACAGTATAGAGTCTTTGACAAGCGCGCCCTCCTCGACTACTACGCCGGGCGACAGTACCGAATTCACGACTGTGCCATTGACCACACAACCGGCTGATATCAGTGAATTATCAACCCTGGCACTGAGGCCGTATCTGGCGGCCGGCCGATCTGCCCGGCGTTCCTCTGCCTCAACATTGGTGCGAATCTGCCAGCGCTCCAGAGAAATGGGGCCGTCCTGTTTCAACAGGTCCATATTCGCTTCCCAGTAAGCCTGAATGGTGCCGACGTCACGCCAGTAGCCGTAAAACGGATAGGCGAAGACGTTGTCATACTCAATTGCCCAGGGCAGGATGTGCATACCGAAATCTATCTCACTGCCTGAGCGGGCCAGGCTTTTCAATAGATAATCGCGGGTAAACACGTAAATACCCATGGAGGCCAAATTGGTTTTCGGCACCTCTGGCTTTTCCTCCCAGTCAACGATGCGCCCATCATCGTTGGTGATTCCCGCCCCGAACTGATGAATCTGCTCCATCGGAACCACCATCATGCCAACCGTCACATCGGCCTTTTTGGAGCGATGAAATTCCAGCATCGCGTCAAAATCCATATGGTAGATATGGTCTCCGGAAAGAATAACCACCTCATCGGCCTCGTTGGCCTCGATGAAATCGACATTACGTCTCACCGCGTCGGCTGTTCCCTGATACCAGTCACTATCTTTGGAGCCGGTCCGGGGCGGCAGTATCTTGACGCCGCGGGTACGTCCGGTAAAATCCCAGGCCTCGCCCATGCCGATATGGCTCATCAGGGACAGCGGCTTATACTGAGTGAGCACGCCAACCCTGGTCAACCCGGAATTCATCACATTACTGAGGCTGAAATCAATGATCCGGTAAATACCGCCGAAGGTGACCGCCGGCTTGGCCCGTTTTTCGACCAGCAGGTTGAGACGGCTGCCGACCCCGCCAGCCAGCAGCAGTACGAGCGCATCCTCTGGTTTTCTCATCGCAGCACCCTCCCCGCTTCCAGCAATCCGGGCCATTTATCCCGATCGAGCTCAGGTGAAATGGTAACACCTCGTCCCATCTTAGTTCCAGCCGGAACCCTGTTATTCCAGCCGACAACTGCAATCTGTTTTTTCGAGTCTCCGTGATCGATGCCGATCTGTACATCATCCTCGTAGATTGTATTTACATCTGAAATCATCTTATCGAATCTGCAGTTTCTGCCAATCACGTTGCTGAAAAAGATCACCGAATTTTCAACCACGGCACCAGGACTTACATGAACGCCCGGAAACAGAATCGAATTTACGACTTTGCCTTCGACCGCGCAGCCATTGTAGATTAAGCTGTTTCGCACATCAGCATTCTTGCCTATGAGAGCGGGCTGATAGTCTCTTAACCCCCGGTGATCGAGGTTGGTCCTTATTCCCCAGCGCTCTAAATCGATCAGCGGCTGGTCTCCAAGAAGGTCCATGTTTGCCTTCCAATATTCCAGTACCGTTCGGGTATAACCCCAGTAGCCGTTAAACTTGTAGCCATAGATTCGACTTCCCTGCCGCATCAGCCGGGGAATAATGTCATGGCCGAACTCGAAGGATTCGTCCGCCTGGTTTTCCTCCAGTACACGGTAAAGTACCTCCGGCTTGAAACATAGCACGGTAAGCGACGACCACTCACCTTCGGGATTCTCGCTCTTTTCCTGGTAGTTGGTAAGTTTTCCGCCTCGATCACCGTCCTCATGATCGAGGTGCGCCATGCCGAAACGGGACGCTCTAGCTTTCTCCACCCGCTTACAGACCACCGTCAGGTCGGCGTCTTTTTCATGATGGTAGGCGATAACGTCCCGGTAATCCATCTGATAGATATGATCGCCGGAGAGGATTAGAATCTCCTCGGGACGATGATACTGAACGAAATCGAGATTTTTATAGACAGAATCCGCCGAGCCCCTATACCAGTCCTGCTGTTCTGAATCGATAAAGGGCGGCAGGATGGAAACTCCTCGATATCGGCCAATCATGTCCCAGGCTGCACCGGTGCCGATGTGGTTGATTAGAGAATAACTGCGGTATTGGCTGAGAATGGCAATCTGTTCGATCCCCGAATTCATAAGATTTGACAGGGCAAAATCTATCACCCTGGCAAATCCGCCGAATGGCACCGCCGCTTTGGGCCGATAATAGGTGAGCACATTGAGCTCATCTGCTCTGCCCCCGGCCAGAATCATCGCAAGTGTCGTCGGTTTCAACATCGCCTGTCTCCGAACAGTGTGGTTCACTCAGACCAAATTGGTCTGGTGAAAAATTTCAGTGTGAATGCAGGCAGCGGTGCAGCCGAATGGGCTACTTCATATGACGTGAAGTAAGACGCTTCAGAGTCTGCGTGTTAATGTCATATTCGGTTAATTCAAGTGCTTTGAGTGGAATCTCCGCCCGAGCTGCACCTTTATGCCCTCCGGCTGGTCCCAAATGACCAAAAACCCGGGTGGCCAGTTTACCAGCGCTTTTACGATACCCATCACAGCGGAAGATGACAACCAGTTTGTCGTTGTAAATACCGGAAACCAATACCCAGTCGATATCGGAGACATGGTTGAGGAAATCGGCAATGATAACCAGGACGTCGGGACTTCTTACCCTGCCGATGTGGGTGTAGAACCTGCCTTTTGAGTATTGCAGTTCATTGAGTGCAGTACTGAAGTATTTGAGTTCGGAACGACGCAGGTCTGTTAACTCAAATTTTCTGACCAGGTTACGGTTGGCTATGTCGAACAGATACCTGAAGGAGATGCCATCCGCCAGCCGAGACTCTTTTTCGAAATCTCCGGTGTCGACCTTGATCCCGTAGAATAATGCCGTTGCCAGGGCCACGGAGGGTTTCATGTTAGCCGCCCGCAGGTACTCCACCAGCATCGAAGACGCAGCACCGTAATCGGGCCTTATATCGACATAGGTGGCATCCCATTCATTGCTGATGGGGTGATGATCGATGATGGCATCGAACGAAATTCTTTCAAAGGACGGAAGATGATCGGGTTGGGAATCGACTATGACCTTCTTTGTATAATCTCCAGTTTTGACCGAACTGAGCTTTTCCAGAGGAATTCTCAACCGTTCGATCATCGCCAGGTTGTTCAGGCGCGTGACCTCGTTCGGGTGAGCAATGGTAATGTGCTTGACCCGGTATCTGAGCAGTCTTTTGACCGCCATCGCACAGGCGAGAGAATCGGGATCTGCGTTGATGCAGACCAGAACGGTGTCTTCTTTGTCAAATACGCTCCAGAACTCCGCCAAGCGAATTTTGGCAGACTTTTTATACGACTGTTCACAGAGATTAACACCGTTCGCTTTATGTTTTCTCGCCATTAATGGTAACCGTGACATTCTATCAGGACCGGGCGCTCCCCCTGACTGCCTTGCAGTCAGCCTTCCCGTCCTTCTTGTGAGTTAATCTCCACCCAGTAGCAGGCCTCGAATGGACTGTACCCTCCGTCCAGTACTTCACCTGCACTATAGATTGTCAGCCACCTCCGGTTGAGTTTAGCCTCGAGCTGCTCCGGACTTCTCACGAGACAGAAAGGCTGCCTGGCGCAGAGATCTCGAATTGCCAGACAGCCGAACGAGCTGTTAGTATAACACAGGTATAACTAAAAATTCAAGCCGCAGAAACAGCTGCAAGCTATTGTAATCAGGAAAATTATAGGTTGGCCTAAATCAGCCGAAAGGATGTTTGTCAATTTAACACCGGTTCATTAGCCTTCTGTTCCCAGGAATTGCCCGGTGCGCTCAATCCCTTATTCTTGACTGAATCAGATGGTAATGGTAGGTAAATTGACTCAACCTGTGCTGATTCATTTTATGGAATTCGACCACTATGATCAAAATTCTCGCGGTGGCACTTGGGGGAGCAATAGGCTCAACCGGCAGGTACTTGACCTCGCTGGCCGTCGAATCGTTCTCCAACTCAAGATTTCCCTATGAGACTCTGGCGGCCAACCTGATCGGCTGTTTTCTGATCGGACTGCTCTGGGGATACTTTGAACGATTGACTATCAGCAATGAATTCAGGCTATTTCTGTTTACCGGCGTCCTCGGCGGTTATACAACTTTTTCGGCCTTTGCCAGGGAAAACATACAATTTTTCAAAACGGGAGAGCCCTTCTCTGCCCTGAGCTACATACTTGTCAGTAATCTCATCGGTCTCAGCCTTGTGGCTGTGGGGTTTTTGATTTCCACCCACCTTATACACTCGAACTGATATTCAAACCTTTTATGCAGCTTCTCGACCGCTATCTGCTGGCCCAGTTTATCCGGCATTTTCTAACGCTGAACATTGCATTTACCTCCCTTTACCTGCTAATCGATTTTTTCGAGAAATTCGACGAATTCTCCGAGGCGGGCAAACCGATGTCATTGGTCATCAGCTTTTTTATGCTCAATCTGCCCTATGTGGTGGATCAGCTCAATCCGGTTCTGATCCTGCTCTCCGGGGTCATCACCTTTGGGGTTCTCAACAACAATAATGAGCTGCTGGCTCTGAAAGCTGCCGGAATCCCTCTTCGCAAAATAATCAGACCCATCCTTATTGGCTCGGTAATAGCCACCGCCATTTTCATCATCACGGCCCAACTGCTGCTGCCCAAGACTATCGCCGTTACCAACGATATCTGGTTCGAACAAGTACGGGGCAAAGTACCTCTGGGAATCTTCAGAAACGGCAGATATTATTTCAAGGGAAACGAAGGCTTTTACTCATTTCAATGGCCCAATAAAGAAAAAATAATTTTCAGGGATTTTTCCTATTCGACCTGGGACGAGAATTACAATATCAAATCACTCGCCAGTGCCGAGTTTGCCAATTGGGTTCCGCCGATGTGGGTGCTGAAAACCGGACAGATCATCGAACGTGACGAAACCGGATCTTTCATTTCCAAACCCTTCAAAGTTTTCACTCAGCGTTTCCCTGAAACCCCCGATGATTTTCTTGTCCCGGAGTACGAGTCAGCAGAGAAGTCACTCACCGGGCTTTTCAGTGATATTAGCAAACAGGACCTTGCCATCGAAAAGACTCGCGCACGGGCTGAATTTTATGGCCGCATCTCATACTTATTACTCGGCATCCCTCTTCTCTTGCTAGGATTACCAATATTGATAATTTCATATCAGAAATGGGGACGTGACTTATCTATTGCCATTCCAGTAAGTTGCTTCATGGCCTTCTTTGCCTGGGGCATCTGGGGAACTTTACAGTCTCTGGCTAAAGCGGGAACCTTGTGGCCAATACCCGCAGCTTTTTCTGTTAATATACTTTTCGCATTTATTGGTATTTATCTGCTCCAAAAACAGGATAATTGATCTACAATCAAATTCATACTGAGAAGATATCTACCAATATAGCATCTTCGTTCCACATTAGATTAAGTTCAATTGACATAATTTTTAGAGAGATCTTATGGTTTGGCATTTAGAATAATTGAACAACCGATTTGAGACGTGTCTGAGTATTCAACGATGGAAAACCCAATGATTAGCAGATAGATTCTAGAAATATTCACTTTTGAGGAATCAGGCGATAAGAGCTTAATCGACACAAATTCGGGATGTTTAGATGAGAGTTAATGCTGGATAAAGGGTGCTCGCACCCAAAACGCTGTCCAGGACTACCAGGTCACAGGATAATTGCTTTACTTACGAATGCGACCTCATCGGTCGTTGCGTTAGTTAACACCTTTTGAATACAGGAAAAAAACAGGAAATTCCAACCAAAAGAAAGAGGAAGAACTCTCATTTAGCTTGGCATAGCAAATGGGGGAAGGTCACTGGAACTAAAATATACGAGCTCTAACGAAAGGCTATTGTTACTAATTGCAGGCTAAATCCGCCAGCCAGGATAGATCCATCTCCTCGCCTGAGATGTATCGAGACCAATGCAATGCTCCCACGGTATTTTCAGAAACTGCATTGACATATTCCCATCTAACTTTCTCTTCGGATACACGCAAAATTCTGGATAAATCTGTCTGCTCGATATAGAGATCACCGTTAGCAAGAATCTTTGATCGCCCCTGGGTTTTGGACTTAATTCCTTCTTTGGCCATTAAGTTGGAGTAAGGTTTAGTAACAGCATCCGTTTGCGGATCATAGATATATATTTCGGATCTTTCCTTCTGCACAAACCTATTGCCTGTCTTCTCGTAGCCTCTCACAATGTCATTTCCAAAAATGGAGTAACGACCGTCAGAGAGCTGATTTATGTCATGCTGATTCAGCCAGGGTCCTACTTTCAGCCATTTAAAAGAACCTGATCGTGGATCAAGCAGAGCAACGGTTGAGAGATGACGACTACTCAAGAGAATGTCTCCAGTTTTTGCCTCGTTATTGTCTTTTAAGATAGGTTGTGCATCATTTAAATGGATCCTATCTTTCTCAAATTGACCGATACCATAGATCAACCATCCGTATCCATTTTCCAGCAAATGCTTGGTTATTGAAAACTCTTCAAGAATTTCGCCCTCTGGTGAAATTATAGCAACCCCGTCATCTCGAATTGGTAAGACTGTATTGGGCCCATCTCCATCAATTTTACTGCAGGTAACGATATTGCCTTCATGATTCAGCTCAATCGAGTGATGAAATCGATGATCAAGCACCCAGACGATATTATTACAGGCGTCGAGGCGGACCATTGGGCCAGCACCTGAGGTGAAGATCAAACTGCCATCTTCAAGCAGAAGCGGGTGCATTGCTCTATAGCCTTTCGGTGTATTTGGACCAGTAGTATGATTTGGTGTTTGTGCCAGAATGGTGCTGATAGGGGGTGTCCACCTGTGGATCACCTGGTTGTCTGCCAGTGCTAGGAGTTCGACAATGACTTGATTTTGCTCCTTCCTGAAGGCAGAAATCAGTAAATATCCCTCGTCGTGGAACTGCGGATCTCTCAATTGCAGACCAGAAATCGTATATTTTGTCTTATATTCCTGATGATGAAGCTGTAGCTTTTCTGTGGTTGACTTTTTGGGGCCTTCCTTAAACGTCAAATACGCATTCAATTCTTCCCACACACCGCCTATATGTTTCCACGGAAATATTTCATGTTTCCCAGCAGCCACTCCCCATACGAAGAAACTGAAGGCGATAAAATATATTACAGCAAGTAGGGGGATCAGACCTTTTTTGAATTTAGGCATGCGGTTTCAGGTAATTGGAGTTTCTGGGTTGAATTACAGGGCCCCTTTATAACATATTGGGATAAAGTTAAAAGAATTTTGGATCTATATTTCTTTACATGCTGCTCTATCCAGAGTCGTACTCAGAGCTATAATTAATTCAGACTGAGGTGTTAGGTTTAAGGAAAGACTTTTCAATTCAGAAACGAACTAGTAGTTACCATAGTTTATATCAGGATATAATCCTGGAAATTTGTTTTCTCCATATTATTCGAGCTGATTATGATTAGCCTAATGTGGTATCAACATATAGTCGATCAGGGAGATTGATATAATATTTCAAATGTTTCTGATCTGGGAACACGTGAGCAACTTCAGATAATCAATCAAAGCACGACAATCAGATTGAAAGGTATGAATCAAGACAGGACATGCAGAGACAAAGGTGTGGTCTGGAGCGGTGAATTCTATAACTACCGCGAATCGCTACCGCCCCTTCTAGACGCCACAGGCCTTCTGACCAAGCTTGCCGGCCACCAAAGGGTGTTGATCAAGCCCAATCTGGTGGAGGCGCTTGATCCGCCGATCACCACCCACATTGACATGGTGGAAGCACTGGTCGATTATATATTGTTTCACAATTCCGAGATCCGGATCATAGTCGGTGAAGGAACCGGAGCACTTGAATACGACACCTTCCACTGCTTCGAACAGCTGGGTTACCTGAAACTGCTGGACAAGGAACGGGTCCAGCTGCTCGATCTCAATATCGAGCCCTGCCGCCGTCTCACCAACGACGCTTGTAAGCGCTGGCCCGAGCTCTATCTGCCGGAGCTGTTATTCGACTGTTTCCTGATTTCAGTGCCGGTGCTCAAGGCCCACTCGCTATGCCGCGTCACCCTGACCATGAAAAACATGATGGGCTGCGCACCGCCGGTCCACTATCAGCAGGGCGGGGCCTGGGGTAAATCGTCGTTTCATTCGCGACTGGACGAGGCAGTTTTCGACCTTAACCTTTACCGGGCAGCAGATTTTACTGTTATAGATGGTGCCGTCGGTATGGCCAAGGCCCATCTGTGGGGACCGACCTGCAATCCGCCGGTCAATAAAATCATCGCCTCTTACGATCCGGTGGCGGTCGATGCCTACGGAACCTCGCTGCTCAAAAAATCATGGAAGGATGTCGGCCATATCTGGATGGCCAATGGCGTTCTTGGTCAGGCGGAGCCGCTCGACATCCGAGAGCCGGCTGTCGCCTTAAAATAGGTTTCAGCAAAGAAAAAAGGGGAGAACGGCTGACCGTCCTCCCCTTTCTATTAATTGCGGATAAAGCTATTACTCGCTTTTCTTTTCCTCTTTCATCTCTTCAGGAGCAGCAGCAGGGGCTGGCTCAGCAGGCGGTTCTTCAATGCCGAGCAGATCTATCTCAAACACCAGAACCGAGTTGGGTTCGATCACCGGTGGTGCACCCGCCTCACCATAGGCGAGATTTGCCGGGATGGTGACCCGGTATTTAGAGCCAACGGGCATAAGCTGCAGTGCTTCAGTCCAGCCTGGGATGACCTGACCTACCGGAAAAGTCACCGGCTCGCCTCGCTTGATAGAACTGTCGAATTCGGTACCGTCGATCAAGGTACCGACATAATCGACTTTGACCGTATCCTCGGCTGTAGGCTTCTCACCATCACCCGCCACCAGCACCTCGTACTGCAGGCCGCTGTCAGTGGTTGAAATCCCTTCTTTATTCTTGTTTTCTTCGAGATAGGCCTGGCCAGCGGCGCTGTTTTTCTGCTTCATCTCTTCGAGTTGGGCTTCCTGCTCGGCCTGGAGAGTGGCCGCAAACTCTTCCTGGGCACTGGTCATCTCTTCTTGGCTCAACCTCGGCTCGGTCCCGGTAAAACCGTCATCGAGGCCTTGTTTGAGAATGTCGAAGTCGATCTTGCCCTTCATATTGATCAGGTATTTGCCCAGATCAAGACCGATCGAGTAGCTCACTTTATCTTTGTTCGTCTCCAGCGGCGTATCAGCAGCTGAATCTGCAGCACTGAGGGTCAGCGGCAGAGAAACCAGCCCGAACAATATCGTTGCGATAATTCTTTTCATCATATCTCCTTGTTTTTGTTCATGAATCATCCCTGCCTATAGGTCACATCCGGGAATCATCTGTTTGTAAACTATGAGGTTATACATTGCTGACCTAAAATGAGCCAGTAAATAATCATAGAAAGTTCCGGTTTTCCCTCTCAGATCACCACGATGGTGACTCCCGGGTTGGAAAAATCGGAGGCGCAGTCGCGTTCCAGATGAGGGAACCGGTGCAGCAATGCTTTGCCAGGTCCTGTCCTCTTCCTGAACTTCTCACCAGCTATAGCAAAATTTATCTTCTTCCGTCGGCTCAGTTGGTCGAGAACCTTTCTGCATTCCATTCGTATTCTGCCGCCTTTGCCCGTCGATCCGTAGCCATGGATCAGAGTTACAACCCGAACACGATCTGTTCTGGCCCGGGCCAGTTCATTCTCCATTTGTTTCAGGGCCGTTTCCACCAGGGGACGCCCGCGCTCGATATTTACTATTCGGTGAGGTATGTCAGGAGCAGGATCGGCAGATGTTGTATCCAATGGTGCGCCACAGAACTTACAGGCAACATCAGTCAAGATTATATCGTTGCCACAGACGGGACATTGAGACATGATAGATCTTCCAGGTAAAAACAATCAGTGGCGGCGAACCGAAATCACCGCTTCCATCTGGCGCAGGTGCAGGAGAACCTCCTGGAGATGGTCCAGATTCCTGACCTCGAGGGCAATGCTGAATTCAGCACGGTCTTCCGCTGTTACATGGGCCGAGATCTCCACGATGGATGCCATATCGGCACCAATGGCGGAACTGATATCAGCGAAAATCCCCCTTCGGTTCTCGGCAGTTACCTTGACTTCCACCCGATAGCTCTGATGTTCCTGACTGTTCCAATACACCTCGATCCAGCGCTGAGGGTCGGAACTGAGCAAGTTAGTACAATCCGATTTATGGACAGAGACGCCGCTGCCAGTGGTGATAAATCCGACAATAGGATCTCCTGGAACCGGATTGCAGCACTGACTTACCTTGGCCAGCATGTCATCGATACCGTCAATACTGATTGCCGAACCGCTGCGACTGGCTCCCGAACGGACCTGTGAAGACATCACCTCGGCGATCTGTTCGGGAGTCATCTCTGAGGGTGCTTGTTCCTGCTCCCTGCGCATCTCTGGCGGATCGAGCGCCTTGACCAGATTTTCTATGGTAATGGCACCGCTGCCAACCTTGACCAGCATATCATCTAAAGAGTTGCAGCGAAGCGACTTGAGCAGCAGTTTGATGTGGCCGCTCTTGACCAGCCTTTTCAGGGTCAGGTTGTGCTTTTTCAGCTCCCGCTCGCACATCTCGCGGCCTAGCGCGAAAGACTTGTCCCGCTCTTCACGACGATACCATGACCGGATACGGTTCCTGGCCCTGCTGGTTTTAACCAGATCAAGCCAGCCCCGGCGGGGCCGCTGATTCGGTGAGGTGATAATCTCGACGATATCACCGTTCTGGAGTTCGTATTTCAGAGGTACGAGGCGGCCGTTCACCTTGGCCCCGGCACAGTGATTGCCAACCTCGGTATGAATCGCATAGGCGAAATCGATGGGGCAGCTCTTGGCCGGCAGCTCTTTTACCTCGCCGTTTGGCGTCAAGGCATACACTTCCGGATCGTGCAGTTCCCCTCGCAGACTTTCCAGGAATTCACGGGAATCCTCGACATCCTGCAGTGAGGTCACCAGGCTCTTCAGGTCCCTGAAAAGCCTGGCATCCTTATCCTTTACCTTCTGGCCATCCTTGTAGGCCCAGTGGGCGGCAACCCCTTCCTGGGCAACGCGGTCCATCTCCTCGGTCCGAATCTGAATCTCTATGAAATGGTCTCGCGGCCCGACGACGGTGGTGTGCATCGACTGGTAGTTGTTGGTTTTGGGAACCGAAATAAAATCTTTGATCCTGCCGGGTACCGGTGCCCAATTGGCATGAATAATTCCCAGAGCCTCGTAACACTCCTTGACCTCTTCGACGATAACTCTGAAGGCAACTTTGTCGTAAACCCGTTCAAGCGGGATGTCCTGGGCGATCAGCTTCTTGTAGATCGAATAAAGATGCTTGGGACGACCTAAAACACGAGTGGGGTAAACATTTCCGTATTTGAGCTTGTCATAGAGAATGGCGATCATCTCATCGACATAACTCTGCCGTTCGGTGAGCGAGCTTTCGAGCCTGAGATTAAGATCCTCATACTCGGCAGGGTAGAGGTATCTAAAAGCAAAATCTTCCAGCTGGCGCTTGAGCCAATCGATACCCAGTCTGCTTGCCAGCGGGGCATAAAGATCCATGGTCTCCCTGGCCACTTCGATTTGGCGCTGACGCTCTACCAGATCGAGGAGCAGCAAGTCCTGAAGCCGGTCAATCAGGCGCACCAGCAAGACCCTGATGTCCGTGGCCATGGCCAACAGCATTTTTCGAACATTCTCAGCCTGACTGGTAAGCCGATTGTTAAACTGGACGCTGGTAATTTTGGTGGTTCCACTGACGATGTAGGCCACATCCCTGCCGAACTTCTCCTCGAGCTCCTCAAAGCGAACGCCGTTTTTCAAGGCACCATGCAGCAGGCCGGCAATGATGGTATCCATGTCCAGATGCATGGAGGCAAGGGTCGAGGCCACCTCAAGAGCGTGAATAAGGTAAGGCTCCCCAGAAAAATGTTTGCCGCTACGGTGGACGTCAACGGCAAGCTCCCAGGCTTCATCGATGGGACTCAGATCGACATCATGAAGATAATTGGCGGCCAGCAATTTCAAGCCGCCCGGATTTATGACAGAAGCCTGTTCCATTTAGGCATACACCTGGACAACAATTTATCAGTTGGCAATTTTCGAGGAGATATAGGAAACGACATCCTCAATCCCCACGTCTTCTGTTGTACCATCTTCTCGGCGGCGGACCTCAACCATCGAATTTTCCTTGAAGCGCTTGCCGACCGTAATCCGGTAAGGAAAACCGAGCAGATCCGCGTCCTTGAATTTGCTCCCAGGCCGTTCGTCCCGATCGTCGATAAAGGCGTCAAACCCGGCCTCGTTGAGCTGGATATAGATCTTTTCGGCAGCAGCGCTGACCTCATTATCATTGAGGTCAAGATTCAGCACTGTCACCTGATAGGGAGCCAGGGGAGCAGGAAAAATGATGCCGTGGGCATCATGGTTCTGCTCTATGGCGGCAGCCACCACGCGGCTGACACCGATGCCGTAGCAGCCCATGACCAGCGGACGTCCGTTGCCGTCGCGGTCCTGGTAAAAGGCTTTCATCGATTCTGAATATGAGGTCCCGAGCTTGAAGATATGGCCAACTTCTATGCCCTCGACCAACCGTATGGTTCCACCGCAGGAAGGACACGGATCGGCTGTGGTGAGCCGCCTGAAATCGGCAATCTCCCTGACCTCGAAATCTCTGCCCTGGTTGACGTTCTGCAGATGGTGGTTCTTTTCGTTGGCGCCCACGGTCAGATTAACCATCTGGGTTACCTCCTGGTCGGCGAGCAACCGTATCCTGATGCCGACCGGTCCCAGATAACCGCTTGGCACTCCGGTGGCATCATAGATCTCCTTGTCGTCGGCCGGTCTTATCTCAGTGACGCCGAGATAGTTCTTGAGCTTGACTTCTTCGAGCTCGCAGTCACCGCGCAGCAGCACAGCCACAGGCTCATCATCGGCCAGGTAAACCAGAGTTTTGACAAGCTGATCGGGTTTAATAGCCAGGAACTCACAGACGCTGTTAACTTTGCGCTTGCCTGGAGTTTCTACCTTGACCATCGGTTGTTGCTCGACGCTATCGCCGGGCTCCGCCAGCTTGACTTCGGCCTTTTCGAGGTTGGCAGCCCAGCTGCAGTCGTTGCAGACGGCAATGGTGTCCTCGCCGGTGTCGGCCAGCACCATGAACTCGTGGGAGAAACTGCCGCCGATGGCGCCGGAATCTGCCTGCACACAGCGAAATTCAAGGCCGCAGCGCTGAAAAATGCGGTTATAGGCATCAAACATTTTCCGATACGACACCTCTGCGGCTTCATCGTCTACGTCAAACGAGTAGGCATCCTTCATGATAAATTCACGCCCCCTCATCAACCCGAACCGGGGTCGTATCTCGTCCCGGAACTTGGTCTGGATCTGATAGAGATTCACCGGCAGATCTCTATAGGAATGCAGCTCCTTGCGGGCGATATCGGTGATTACCTCTTCATGGGTGGGGCCAAGGCAGGACTGGCGCTCATGACGGTCCCTGAAGCGCAGAAGTTCAGGCCCGTATTTCTCGTAGCGACCCGACTCCTGCCAGAGGTCGGCGGGCTGTACCATCGGCATTGACAATTCCTGGGCGCCGGCCCGGTTCATCTCTTCCCGGACGATATTCTCAACCCTCCTTATGGCCGCAAGGCCATAGGGCATATAGGTGTAGACACCGGAGGTCAGCTTCTTGATAAAGCCGGCGCGAAGCATCAATTGATGGCTGATTACCTCGGCCTCAGCCGGTACCTCTTTGAGTGTCGGAATCAAAATCTGTGAATAACGCATGGTTTCCTTTTAAGCGGACTGATTATTATTTTTCTGCTCCTGGTCCTGAAGACGTTCGGCCTCCATTTTTTTCAACTCGTCCATGAAGACCTTCAGGAGCTCGTCTTCAGCAACCCGTTTAACAATTTCGCCCTTTTTGAAGATGATCCCCTTGCCGCGGCCGCCGGCCACCCCGATATCTGCCTCCCGTGCCTCTCCGGGACCATTTACTACGCAGCCCATAACCGCCACTTTAAGTGGAGATTTCATCGTCTGAATGTAGTCTTCCACCTCCTGAGCCAGAGAAAACAGATCAATCCCGGTACGACCGCAGGTCGGGCAAGAAATGAGCTCCGGGCCCCTCTCTCTAATTTTGAGCGACCGCAACAGCTCATAGGCCACCCGAATTTCCTCGACAGGATCCCGGGTCAACGAGATCCTGAAAGTGTCACCGATCCCCTCATTGAGCAGAATCCCCAGGGCCACACTTGATTTCACGGTACCGCCGATCAATCCTCCTGCCTCGGTCACCCCAAGGTGCAGCGGATAATCCAGTTTCTTTGACAGGGCGCGATAGCCATTTATCGTGGTAAGCACATCGGCCGATTTTATCGAGATCTTAATCTCGTGATAACCAAACTCCTCGATCAGCCTGACATTTCTCACTGCACTTTCAATCAGCGCTTGAGGTTTCTCGGCAGTCGGGTATCCATAGCGCTCGAGCAGATCCTTTTCTATGGAGCCGCTGTTGACCCCTACCCGGATCGGCACCTGCTGATGCCTGGCCGCATCCACCACCTTTTTCAAATTTTTAGGCCCACCGAGATTGCCCGGATTGATCCTGATTCCCTGGGCACCTTGCTCCATTGCTGCCACCGCAAGCCGCCAGTCAAAATGGATATCACCAATCAGCGGGATTCCAATCTCCTCACGGATCTGTCGAATTGCCCGGGCCGCATCCAGATCGGGAACCGCGACTCTGATTATTTCACAACCCGCAGCCTCAAGCCGGTGGATTTGCTCAGCCGTCTTCTCGATATCGGCGGTATCGGTATTGGTCATCGACTGGACGCTTATCTGCGCACCACCACCGATCAACATACCACCGAGTTGTATCTGTCTCGTTTTACGCCTGACGATCATACCATATTTATCCGGACTTGAGCGGGCTCACCAGGCTCAATTGTGCATCTGAAGAGCGCACATACTCAGGTGCTGCCTGATCGAGATCGAGATAGTTGCCCGCCGCCTGCTCAACCGAAGCGAGAAACCCAATATTAGCTGCCGAGGGCGAACTTATCCTGGTCAGCAGTTCAGCTTTCTCTCCCAGCAGCTCGCTGAAAACATCATTATAAACACGTACCCCGTCGCCCGCTATCGTCACCGGTTCGTTGATCAGTCCAGCCAGAGCTTTCGGTGGCATAACTGCCGGCTCTGAACATCTCACCACTTCCCCTCCCGGTCGATAGCGGTAAAAACAGCAGTATACCTCCTTCTTCCTGGCATCCATCGCCACACAGATCAGCCTTTCAGAGTGGACCGAGGCAGCCACCGCGTCCAGCGAGCTGATGCCTATCAGCGGCAGTCCTTGGCCATGGGCGAAGCCTTTGGCGGTAGCCATGCCGATACGCAGGCCGGTGAAACTGCCGGGACCGGTTCCCAGGGCCAGGGTGCCAATGTCGGAAATTTTCATATCAACAGTCTGCAACAGCCAGTCAATGGAACCGAGAAGCCGCCGAGAGTGGGTGACGCCAGAGTCGAAACTGAGTGCCCCCAGCACCTGCCCGTCAGTAAAGCCCCCTCGGGTGATGGCCACCGAGCAGTTACTGGTTGCCGTATCGAAGGCAAGTATGGCAGAAGCGGATGTCATTGGCTGAATATCCTGACGATATCGTTGTAAAAGACAAAGAGCATCAGAGTCCCGAGCAGGGCAATGCCAACCTGCTGGGCCAGAATCTGGGCCCGCTCATTAAGCGGTTTACGCCGGATTCCCTCAATGGTTAGAAATACCAGATGACCACCATCGAGTACCGGGATCGGCAGCAGGTTGAGAATACCCAGGTTGACACTCAGCAGCCCCATGAAATGGGCCAGGTTAAGCCAACCGGCCCGGGCCTGCTCACCGGCAAGCTGGGCGATCAGAATGGGTCCGCCAAGTTCGGAAGCCGGAACCACGTTCTGGATTATTTTCACCACCCCCATAAAGGTCAGGTAGATGAACATCCAGGTCTGCCAGATACCGGCCTGCAGTGCCTCGAAGGGCCCGGCCCGGCGGTAGTCGATCTGCTCCTTCTTGACGATGCCAATCATAAAGCGCTGTTCGACCTCTTCGCCGAAGACGTTGGTAACGCTGTCAATTCTCGGCGTGACGGGAATGGTCAGTTCCTCACCTTCGCGCACTATTCTGAACTCGAGCTGCCGGCCCTCACTGGTCGAGACGGTGGTGAGCACTTCCATCCAGCTACTGATCGTTTGGCCGTCGATGCCGATAATCGTGTCCCCCGCCTCTATACCTGATTGGGCTGCCGGAGACCCGGAACTGACTTCGCCGATTTCTGTTGTATCCCGGTTTTCAGGGATTCCCATTACCAGAAATATGAGAAAAAACAAAAAGACGGAGAACAGCAGATTGAACAAAGGACCGGCCAGCACAATGAAGAATCGATTCCAGACCGGCCGGGCAGCAAAAGAGCGCTCCTGATCCTCGGAATCGGCAGCTTCATCTGGATTCTCTCCGAGCATCTTTACATAGCCGCCGAGCGGAAATGCAGAGATCAGGTATTCGGTTTCACCGATTGTTTTACTGATCAGTTTTGGCCCGAAGCCGAGGGAGAATTTGAGGACCTTGACCTTGAACAACTTGGCGAACAGAAAATGGCCGAGTTCATGGACAAATATGAGAACACCGAGAACAACAATAAAGGATACGAACGTATTCATAGCTAATAGTTCAAGAAATCTTCTGAGATCTTTACTTGGGTATGAGCGATTCGGCCAGTTTTCTGGCCTCGCCGTCGGCCTCAATCAAGCCTGCCAGATCCAGATCCTGGCCGTTTTCAAGGCTGGACATGGTCTGTTCGACAATGGTGGAAATCTGGGGAAAGGAAATCCTCATATCGAGAAAAGCCGCCACCGCCACCTCGTTTGCCGCGTTCAACACGGCACTGCTTGTACCACCCCGCTCGAGTGCCTCGAAAGCCAGCCGCAAAGCCGGAAAGCGTGTGAAATCTGGTTCATAGAACTCGAGGTCACTGCATTGCCAGAGATTCAGCGGTTTCAACCCCAGGGCAATACGCTCGGGATAGGACAGGGCGTAGGCAATCGGGATTTTCATATCCGGAATACCCAGCTGGGCCAGTACCGATCCGTCCTGATACTCAACCAGTGAATGGACTATGGACTGTGGATGTACGGCTACCCTGATGGACTGTGGTTCCATGCCAAAAAGCCAATGGGCTTCGATGACTTCGAGTCCTTTGTTCATCATGGTGGCCGAGTCGATGCTTATTTTTTTGCCCATGGACCAGTTCGGGTGGTTAAGCGCCTCGTCACAGGTCACTTTGAGAAGATCCTCTGTCGGGGTGTGCAGGAACGGCCCACCTGAGGCGGTAAGAATAAGCTGGGAGACATCCTCGCGCCGTCCGGCTTCAAGCGCCTGGAAAATGGCGCTGTGTTCGGAATCGATGGGCAGCAGCCGAACCCGATTGTCGCGCACCTTCTGCATCACCAGCCTGCCGGCCACGACCAGTGTCTCCTTGTTGGCAAGGCCTATGTCCTTGCCTGCTTCGATGGCGCCGATGGTGGGCAGCAGGCCAGCAGCACCTACCACCGCGCAGATAGTCATCTCGACTCCATCCAGAGCGGCCACCGCAACATTTCCCTCGTTTCCCCAGACAATCCGATCAGCAAACTCCGAGGGCAGCATGGTCAAGAGCTGCTCGGCATGTCCCTCATCGATCACCGAGATCAATTTCGGCTTAAACTCGAGGATCTGGTCGCTGAACAATTTGACATTGCGGCCTGCGGCCAAGCCGAGAATCTGAAACCGATCGGGAAACTGACGAACGATGTTGAGAACGTTGATGCCTATTGAGCCAGTGGATCCGAGAACGGAAAGATTCTTCATCAAAAACCTGAATAGATGAGCATGTAATATAGCACGGGGGACGCCAGCAGCAGCGAATCGATACGATCGAGGACACCACCGTGACCGCCAAGCAGCGTTCCAGAATCCTTGACCCGATAGCCACGTTTGACAACCGATTCTACCAGATCGCCCACCATCCCGGCCACCGACAGGAGGACGGCCAGCAGGGCGACAAACCAGATCGGCGCTGCCACCGGAAAGATCAGATAGAACGCAAGGCCGGCCACCACCCCTCCGGCAACTCCGCCAAAGCCGCCCTCAACAGTTTTGTTGGGACTGATGTTTGGACACAGTTTACGCCGGCCCAACCGGGAACCGATAAAATAAGCACCGGTATCGGATCCAGCCGTGATCGCGGTGAGAATAATCAACCAGGAGGCTCCGTCGCCAAGACCCCGTATCAGGATCAGATGTGAAGCGAGAAAGCCGACAAATACAAGCCCCAAAGTCGCCCTCGACAAAACCATCAGGGGAGCCTCAAAACGATGATAGTGGTTGAAAACATAAACAGCCAGAGTGATAAAGCCGAGCAACAGCCCGGCTGGTACGACAACCGCAGACTGGCGGCAGAAGAGCGCTCCCAGTATGGGCAGAATCAGGATCAGGGGCAGCAGGACCCGATCGGATTCGTACAGGTAGTCGGCAAACGCCATCCGGCAATACTCACGACTGCCGAGGAACCCGATGAGAACCATGGCCCCCCAGAAGAGTTGAAATGATCCCAGGGCCAGCAGAAGCAGCCAGCCAATTGCCAGCAGTATGCCGGGTATAATACGGTTCATGATACCTTATCGGTGATCTGCTCCCCGGTTTTTCCGAACCGGCGTTCCCTGCTCTGGTAGTCGAGCAGCGCCTCGAGGTAGGCCTTCTTCCTGAACTCCGGCCACATTGTTTCGGTAAAATAGATTTCCGCATAGGAAGCCTGCCAGAGAAGAAAGTTTGACAGTCGCTGTTCCCCTCCGGTTCGAATCAACAGATCGGGATCGGGCTGTCCGGCAGTATAGAGCTGATCGGAGAGAAATTGGTGATCGATCTGCTCCGGTTTGAGCTTCAGGTCCAGGCAGAGTTGAGCGATGTTTTTCACGGCCAGGCAGATCTCATCACGGGCCCCGTAGCTCAGGGCCAGATTGAGTACCATTTTATCATTGCCGGCGGTGCGTCTGACTGTATCCTCCAAAGTCTGGCGGACGGTTCCAGGCAGCTTGGCTGTTTCACCCAGGCAATTGAGACGAATCTCGTTTTTCTCCATCCTGCTCAATTCCGAGACCAGATAGGACTTGAGGATGTTCATCAGACCGGAGACCTCTTGCTCCGGACGATTCCAGTTTTCTGTGGAAAAGGCGTACAGGGTCAGGTGCCCGATACCAATTTCCCGGGACATTTCAACGATCTCCCGAACCGAATCGGCACCTACCTTATGTCCGTAGATTCTTGGTTTCCTGCGCTGTTTGGCCCAGCGGCCATTGCCGTCCATGACAATGGCAACATGGCGGGGAAGGCGTTCCGGATCGAGGGGGGCTGAAAAGCTCATCAATCGGTATCAGGACTGTGAAACGGCGCCAGAGCGCCTCTCAGACCTCCATCACCTCTTTTTCCTTGGCTCCGCTAATCTCGTCGATCTGAGCGATGTAGTCATCGGTTTCGGACTGGGCATCATCCTGGAGCTTGAAAAGATCGTCTTCGGATATTTCTTTATCTTTTTTCTGCTTTTTCAACTGATCGATGGCCTCTCTACGGATGTTTCTGACTGCCACCCGAAACTCCTCAGCAATCTTTTTGACCTGTTTGACCAGCTCCTTGCGCCGCTCCTCCGTCAACTGGGGAATGTTCAATCGGATGATCTTGCCGTCATTGGCAGGGGTCAAACCGACATCAGATTTCAGAATTGCCTTTTCGATGGCTCCCAGCACCTGGGGATCCCAGGGTTGAATGGCGATGGTACGACTCTCGGGAATGGTCAGCGTACCGACCTGATTGAGCGGCATGGCGCTACCGTAGGCCTCGACCTGGATTCCGTCAAGCAAAGCGAGTGATGCCCGTCCGGTTCGGACTTTGGCCAGTTCGTTCTTGAACGCCTCGACACTTTTTTCCATTTTTTCAGCCATTTCCAGAATCACATCGCTCATATTCTCACCCGTTTCGTTGAATTGAAAGTGGTCTTCTATTCCAAGCTGATCAAAGTCCCCACATTTTCGCCAAGCACCGCTTTTCTGACATTACCGGGTACAGTCATATTCATCACCAGGATAGGTTTCTTGTCTTCCTTGGCCAGCGCAATTCCGGCAGCATCCATTACCCGAAGCCCCTGCTTGAGTACCGTATCGTAGGTGAGCCGGTCATATTTTACGGCATCTGAATATTTTACCGGATCTTTATCGTAAACGCCATCGACCTTGGTAGCCTTAATGATCAGATTGGCGTCAATTTCCAGTGCCCTGAGCACCGCGGCTGAATCGGTGGTGAAATAAGGGTTGCCTGTACCGGCGGCAAAAATTACGGTTCGGCCTTTTTCCAGATGCCTGGTCGCCCGTCGCCTGATATAAGGTTCACAGACCGACTGCATGGGAATAGCCGACTGCACCCTGGTATCGACCCCGCACCTCTCCAGTGCATCCTGCATGGCCAGACTGTTCATTACCGTGGCCAACATACCCATGTTGTCGGCGGTGGAGCGATCCATGCCTTTGCTGGCCCCGGCCACGCCCCTGAAGATATTTCCTGCCCCGATCACCAGACCGATTTCGACGCCCAGACCGACAACGGCCTTGATTTCCGATGCAACAAAATCGATCACAGTAGTACTGATCCCGAACGAATCTTCACCCATAAGTGCTTCACCGCTCAGTTTCAGTAGTATTCGTCGATATTTGACCTGCATCGAAGTGCTCCCGTTTTGAATTGATCTATTGCGGGTTCAGACCGGAACCGAAGTCGGTCTATTCCGCGCCAATCTGAAAGCGGGCGAACCGTTTCACGGAAATATTCTCACCCATTTTCCCTACACAATCGGTCAACAGATCCTGAACGCTGAGATCGGGGTCTTTGACGTATTTCTGTTCAAGCAGGCAGATTTCAGCCAAAAACTTATCAATTTTACCGGAGACAATCTTCTCTACGATATTTTCCGGCTTGCCAGATTCCAGCGCCTGCTGGACGTAGATATCCTTCTCCCTGGCCAGGACGTCCGCAGGTACATTCTCACGGTCGATAGCCACCGGATTGGAGGCGGCAACGTGCATTGCCAGATCACGAGCCAGTTCTCGAAACTGATCGGTTTTGGCAACGAAGTCCGTTTCACAATTGAGTTCAATCATAACACCGAGCTTTCCGCCCGCGTGAATGTAGGTCTCGACAGCACCTTCAGAAGTGGCCCGTCCCGCCCGCTTAGCGGCAACGGCAAGACCCTTTTTGCGAAGCAGGTCAACTGCTTTTTCCATATCTCCATCGGTTTCGCTCAGAGCCTTTTTGCAATCCATCATTCCGGCGCTGGTTTTGTCGCGCAGCTCTTTAACCATCTGGGTGGTGATTTTCATGATATTCCTCCGTACATGGCTGTACCGCTTTGCCAACCGGTACAGTTCCTCTTGTCTGATGTAAGTTATTGGTCAGGTACGGCAAGGCATGACCGAAATTGAATCAAGCGATTTTGCCGCTATAGCGAAAAGGGGCTGTCTGACGACTGCCCCTCTCATTTTTCCACCAGCCCTCGCTGGATATAGACTGCGAGGTTACTCGGCAGCTTTCTCAGAGTCTTCTGCCTCGGTACCTTCCAGAACGCTGTCTTGTTCGGCATCGGCCATTGCTGCTTCGACTGCCTCTTCTGAGGCCTCCTCACCGTCGCGCATGGCCTGTCCCTGCAGGACCGCCTCGGCAACATAGTGACTGATCAGTTTAATTGCCTTTATAGCGTCATCGTTGCCAGGAATCAGGTAGTCGATACCGTCCGGGTCGCAATTTGTATCGGTGACTGCGACTATTGGGATACCAATCTTTTTGGCCTCGTTAACGGCGATCGTTTCGGCCTTGGGATCGACAACAAAAAGAGCGCTGGGGAGCACCCTCATATCCTTGATACCACCAACATTTCGTTCGAGTTTTACCCGCTCTTTCTCCATCATCAGAATTTCCTTTTTGGGGAATTTGTTGATGGAGCCATCCTCCTGCATGGACTCGATCGACTTGAGCCGATCGACACTGGTTTTGATGGTCTGGAAGTTGGTCATCATTCCACCGAGCCAGCGATGGTCGACATAGTACATATTACAGCGCTTCGCTTGTTCTCGGATAATTGCCTGGGCTTGGCGCTTGGTGCCCACGAACAGAAGAGTTCCACCGGCCCCGATTTCATTGGTGATGAAATCGCAGGCTTTGTCGAACATGCGCTTGGAAATATCCAGATTGATGATATAGATACCGTTACGCGGACCGTAGATATAGGGTTTCATTTTCGGGTTCCAGCGCCTGGTCTGGTGACCGAAATGCAGGCCTGCCTGCAGCATCTCTTTTACACTTGCGTTTGCCATGGTTAACCTCCTTCTGGTTGTTCCTCCACTCCCCGTTGATCGACTCACTGCCGACACCAGATTGGCTGGGAATGTGTGTATTTACTGGCTTTTAACATTATCACCCAAATGTTGGGCGCAAAACATTTTCTTTTAACACAAAACCCACCTTCTTGCAAGCATCTGGCGGGCCCTGTTTCTCCTCCGGCGAACCTTCTATTTTTTTATCAGTGAAGAGCGCCCGCCAAAGATTTCTTTGAGCCACTCGAAACCGAATTTCAGTAACTCCGCGTCGTCTCCACCAATTCTCTTTTTCTGCTCCCGGTTGAGACGATAGTGGTCGAGCAGACGCTGCTGCTCGGAAAAATTTCTAAAACCATCAATATCATAGCAGACCATAAAAGCGATCTGCTGCTTCGGACCACCGCTACCCTCACCTTTCCAGGGGTTGGTCGTGAACAGAGTGTCGACCTCGGCCCAGCGATCATTCATCTGATTAAACTGATCGAGATGCTGACTTCTGAGCCATTTTTTCACACTGTTCTGCTGGGCCTCATAATGGCCTTTGCAGTAGTCGTGATTGGTCAGGAAATAAAAATCGCTTACACGACCCCTCTCACCATTTCTGTCAACTGCTCGTTCAAGCGGATAAGTCCGGCAGGCTGTGGGGCGATCTTCGTATACTCTACAACCCTGTGTGTCCAGAAATGGGCACTGGTGTTCACTTCCAGCTGATACCAGCTTGAGAATCACTGTTGGAAAGTAGGGGTTGGCACCCTTTTTCAGCTCGGTGTGCGAACGCATAAAAGTCTCAGAATCGATCGACAGCCGTTTCTTCAATCTGACTACATCGTAAGGATAAAGATCGAGTTCCACATTTTTACAGCAGACAGTGAAACATGAGACACCCGGATGGCACTTGAAGGTGAATTCCTGGCTGCCAAGCGGCTGCATTCCTTCAGGAAATTGTTTGGATTCAGTCATAGCTTCAGAACGCAAAAAAGCTGACATGAACGGAGTTCATTGCCAGCTTTTCACCACGGTTGATTGATAAGAAAATCAGCTTTCGTCTTCTTCTTCACCCAGATCTTCTTCATAACCGACCAGTTCGATGATCGCCATGGGAGCGGCATCGCCCAGCCTGTTACCGGTCTTGATGATTCTGGTGTATCCTCCCTGACGGTCGGCAAACTGACCTTGAATTTCATCGAAGAGTTTGGCCACCACGTCCTTGCTCTGGATATAGCTCAGGGCCTGCCTTCTGGCGTGCAGATCACCGCGCTTGGCCAGGGTAATCATCTTCTCGGCAATGGGTCTTAACTCCTTGGCTTTCTGCTCGGTAGTGACAATTCGCTCATGTTCGAACAAGGAAGTGACCATGTTCCTGAACATTGCCTTGCGATGCGAACTTGTGCGGCCGAGCTTTCTGCCCGATTTTCCGTGTCTCATGATTCTATCCTCAACTGATTATTCTATTCCGTTTTCTTTTCAGGTATTTCCGGACGCTGCCATTTGTCGAATTTCAACCCAAGGGTGAGACCCATTTCGGCCAGCAGGGTCTTGATCTCGTTGAGCGATTTACGCCCAAAATTCTTGGTTTTCAACATTTCCTGATCGGTCTTCTGGGCCAGATCGCCAATAAAGTAGATCTCGGCATTTTTAAGACAATTGGCCGACCGCACCGATAACTCGAGATCCTCGACCGATTTATCGAGATAGGGATTCAACGGCGGCAGATCATCGTCAGCCTCTTCCTCTTTCTCAGGCTCCGCACTTTCCTCGTTGAAATTTATGAAGATGGACATTTGATCCTTGAGAATCTTGGCGGCGTAAGCGAGTGAATCCTCGGGGGTCACACTACCGTCGGTCTCAATTTCCATGGTCAGCTTATCGTAATCAGTCATCTGGCCGACACGGGCTTGGGAAACGACGTACTGCATCCGTTTGATCGGCGAAAAAATTGCGTCGATGGGTATCTGGCCAATGGACAACTCATCCTTTTCCTGACGCTCAGCAGGCAGATAGCCTTTGCCCCACTCAACCGTCATTTCGGCGGAGAACTCCGTGTCACCAGTCAGCGTGCAGATCAGCTGTTCAGGATTCATCACCTCAACATAAGCGGACGGGGTGATATCTCCTGCCCTGACCTCGCCGGCACCCTTTTTTTCAACCACGATTTTCTGTGGTTCTTCACAATTGAGCTTGAGGCGGATCTGCTTGACGTTCAGGATAATCTCGCTCACATCCTCCATCACGTCTTTGAGTGTAGTGAATTCATGAAGCGCGCCCTCGATCTTAACCGTGGTAATGGCCGCTCCCTGAATTGAGGAAAGCAGAATCCTTCTCAATGAATTGCCTATTGTCGTGGCAAATCCACGTTCAAGAGGCTGACAGACAATTTTCGCATAAGAGTTCGTATGACTGTCCTTGTCCGTCTCGAGCTTTTCAGGCTTAATAAGCTCGTGCCAGTTCCTGTAAGAAGGTATGTTCTCGTCGGCAGCGTGAGTCATATCATCCCTTTATCTGTGATTTGCAAAACCCTTTTATCCGTGTATCAACACAATATGTGCAGACAGGCGAAGATAGAAGACGAGTTGTCTCCATCGTAGAAGGGTTTTCAATTGATAACGACGGAAACCCCAGTTCAGCTGAAACGGGGTTCCGTCGATATTCCTTTTGTCTAATTATTTTGAGTAAAGTTCAACGATGAGCTGCTCCTGAATCGGCATAGTCAGCTCTTCTCTGTTCGGTAACGCTTTAATCGTCGAAGCATACCCTTTTTTATCAAGTTCAATCCAACTCGGCACGCCGCGGCGTTCAACAGCTTCAAGGCTTTCGTTGATCATGGTGTTAGCCCGGCTTTTTTCCTTGATGGTAACCACATCCCCTACTATAACTTGGTAGGAAGGAACGTTCACCTTTCTGCCGTTAACCATCACGTGCTTATGCCTGACCAACTGGCGGGCTTGATTTCTGGACGAAGCAAAGCCCATCCGGAAAACGGCATTGTCCAGCCGGCGTTCAAGCATTATGAGAAGGTTTTCACCGGTAACTCCTTTCTGGAGATCGGCCTTCTTGAAATATTGGCGAAACTGGCCTTCAAGCATTCCGTACATACTCTTGACCTTTTGTTTCTCCCTGAGCTGAACCGCAAAATCAGATTGTTTTCTGAATCGTGCCTGACCATGCTGTCCCGGGGCGTATGCTCGACGCTCAAACGAACATTTGTCGGAATAGCACCGATCTCCCTTCAAGAACAGTTTAAGTCCTTCACGCCTGCAGCGTCGACACGCTGCTCCTGTATCTCTAGCCAACTTTGCCTCCGTTGATTAAATGCTGAAAAGCCCCTCAGATGACAACTATCGTCCCCTTTAAACGCGGCGGCGCTTGGGGGGTTTGCAACCATTGTGCGGTATGGGGGTCACGTCGTAGATCCGGGTAACCTCGAGACCGGCGTTGAGAAGCGCACGCAGGGCAGCTTCACGTCCGGGTCCGGGCCCCTTCACCTTTACTTCGACTTTTTTCATCCCCTGGTCGGTCGCCTTCTTGGTTGCATCGGCAACCGCATTCTGAGCGGCAAACGGTGTGGACTTACGGGAGCCTTTGAATCCCAGCACACCAGAACTACACCATGAGACTACGTTTCCCTGTTTATCGGAAATCGTCACAATGGTATTATTGAAGGTCGAGTAGATGTGTACAATACCTTCGGGAATATTCTTTTTTACCTTGCGCTTAGACCGGGTTTCCGTCTTTTTTGCAGCCATTCGTATCTACCTGTCAGATTATTGAATTTATTTCCGGCGTACGGCTCCACGACGGGGGCCTTTTCTGGTCCGGGCATTGGTTTTGGTTTTCTGTCCCCTCACCGGTAGCCCCTGACGATGACGTCTGCCACGGTAGCAGCCAAGATCCATAAGCCGCTTGATATCCATGGACACTTCTCTACGCCTGTCACCCTCTACGATATAATCGCTTTCGATCACTGTGCGGATCCGATTCACATCGTCGCCGCTGAGATCGTCACTATTCATCGTGTGGGGAAGATCAACCGCGTCGAGAATCTTCCGGGCCGAGGTCAGGCCGATACCGTAAATATAGGTCAAGGCCCGATCCATGTGCTTGTTTTTGGGAAGGTCAACTCCTGCTATACGTGCCAAGATGTATCTCCTTTACTCTGTTTTCCGGATGGATAAAAACTATCCCTGCTTCTGCTTATGTTTCTTGACTTTGCACGACACGCGGACAACGCCGTTCCGCTTATACACCTTGCAGTCGCTGCAAATCTTTTTTACCGATGACCGTACTTTCATGGTACAACCTCAATTATTTCTTTTTCTTGGCATTTTTTGCCCTGAACGTCACTCTGCCACGCGTCAGGTCATAAGGAGAAAGCTCAACGGTTACCCTGTCACCCGGTAGAATCTTAATAAAATGCATGCGCATTTTGCCGGAGATGTGAGCCAGAACCTTGTGGCCGTTATCCAGCTCCACTCTGAACATGGCATTGGGTAAGGGTTCAATGATCGTTCCTTCAACTTCTATTGCTTCTTCCTTGGCCATAAATTTTCCTGAGCTAATTAATAATCGTCAAAACAGATCACTATAATACACAGAATAAGAAAAGAGAAGTATTATTTCTCCTCCCCATTGAACGGTGCCCGAGAACTCAGTACCAGCGGTCCATTGCTTGTGACTGCCACCGAATGCTCGAAGTGGGCGGAAGGTTTTTTATCACTGGTAACCACTGTCCATCCATCCCTCAGTACTTTCACCTTGTAGGTCCCGGCATTAACCATTGGCTCAATCGCCAGCACCATCCCCTCTTTCAGGCGAGGGGAACTGTTATCCTGGACGAAGTTCGGTATTTCCGGTCCTTCGTGCAGGGAGGTACCAATACCATGGCCGACAAACTGCCTGACAATTGAGAATCCGTTGTTCTCAACGTGATCCTGAACCGCTGCGGATACATCGGCAACTCGGTTCCCTTCCCTGACCTGTTCAATTGCCTTGTGCAACGACTCTTCGGTGATTTTCAGAAGCTTGTCTTTGAGGCCATCGATCTTGCCGACCGGAATCGTCACCGCAGAGTCGCCGTAATAACCTTTATAAAGGGTGCCGAAATCCACCGAAATGATATCGCCCTTTTTCAATTTTCGTTTCCTGGAAGGAATGCCGTGCACCACCTCTTCGTTGATCGACACACACAAGCTTCCTGGAAATCCCCGGTACCCCTTAAACGCTGGTAGCGCTTTTCTTTTCAGGCAGAGTTCCTCAGCAAGCCGGTCTAGCTCAAAGGTGCTGATCCCGGGTTCGACCGTAGTCTGCAGCATCACCAGTACTTCAGCAACAATCCGATTAGCATCCTCCAGAATCCGGATTTCGTCACGACTCTTGATCGTGATCGATTTCCCGGACGAACCACTTGCCGAAGCGATCACCTCTTATCTCCTGCCCTTGATTCTCCCCTGCTTCATGAAACCTTCGTAATTTCTCATAACCAGGTGAGACTCAATTTGGGAAATAGTATCGATGCCGACGCCAACCACAATCAGCAGAGCCGTACCTCCAAAGTAGAATGGCAGGTTCAGCTTCGAAATCAAAATAGTCGGCAGCACACATACTGCACTCAGATAAATGGCACCGATAACCGTCAGTCTGGTCAGCGCTTTATCTATGAACTCGGCGGTTCGTTTACCGGGCCTGATGCCGGGGATGAAGCCGCCGTTCTTTCTTAAATTTTCCGCCACATCTTCAGGCTTGAACTGAACGGCAGCATAGAAGAAGCAGAAGAAAACGATCAGACCAATAAAACAAATATAGTAATAAACCGTTCCCGGCGACATGGCCGCGGAAGCTCTCTGAACCCAGTCGATCTGTATGAAGCTACCAATAGTTGCCGGAAACATCATGATCGACGAAGCAAAGATCGGCGGAATAACGCCCGACACATTGATCTTCAATGGCAGGTGTGAACTTTGCCCACCATAGACCCGTCGGCCTACGACTCGTTTGGCATATTGAATTGGAATACGCCGCTGAGCAGTTTCGAAAAAGACGATCAGACCGATGACACCAAACATCATAAGGACGATGAACGGTACGAAAAAGATCTGGATCTCACCGGCTTTGACCAGTTCGAAGGAGTTGATGATGGCAGATGGTCCCCGGGCCACGATACCGGCAAATATGATCAACGAAATACCGTTCCCGACACCTCGCTCGGTCATCTGCTCACCGAGCCACATCAGAAAGGCGGTACCTGAGGTGAGGGTGATCATGGTCATCAGCTTGAACTGAACCCCAGGATCCAAGACGATCATCTCTCCACCGGGACCAGTCATGCCCTCGAGCCCAACGGCAATGAAGGATCCCTGGATAACACTGAGGACCACCGTACCGTATCTGGTGTACTGGGTTATTTTTCGACGTCCGGATTCACCCTCTTTTTTCAGTGCTTCAAGCTGGGGTATCACCACGGTGAGCAGCTGCATAATAATCGAGGCACTGATATAGGGCATGATCCCCAGGGCGAAGATGGAAAAATTTTCCAACGCCCCACCGGAAAACATGTTGAACATGCCGAACAGGTTACCCGCGTTCTGCTGAAAGAAAGCGGTCAAGGCCTCGCTGTTGATCCCGGGTGTCGGCACCTGCACACCGACCCGGTAAACCGCGAGCATCATCAGGGTGAACAGCAGCCTTTTTCTTAGCTCTGGTATCTGTGCTGCGCTTTGCAATCCGCTCATAATAGTCCTTAGACGTTAAAAAGCGGCCCTCCTGCTGGGAGCGGCCACTTTTTCAGAACTTCTTTCCTGCTACTCTGCTGGAGCCGAACTCTCGGATACAGAACCGCCGGCTTTTTCGATCAGTTCCTTTGCCTGAGTGCTGACTTTCTCGACTTTGACCGTCACCGGCTTGGTAATTTCACCGTTGGCCAGAACCTTCGCCATTCGGCCGGCCTTGACCATACCGGCCTCTACCAGGGTCTGGGTGGTTACTTCCTGGCCCGATTCAAATTTGTCAAGCTGAGTCAGACTTACAATGTCGACTTCTTTACGGAACTTGTTATTAAAACCGCGCTTCGGCAGACGCCGCTGCAGGGGCATCTGACCGCCCTCAAATCCCGGTTTTGATTTGTAACCCGAGCGTGACTTGGCTCCTTTGTGACCACGTCCGGATGTCTTGCCAAGTCCGGTTCCCGGTCCCCGGCCAAGCCGTTTACGATCTTTTCTCGATCCCTTCTGGGGAGAAAGATTTGCCAGTGATATCATTTATGCCTCCTCCACATGAACGAGGTGCGCGACTTTGGCCAACATTCCCCTGATCTCAGGAGTGTCCTTGCGCGTCACGGTCTTTTGCATTTTTGTTAGACCCAGGCCGGTCAACGTTGCCCGGATCTTTTTGGGACTACCGATTCCGCTCTTAACCTGGGTAAAGGTAATTGTATCAGCCATCTGATTACACCTTGTATCGATTTATTCTCTCTATTTCTGTGATGCAGTCAACGAGGAGAGCCTGCGCTTTTCAGGCGAGGATCTCTTCTACGGTCTTGCCACGCAATTCAGCTATTTTCTGAGGGCTTCTTAGTCTTCTCAGACCATCCAGAGTGGCCTTGACCATGTTGTGCGGGTTGTGAGACCCCAGACACTTGGTCAAAATATTGTGCACTCCAGCTGCTTCGAGCACCGCCCGAACCGGACCGCCTGCGATAACTCCAGTACCAGCAGATGCAGGTTTGAGCAGAACTTTGCCAGCCCCGTACCTGCCGATAATTTCATGCGGAATCGAAACCTCGGTCAGTGATACGGAATTCATGTCTTTTCTGGCCCGCTCGATGCCTTTGCGAATAGCCTCCGGCACCTGGTTGGCCTTGCCCAGCCCGTAACCGACTTTGCCTTTGCCGTCTCCGACAACCACAATTGCGCTGAAGCTGAACCGGCGGCCGCCCTTTACAACCTTGGCAACCCTGTTAATATAAACAATTTTTTCAATGAGTTCGTCGGCCGAATCGCCTTTCGAACGTGTAAATTCAGACAAGGGACACCCCCATTAATACGAGTTAAAAATCCAATCCGCCTTCGCGAGCTCCTTCTGAAAGAGCCTTGACGCGACCGTGATAGAGACAGCCACCTCGATCAAAAACCACACTGGAAATACCAGCGGCCTTTGCTTTTTCGGCAATCAGCATACCGACTTTTTTAGCCGCAACTGTCTTTCCTTTTTCATCTCCGCTCTCAAAACCTTTTTCGAGAGTGGACGTCGAAGCCAGCGTCGTTCCTGCCGAATCATCGATCAATTGTGCATAAATATGCTTGCTGCTCTTGAATACGCGCAGACGCGGCCGCGCGCTCGTGCCAACAACTTTCTTGCGAATCCGTTTAACCCGCTTTTTCCGGGCTACGGCGCTGGGATTTGTTTTTGCCATCGTCTTTATCTCAACCAGTTAGATATCTCAAATTACTGTCATTATACTGCTGCAGCCGCACCGGTCTTACCAGCCTTGCGCTGGATATACTCGCCTTCGTACCGAATACCCTTGCCTTTGTAAGGTTCGGGCTTGCGGATGGCACGAACCTGGGCGGCAGTCATACCAAGTGCTTCTTTGTCGATCGATTCCAGAACAATAGTGGTGTTGTTGTCAACATTGCCAGAAACGTTCTCAGGAAGCTCAAATTCCACCGGATTCGAATAGCCGACATTCAAGGTCAGTTTCTTGCCGGATGCACTGGCACGGTAGCCAACACCTTC
>CAJQNS010000062.1 GCA_905479735.1 uncultured Desulfofustis sp.
TGACGAGTGCGGAAGAACGTCAATCTAATGTAACCCTTAATAAATGTCAACTAGATTCTCGTCCCACAAAACACTTTTACCGCGCCAATTAGCACCGCAAAAGCCGCGACAAACTATACCCTACCACTCACTTTGTCAATACGTTTGTCGCTATAGTTAAAAATAATAACGATTGAATATCAGGCAAGGATCAGATGGTCCCAAATTCGACGACAGCGGAACTTGATCAGAGAAGAGGTTTGCAAGATCAGGTGTATAGCTGCCGCAAAAAAAAGATCATAGCAACAGAAGTCCAATTCATCCCCTCATGCAGCCTTGCACGCTGTGATTCCGCTCCCAGCATTAACAAAGCAGCTGAGTCGGCCCAGCGCTGGCCCCTTGGTTGAGAGGACGGTTTGAGGTTAGGTCCCTAAGCCGTAATAATGGACTGAACTAAAATTTTTTCTTGATCGAGCGCAGAAAATCCTTGGTCAGCCGCGGGTGTGCAGCCAACTCCTGGTAAACTTCTGGAGACAGAGAAGCTTTGAAAAAATCGTCAATTTGAGCGTAGGTCATACCCCTGGCGATAGCCTCCTTGGCTTTGTCTGTGATCTTGTCTCGGTCTTCGGCTGAATCTATATATGATAGGATCCCTGAAATCACCTCAGGAACTGAGGTTTTGTCGTGCAAGGCAGCCAGTTCTTCTTTTAAACCATTTAAGTCCTCGCCAAACTGCTGTTCGAGTTTCTGTATGTTTGCTGAACTCGCTTCGACCTCGGTACCAATTGCCTGAAGCTGCTCGCTGAGCTTTTGATGAGTCTCCTCAACCGCGGCAAGCTTCTCTTCACCAGCTGCATCGACGGACAGTTCATCCAACCGTTTCTGCAGTGACGAAATCCACTCGGAGTTGGCTGATGAACTTTGTGCCAATTCGCTAAGTCTGGAGTCCAGACTGTCTATCTTGGACTCCAATATCGTCCAATTGTAGGCAGGTGGTTCAGCAGCCGCTTGTGTTGCCGACGATTGTTTCAGAGGAGCAGGTTCGACCGATTGCCTGGCGGCAGCCGCTGCCTTTGCTTCAGGTTCCGATTCAGAAGTTTTGGGAGCGGTAAACCTTGCTTTCAACTGGGTACCTTTCACTTTGTTATAAAGTGAACAAAGGGCTGCCTTCAGTTGATCAACGAGATTGCGTCCTTTGTCGGCTGAGTAGAAGTAAACCGCCGCAAGATAAACCCCGACCAACACGGCGATCGAGACCACGATTGCTATTCCGAGGCCAATTATAAAAATGACGGTGGAAAAAATACCAGAGATCAGTGCGCCGATCGAGCTCAAAACTCCTTGGGACCCGGACCCGGCAACGATGGAAATGAGCAGAAAGACCAGAAGGAGTATGGCGCCTGATTGAATAAGGGGATTTTTAAAGTCTTTTTTATTCATGATTTGCTCCCAAGCGTGGTGAAAAAAGGTAAGGTCCAAGAAAATGGTACGAGATATTCAGCTAATATCTTAATCGTCACCGTGCCCGGGTGCAAGAGGGTTCTTCCAGTTTTGTCTAGCTTTTTTCCTTTCTCAGAGCCCGTATCCGATCCAGGACCGGGGGATGGCTGTAGCTGAAAAATACCATAGCCGGGTGAGGGGTGAGGTTGGACAGGTTTGCCAGGCTCAGTTTTTTCAGGGCCTGAACCAGGACCTCCGACGCACCGGTGGTTTCTGCGGCATAATAGTCGGCCTCATATTCATGGGCCCTTAACATTATATTAAAGAGTACAGACAGCAGGGTGCTGATCGGCGAGTAAAGAAAGGCAAAGAAAAACAGACTCGCATAGATCGACAGATGCTCCATCTGGAATGCTTCGAATAATCCAGGGTTATTGAGAAACAGCGACAAGAGAAAAAAGACCAGACCGGTTTGCAGAATCGAGATGGCCATCATTTTCCAGATATGGCGTTTCTTGAAGTGGCCCATTTCATGAGCAAGGACAGTGACGACCTCATCATCCTCGATTTTCTCGAGCAGGGTGTCAAAAAAAACGATCTTCCTGAATTTACCAAATCCAGTAAAAAAAGCGTTCAGCTTAGTGGATCTCTTTGATCCGTCCATGGTGAAGATGCCGCTGAGCTTGAAATTTTGGAACCTTGCATAACTTAGAATTTTATCTTTCAGCGGTCCGTCCTCAAGCGGGGTGAATTTGTTGAACAGTGGCATTATAAGCACCGGCGCCAGGAATTGAACAATGAAGCCAAAAGCGACGGTGCCCAGCCAGCAAAGTAGCCAGCCATAAGAACCGGTATTTTCGAAAAACCAGAGGATTGCCGCCAGAATGGGAGCCCCAAGTACAATGGTCAGCAAGATTGATTTGAGGATATCGGTAATGAATGTCCTTGCAGTGGTGCGGTTAAAGCCGAAGCGGGCTTCGATCTTGAACGTGGAGTAGATCGAGAAAGGCAATCCGACAAGAAAGGAAAGCAGGGTTATCAGACCGGTGTAGATGATACCGTTAGTGATGGAGCCTAGGTTGAAGCCGCGAACGAATTGATCAACCAGATTGAAGCCGCCGCCGAGCAGAAAGAGCACGGTGATGGCCGTGATTATTGAGTTCTCGAAAAGCGAGAAAATAGTCTGTACGCGCGTGTAATCCTGTGACTGACGATACTTTCCCCGGTCGTAGATGTCGTTGAATTCTTCCGGCAGATCTGGGGAGAGCGCTTTGAGGTTGAGCAGGGAGATGGTGCTGTTGAGAAGAAAATTTATGACTATGACAGCCAGGATGAAAATCAGCCAGGGATTCATGATAGTATTAATCTGTCGTGGAATTGTTGGTGGATTATTCAGGCACGATAGTGCAGATTACCGCAGTCGCAAGTCCCTGGATCTGAGAAACGACGTATCTACTGAAGGAGTGGTGACCAGAATGGGGATTATCGATCAGTTTATAGGATTGTCCCAACTGCCGTGGAGGTGATATGCAAAAAGGCGCCGGGTAGAATGCCCATGGCTACGATAACGATCAGGAGCAGGACTGAGACCGCAGTGGTCATAGCACCGGGAACAACCTTTGGTGCTGTCCCTTCGGGATCACTGCAGTAGGCAACCCTTACTACTGAAAGATAATAATAAATGGCAATGGCGGTGTTAATGGCAGCCAGGACAACGGCCAGCACATGTCCTTGTTTGAAGGCGTTGACCAGCAGCATGAATTTTCCGGTGAAGCCAACGAATGGCGGAATGCCTGCCAGGGCAAAAAGACCGATGGCGAGGATGATGGCAAGAAAAGGGGAGCGTTGATGAAGCCCAGTAAAATCCTCTATGGCCAGGTTCTCACCTGACGAGGCAACGGTACAGACGACCAGGAAGCAGGCCAGATTCATGGCAGCATAGCCGACGATATAGTAGATCGAGGTAGCATACCCCTGACTGCTGAGTGTAAGTAGACCGAAAAGTACGAAGCCGGCATGGGAGATTCCTGAAAAACCAAGCATGCGCTTAAAATCTTTTTGGACGAGGGCCGACAGATTCCCGTAAAACATCGAGCAAATGGCACAGACAAGCAACAGGTTTACTACGGTCTGGCCCTCAGCACTGATCAAGGAAACAATTCTTATCATGACCGCCACTGCGGCGATTTTGGGCACTGCGGCGATGAAGGCGGTGGTTTCGTTGGCCGCACCCTCATAGACATCGGGCACCCAGAAATGAAATGGGAAGATCGCCAGTTTATAAAAGAAGCCGGCCATGATCATGATCATAGCGACGATCGCTGCCGGCTGATAATACAGCGGCTCGATCCGGCTGGCGATATCGTGGAGGTAGGTTGAACCGCAGAGGCCGAAAATATAGCTCATACCAAACAGCATGAAGCTTGTGGACATAACGCCGAAGAGCAGATATTTGATGCCCGATTCCATCTGCAGGGCACCAGCGCTGTTCGAAGACCGCATCGGCACCATGATATAAACTGCAAAACTGGACAGTTCCAAAGCGACAAGAATGGCCAGAAGTTCGACGCTTGAGGTAAGCATCATAAGGCCGAGAACACCAGTGAATAGAAAGACATAGTACTCGGCTTTTACATCACTCTTAATGCCCGGGGAGCGCTCTGAAAAGATCAACACAGCCAGGGTTGCTGCGATGATGAGAAACTTGAACAGCTGAGAGAAAAAGTCGACCCGGTAGGAATCGAAAAAGAGTGAACCGTTCTGCTTCAGGCAGACCAGTGTGGCAATGAGCACCAGGACCGAAACGGTGATGGTCAGCTTTCGGAGAGTCTCGATTGCCGGGCTGCCAAGGCTCACCAGAAACAGGGAGAGTGTTCCCAGAAGCAGAATCAGTTCAGGTAGAAAAAGCATAATGTTCCTTTAATCCTTTACCAGTGGCATTATTGGGTGACCAGGATATCGACCGCGGCCACCGATTGTGCCTTATAGGCATTGAACTGGTTGAGCAGCTCGGTGACGCTCATGTCCATCATTTCTATAAAAGGCCCCGGACTCAGTCCGATCCACAAAACAAATAGTAGAAATGGGGCCAGAGTTACAATTTCTCGGCTGTTCAGATCGGTTATCCAGGACTGGTCCGGGTTATTGGGACCTCCCCAGATAACCTTCTGCAGCATTCTCAACATGTAGGCAGCGGCAAGTACAGCACCGGGAATCGCGGCCAACCCAAGGGTTACGTCAAACTCAAAGGTCCCGGCCAGAACCAGGAATTCTCCGACGAAACTGTTGGTTCCGGGAAAACCGAATGAGGACAGGGAGAAGAAGGCCAGGAAGGTTACGAAAACCGGCATATATTTGCCCACACCCGTTGCTGCCGAGAGCTCGCGGGAGTGAGTTCGTTCATAGATCATGCCAACGCAGAGAAAAAGGGCGCCGGTGGTGACACCGTGATTGATCATCTGCAGGATGGCTCCTTCAATTCCTTGCTTATTAAGTACGAAGATACCAAGCGTGACGAAGCCCATATGGCCGACCGAAGAATAGGCGATCAGTTTTTTCATGTCCTGCTGGGCCAGGGCGGTGAAACCTCCATAGATGATACCGGCGATGGAGAGCCAGAGCACGTATGGCATCAGCAGCAGGGTGGCGTCTGGGACGATGGGCAGGGCAAAGCGGACAAACCCGTAGGTACCCATCTTCAAAAGGATCGAAGCCAGGATTACCGATCCGGCTGTGGGTGCTTCAACATGGGCGGCAGGAAGCCAGGTGTGAAACGGAAACATCGGTACCTTGACCGCAAATGCAATGAAAAAGGCGATGAATACCAGGACCTGGGGAGTGATGCCGTAAGGCTGCCACATCATATCCGGGATATAGAACGAGTAGGAGTTCTTCCAGTAGAGCCAGATGATGGCCACCAGCAGGAGGATGGAACCTGCAAGTGTGTAGAGAAAGAATTTGATCGACGCATAGATCTTTCTCGGGCCGCCCCAGATACCGATGATAAGATACATCGGTATAAGCATTGCCTCCCAGAGTATATAGAAAAGTACGAAATCGAGGGCCACGAAAACACCTAACATCGCGGTTTCCATGACCAGAAGGCAGATAAAAAACGGTTTAACCCGAACTTTTATATAGGACCAGGAAGCCAGGATACAGAACGGTAAGATAAGCGCCGTCATTGCCACCAGCAGGATCGAGATGCCATCAACCCCGACGGTATAGTTGATATTGAGCGGTTCGATCCAGGTGTGGGTCTCACCAAACTGAAATGCTGCGGTGGACGTGTCAAAACCAGCCACCAAGACAAAACTGAGCAGGGCGACCAAGGTGGTGACAAAAAGAGAAATATATCTGCACGTTTCCTCGCTCTTGAATGGCAGCATGACAAAGGCGCCTGCCAGCGGTAGGAAGATCAAGGCGCTGAGGAGCGGGAAGCCCTGGTTTATCAGAAGTTGATCCATCTTGGTTAGTCCTTGATTCTTCGCATTACATCCAGATGAAGGCGATAAGTGCCAGCGCCACAAAAGTTACCGTATAAGCAAGGGTCTGTTGGATCTGGCCCCGCTGCATTACTTTGGCCAGCAGGCGGCCCAGTGACCGCACCCCCCGAGCAGAACCGTCCAGCAGCCCATCGATACCGTGCCAGTCGAACCAGGCCCAGAAGCGGGCAGTGGTCATCAATGGAAACAGTCCGACAACCCGATAAGCCTCCCCCCACATGGTGTCTATCCACTGAATCGGGTTTCTGGCCAGCCAGAGAACAAGCTGCCCACCGCGTCGATAGAACCAGTCGAGATCAAGGCTGATAGTGGGTCGGGCCAGAATCCGGTCTTTAAAGAGCATGAATCCCAATGCCGTAAAGGCCAGAATCTGCAATGTTTCGCTGAGGTGATAACCGCTGTAGGGATGATAGAGTGCATCCTGATAGGGCAGCATGGAGTAGAGCAGCGGATAAAAGGTGCCGAGCACGAAACAGAGCAGTCCGGCAAATATCATTGCCGCCTGCATGTTCCAGGGTGGATCGGCGGCCCGCTCGACAACTTCAGCCGACTTTGGTTCACAGAAGAAGAGCAGATAGGGCAAGCGCAGGCCGGCAACCAGGAAGGTACCGGCTGAAACCATGGTCAGCAGAAACCCGGCCCAGAGCAGATGTTCTCCATAGCTGGCGGCGATGATCATTGATTTGGAGACAAAGCCCGAGAAGAATGGGAAAGCGGATACCGAGACCCCGCCGACTATCATGAACAGCATGGTCACAGGCATTTTTTTGTAGAGTCCGCCAAGCTCGGTGAAGCGGCTCCTGCCGGTCATCTGAATGATTGCTCCGGCGCCCATGAACAGCAAACCTTTGTAGAGGATGTGGGCAAAAGCATGAGCAGCGGCACCGTTGATTGCCAGTGCCGTGCCTATGCCGACTCCGGCGACCATATAGCCGACCTGACTGATGATTTCCCAACCCAGCAGCCTGCGTACGTCATTTTCGTTAATGGCGTAGACGATACCGTAGATAGCCATGGCCACCCCGAGCACTATCAGGATATCGAATCCGGCACAGGCTCGGGCCAGGGTATAGACCGCAGTTTTCGTAGTAAAGGCGCACATGAACACCGCGCCCCCGATAGTCGCTTTGCTGTAAGCGTCAGGCAGCCATGAGTGGAGCGGCACGACGGCGGCGTTGAGCATCAGGCCTGACATTATCAGCCAGGTATAGAGGCTGTGGGTATCGTAGTCGAGTAATTCGAAGGCAATGCTGCCGGTAGCCTGATAGCGCAGCACGAATCCCATAAGCAGCAGAAGGCCCCCGAAGGTGTGAACCAGCAGATATCTGAAACCAGCCGCAGTGGCATCTTTTTGATCTTTGTTGCACCAGACCAGAAAGGTCGAGGCAAAGGCCATGATCTCCCAGAACAGGAACAGACTGAGGTAATCACCCGCGTAAATAGCCCCGATGGAACCCGCCACATAGAACCAGGCGGCCATCTGCTGCCAGCAGTCTTTTACCTGCAGACTGTAGAGGGTGGCGATGATGGCCATCAGTGCCATGATGAAGGCGAAAACATTTGATAAGGCGTCGATGCGACCGAATGTCAACTGCCAGTCAAGAAAACTGACTTGTCCGTATATTCCCTGGTTGAAGCCGAGATACACCACATCGACGAAAGTGAAAATCGGCACCAGCAGCAGGTAGGGCTTGCGGAACGGTTCCCTGATAAACGGCAGT
>CAJQNS010000063.1 GCA_905479735.1 uncultured Desulfofustis sp.
CAGAAACCTTGCGCTCTCGCAAAAACGGGTTTCTGAAATAAGAAATTATTTGATTTTACACGACATCTCAGATGAAATAATCACGGCTCAAATACTTGATGAGACCAATTTTATCGAGAACAATCGGAGCGAAGCACAGAGCCCGCTAACTCACCGCGTGGAAATAACCATCAGATAAGGTTCCAACCCTTCCTAGCTCAATTATGTACTACCCAATTTTACACTGCCTATGCGTGTCGCGGAAAGCATCATAACCTTCCCCCCGCCCTTAAACTAGTCCAGTACTATACGATTTGAAATGACCGATTGATCTGCTGGTCTGCCCCTGTAAACTGGATCAGGGCACTCCTGAAATACGGCTAATTTGAGCTATTTTCCCAAAAAGACGATGAGAATGTTACCTATGGCTATCTTTATGAAAATTTCTAGTGCCTTATATATGGATTTCTCCTGTTAATCGTTCCCCTTGCACCAACCAGACCTACTTGACCTTCCCGCTGACAAGTCTGACAGTGTCAAGTAGGTCAAGAATAATCCATACATCCACAATAAAATGAAAGATGACAAGCGTCCCAATTACCGTAAAAAGAATAAAGAGAAAGTCTCCTCTTTTGCCCTGGAACAGCAGGACACGATTCTTTCAAGTCTTATTAGTAACTTACCGCATAAAAATCGTAAAATCCTGAAGGCTGTCCTGAAAGACGGGCAGGTCTCTGTCGATAAAGAGGTTGTCAGACAATTTGATCATCCCCTTATGCCCGGGCAGCGCGTGGAGGTGAAATGGGACCGGGATCTGAAGGGGAAGCATCTTTGCAAGCTCGATATTATCCATATAGATCAGGATATTGTGGTAATTAACAAACCTAGCGGCCTTCTCACAATTGCCACAGATAAGGAAAAACGAAAAACTGCCTATTCCATTCTCAGCAATTTCGTCAAGACAGAGCTTCCTGAAAATAAAATATTCATCATCCACAGGATTGATAGAGAGACTTCAGGACTGCTCATGTTTGCCAGAAGTGAAAAAGTCAAACAACAAATCCAGAAAACCTGGAATGCTACCATTAGCGAGCGAACCTACATTGGCGTGGTAGAAGGTAAAGTGACGTCACCTGAAGGCACAATCACTTCCTGGCTGACCGAGAGCAAGGCCTTTATTGTCTACTCGTCACGGAAACAAGGAACTGCTGGCAAGCGAGCGGTGACCCATTACAGAAAAGTCATGGGGAACGAGGCCCTAACCATGCTGCAGATCAATCTCGAAACGGGCAGAAAGCACCAGATTCGAGTGCATATGCAGGATTTAGGTCACCCTATAATTGGTGATAAAAAATATGGCTCGCATCTCAATCCCATCAAACGTATGGGGCTACACGCCCAGGTGCTGGCCTTTACCCATCCAGCAACCGGGAAGTTGTGCCGCTTTGACACCGGCATCCCCCGAGAGTTCTTGACACTGTTGGCCCCTGAGACAAAGCATAGGGCAGTTGAGAGGAGCTAAAATTCTTCAGGGTCCCCATGCCCATCTCAAGTTCTCTAGGGTAGGAAGTCGAATGACTGCTGGGTCTTAGAAAAACAGGTACAATCCAAACTTTGTGAATCTGGGAATGTAGATAAATCAGAGGCTGCCCTATCTAATGCTCCAAGACTGCCTGAATTGGCAAATCCTATTGATGTTGATAGAAAAATATTGATCAAAAATGAGTTCAAAGATGGCTCTTCCAGAATCTAAAAGTTTGATATTCCGTTTTTTTATTCAAAAAATCTGTAATCGCCTCCCCCATCTACAATTCAGGGCCAAGCCTGCTAAACTCGTATGAACCTGAAAACTAACAGATTTTCAAATAAATCCTGGAATGGCATGCATTTTGCTGCAGATTTTGTTCATTCAAACTAAATTGTGCCAGCCTTGCTTGCTTTCCCGGCTTAGAGTTGAAAATTAGCATAGCTGTCAAGTATAAACTGATTTATTAAATGAAGGCCCATGCCTCGTCTCTTTTGAAGCGATGGTTCAATAGAAGTTGCTAACGGAAGTCTCGTTACAAATATATTGGAATTTACACGGTCCAGAGGTTTCTTCTTGAAATCACTGGTCATCATTTAAAAGGTGAAAGTGTAAACAATCGCGGTCGAAGGCGTCTTTTCGCAGTAACACCTAGCAGTATCAATACCCTTCAGATTTGACCCCCTCACGCGGTACCGGTAAGACAGTAGCCATGGAGTAACAGAATGACTGCTTTCGATGCGAACCACAGTTCTCAAAATCTATGGAGTTGGCATCTGTGCGTTGTTTTGATGATAAGCCTAATCTTTGTTTTCATTCCTGAGGCTGTAAAAGCAGAGAGAGACCAAGAAGAATTTGGACATCTCTCTTTAGACGAAAAATGGAGAGGTGACTTTAACGGCATGTTAGAGCGCCGACTTGTTCGCGTTCTTGTTGTCTTAGACAAGATAGGCTTCTTCATTGACAAGGGGCAGTATCGAGGGGTGAGCGTCGAACTGATTGAGGCTTTTAGGGACTACATTAATCGGGGAAATAAAAGAAAACCCCTTCAAGTGGAAGTGCTTTTCCTTCCGGTTTATCGTGATCAGCTGATACCTGCGTTGCTTGAAGGGAAAGGAGATATTGCTGTTGGCAATCTGACTATTATTGAAGATCGATTAAAAAAGGTGGATTTTAGCGAACCTTTTCTCACCAATGTAAAAGAGATTGTCATAACCAATTCCCAGGCTCCCCCGCTGAGTTCCATTGATGACTTATCTGGCCGGAAAGTCCATATCCGCAAGTCCTCCAGTTATTATCAACATCTAGTCGAGCTCAATAAGACTTTCAAGAGAAGAGGCTTGCGGCCCGTAAATATCATCCAGGCAGATGAACATTTTGAAGATTCTGATCTACTGCAGATGTTAAGCGAGGGCTTGATTGCGATGACTGTGGTGGATGATCATATAGCAAATTTATGGAGTGAAATATTCAGCAATCTCACGCTCTATCGAGATATCGCTATTAATGAAGATGGCGACATTGGCTGGGCCTTCCGGAAAAATAGCCCCAGGCTCGCAGAAGTTGTAAATACCTTTTTAGAGACCACCAAAAAGGGGACGAAGGTTGGAAACGTAATATTCAAGAAGTATCTGCACGATAATAAATGGGTGAAAAATGTTCTGCCGCCCGAAGCCATTGCCCGTTATCACTCAGTTGTAGAATTGTTTAAAAAATATGCTGACCAGTACGAATTTGATTACTTAATGACCAAGGCTCTTGCCTATCAGGAATCCCAACTGGACCATAGTAAGCGCAGCCCCTGTGGCGCCTTTGGTATTATGCAATTACTGCCGCAAACGGCAGCCGATAAAAATGTTGGTATCCCCAATATTGAGAATCTTGAGGATAATGTTCATGCGGGCCATAAATATTTACGATTCATTCAGGACAGATATTTCAACGAACCTAAAATAGACAATTTAAACAGGAACTTATTGACATTTGCAGCCTATAATGCTGGACCAAAGAGAATACTTGACCTAAGGAGTGAAGCGAAACGCCGAGGACTTGAACCTAACATATGGTTCAAGAATGTGGAATTGATCGCAGCGGAAAAAATCGGCCGTGAAACGGTCCAGTATGTAAGCAATATATACAGGTACTATATCGCTTATAAGTTAGCCAAAGAAAAGGCCGACAGGGTTCAACAGAGATATATATCGATGGCTAAAATCATTCCGGACCTTTCTGGTCTCAAGATGCTAAAAGAAGTTAGATAACCTTCCAAGAAATTTCTAATCCTACCGGGCCTAATAAGACGAGTAAAGGTTCTTTCCTTATTACCTTTCATGCTGTTACTCTGATATCGTCAGATAGCATCCTCAGCCTGGCGCACTTTGGCTGTCGACGCTGTAGTTCCAGCGCAACGGGAACGAAAACTTCAGGGAGATCATTTTGATGACACATCGGGAACGAATACTAAGAGTCATCCAGGGAGAAATGGTGGATAAGATCCCCTATGTGCCGCGGATTGACCTGTGGTATAACGCCAATCAGCGTGCCGGTACTCTGCCTGAAAAACATAGAAACAGAAGCGCCGACGAGATTGCTCTGGCAGAAGGATGGGCCCTGCACAAGATTGTTCCGGAATTTCTCAAACCGGACAGCAGCGAAGATATCGTGCATCGTGGTCTGGGGCTGGTTCACCTGAAAGAGTATACCTACCGTTTCGAATTCTCCCCGGACATTGACATCATAATGGAAGGCGACGCCGATCAAATGCGGGTTGTCTATGAGACGCCACTGGGCAGCGTCAGCACAACCCACGGTTACACGGAAGAAATGAAGGACGCGGGCGCCTCAGCCCCTTGGATACAGGAACATGCGATCAAAGGACCGGGAGACTACAAGGTACTCGCCCATATATTCGGCAACATGACCTTCAAACCGGATTACGATCGGTTCGTCAGGTGGGAATCGGAGATTGGCGACCATGGCCTGGCCCTTGAAAGTACTCCCGCACTGAACGCCGGATCGCCGATGCATTACATTCAGAAGGTTCTGATTGATGCAACCCAGTTCTTCATACATTACAACGATTACAAAAATGAGATGGCAGAATTGGTGGAGGCTCTGACGCATTGCTACGCTCAACTCTTGCCGATCCTGGCCGATTCGCCTGCCAAAGCGGTCTATTGGGACGCCAATGTGGACAGCATGATCACCTACCCAGCCTACCTGAAAAAAGATCTCCTGCCATGGTGGCAGAAGGCAGCCGAGATTTTTCATACCAGGGACAAACTGCTGTTTATCCATCCCGACGGTGAAAACAATCTGCTGATGGATATTCTGGCTGACTGTGGCGCTGATGTGTGTGAAGCGGTTACCCCTTTTCCCATGACCAAGGTCGGGATTGATGAATACTACGATAGATGGTGCCGTAGTGGCAAACTGACGATCTGGGGAGGCATTCCAGAATCGATACTGTTGGAAAAATCATCAACCGAGGAGGATTTCAAAACCTACCTGGATCATCTTTTTAAGGCGATCGCCCCCGGTGATAGATTCATTGCCGGCATAGGGGATACAACCCCTCCCGGAGCCGTTTTCGATAGGCTTGTTCGTCTGGGAGAACGGATTGAAACAGAAGGCCGGTTGCCGCTGAAGGCTGGTGCTGCGGTGCTTTTATCCCCTGAGCTGTTGACCGCCAGGACAGCACCGACATCTTCTTCAGTCCCATCTGATACAAGCCAAGTGCTTGACAAAGATCTGCGCTTGATCCAGGAGGACGTGCTGAAGGGTGACAATGTAAATATCAAACTCCATGTCCAGCATGCCTTGGCCCTGAACTACGCACCCCAGGACATACTAAACATGGGTATGCTCTCGGCGATGGAGATCATCGGCGGGCGCTTCAAGGATGGAACGGTTTTTATTCCAGAGGTGCTCCTCTCGGCCAGAGCCGTGAATGAAGCGCTGACGGTGCTTGAACCTCTCCTGGCCGCCGACGGAAGAATTCAGAAGGGTAAAATAGTCATCGGTACCGTTCGTGGCGATCTCCACGACATCGGCAAGAATCTTGTCAGTACGATGCTCAAAGGTGTCGGCTATGACATTGTCGATCTGGGGATCAACGTCGCGGTCGATGAATTTGTTCACCAGGTGTCTCGATGCAAGCCTGATATACTTGCCATATCAGCGCTTCTTACGACGACGATGCCGCAGATGGAGCACATCATTGGTGCCCTTCAGAGGGCGGGACTGCGCTCAAAAATCATGGTGATGGTCGGCGGGGCACCGGTGAATGACAAGTTTGCCCGCGACATCGGGGCTGACGGCTATGCCCAGGATGCAGGGGAGGCGGTAGAATTGGCCGGAAGGTTGATCGACATTAACAAGCTATCTCCTTCAGGCTAAGGGATCAGGAGCAAAATCAGTGTGGCTGAAAGTTAGGACTGGGCAGGAGTATCTAAATTCAGCTTTCTTGAAAGGCAGTATCTCTGTAGAATCGCTCAACGGCAACCATGGAATAGTGGAGAAAGAACCAAGTGTAGGAGACGACGCCAGTTGCCAACATGAACCAGCCGACAAATTCTTCCGGGACAAACCTGACCCATATTCCCCGATTCAATGCCGCGGTAACGCCCATCAATATATTGATTGCCAGAACCACGACAACTACCTTGGGCTCATCAAGCCTCGGGAATATTGGTCTCTGCTGCTTAAGCATTTCAGTTCCGCCTGTCGATTGAGTCAACCGCCACCACTAATATTGATCTGCTTTGAAGATACCCATCAACTAATTTGCCGCCCGGCCTAAGACGGAAACATGAGCTCTAATTCAGCTTTGCGTTTGATTGTCTCTATCGCCTCTTGACAGACAATCGCCATAATCTCATCACTTGCAGAACTGGGGGACGGTCCATCCCCAGGGATGGCCGATCCCTCCATCTCTTTCCTGCTGTATTCTTTGGCGATTCCTTTTAAGATTGACGTTGCATGTCTCGGAGTATATTGACCATTAGGCTTCTCCAGTTCATCCAGTATCTCCTGCCAGACATCGCACGCGATAATACGCATCTCAACGCTCTTCTGATCCACCCATTTGGTCATTTTCAAGCTCCTGTATTCAGTAAACGATACCCCTAACGTATGGATGATTGCTGGGTTGCGCTTGGCCTCAGATGACAATTACTTTGCAGTTTATGCCAAACTGATAGTGACAGATCCGATTCTGATTTAGAGCAGATAAGCTTTGGAACAATAACTCAGACCACTGTGGGGAAGAGTTACCCAAAAAGGTGATGTGACAGAGGGAGTCAGTCACATCACCTGAGGAGTGGAGATAAATGGCATACCGTGCAATCGCATACCACATTGTAACACTAAACAGAAAAACGGAGAACGCAAGATAGGTAAAACGAGTAGTTCGCAGAGGGAGATAATCAATTTTCAGATTACCCTCTTATCACGGCCCTCACTTTTTTTTGAATTACGGCCCATTAACGGCTGCCGGGCACGGTTGAATAGAACTTCCTGTCTTTTAAATAGTTCTTGCCAGTTCGAGGGGGGATGAACATAAACCGCGATTGAATTGGTTTGTCGTTCTATCACAGAGCCGTCAGCCAGTTCAATTATGACACGGCCTGCTTGGCTAATTTCAAGAACGATGCCGTAAAATCGGGTTAGGATGCTCGATTCACTCTCAGGATGGTCAGCTATGACCAGATCACCTTTACGCATGCCGATCTCATTTTTCCCTCAAAACCAAGTTAAAACATTAAGCATGATTGATGGTATAGCTCAAGGCAAATTCTAAAATTCCTATACTTCAGGGCCGTCAGAGCGTTTTCACCAACCAAACTGAAAACGACACTTAGCATATTTAGAGTCAGAAGCGGCGCCTGAGAAGATTGGGGAACGGGGTTTATTTCCAGCTTGCCCCAACCCGACGCTTTCTGGACAGTAGAACCAACCGTCATTACCCTTCTAACTGTCGGGGACAGCAGATGACAGAAAGCATTTAATCTACAAATTTTCTATTGACCAGCATCTTTCGGGCCATGGTTACCCGTTGACGAGCGCGAGTAAAGGAACCCAAATTATTACCCTGCCTGAGAGTCTCGCCAAAACTAATCAACCCCTCAATCTCTAACCAGATAGGTGAACAAATGACAAAATTGATAGTTTCTCTAGCATTAGTATTAATGTATGCGCTTCCCTCAATGGCTGCGAATGGGGTCATAAATGTGAAGAGTGAATTCGATGTGGCGGAAACAGCAGATCGATTAGAGAACATTCTCAAGGAGAAAGGAATGATCGTCTTTAAGCGAATAGATCATTCAGAGGGAGCCCGCAGCGTGGGGGTAGATTTACGGGATACGGTGTTGCTGATTTTCGGTAACCCCAAGGTAGGAAGTCCCCTGATGAAATGTCAGCAGACTGCAGCCCTGGACTTACCGCAAAAAGCTTTGATCTGGCAAGATGACAAGGATGCTGTTTTTGTATCGTATAATGACCCGGCTTATATCCAAGCACGCCATAATGTTGCGGGTTGCGAGGAAGTGTTTCAAAAAATCGACAAGGCCTTGTCCACTTTTACAAAAGCCGCGACGTCAAAGTAGCCAGTTAAGACGTTCGAACGCATCAGTCATGGATTGATCCCCTCAGCTAACTAAAGGGTACCCTAAAGCCTTACAGAAGTGTGGGGGATCAGAACTATCCCAATCAATTAACTTTATCGGCTTCTACACTGCCAAGGGCAATCTGCTCCCACGAACGTCCGTCATATTTCCAAAGTCCATGGGAACCGTAATTCACTACCAGTTGGGAATCACTCAAAGCAATGATTCCCACGGGGTCCAGATAGGAGAGTTTAGTCCATGATCCATCATACTTCCACAGGCCATTAGAACCAAAATCAACAGCCAGCAGATCACTTCCCCAGGCAAACATTTGTTGAGTCTCCCAGGGGCCGATGGCCCAATTCTCCTTGCTATTGCTGGCCAACATATGGTGAGGCATCAGCAGAAAAACAATCAATATTATTAGATATACTGATCGATTAAGGGGTTTCATAGCGTCTCCTCCTCCTGTTGACTGAGTGAAAAGATGCCTGAATTATTTTCACCGATGCAGATCAAATGTTTATAATTTCATGAACCTGTGACTTAGCGGTGCATTTCATTGCCACTCCAAATCTCACTTCGGCCCTCTCTTCCTCATTTATTTTTGTCTCCAGTATGATAATGCACCTTGGATTAACCAGAAAATTATCGTTGTACAACTTGGGAATCCAGACCGAAACATGCTCGATCAATTGTTCAATTGATTCCTCTTTTGTCTCTGAAATTGCACTCAATTCTCTTAGACACCCTTCTATTAAAATGTCTTCCTTCAGTCCTTTTCTATTATAAAATACTTGAGCTTTTTGAATGACGGGCTCGTTCAAAACATTCTCGGACAGGTTCAACAATACCCTGTCCCCCTCTTCCTCCATAAGCACCCCGAACTGTCCTGTTTTCTGCGCTGCGAGTTGAGAAGGATATACTACTAGAAATAGTATTGGCAGAAGGAGCAGTAACGACCGTTTATGCTTGCGCCTTGTATCATTCATGGCATTACCTCGCAATGGAGTTGAATGAATACACTGCAGGATGCATCTACCGACATTATAACCACAATCACCAAGTACATAACGCCACAATGTGTTAGGCAAATGGTAATCGAGCAAGGGACCGATTTGTACGGGCATCCTCAAGAAAATGGATTAGGGTTTAGATTGTTCAAGAGCATGTTTCTGAGGTATTACTCAGATAAATGCTTCGTTGCTGAAAACCTTTAAATGAACCCGTTTGGCATCACGGACGGATGCTCGCAAAGTATCAATCGCCCCTGGTTTTCCAGGCGCTTCTGAGTTATAGAGAGTAACCAGGCAGTCAGTTGGAAAGCTTCACAGAAAATTTTGATCATCCAGATCGACGAGGAAAAAAATGAAAGACAAGTTGACTCAATTGAAAGAAATGACTGTGGTCGTTGCAGATACCGGTGATATCGATTCCATCAGACAATATCAACCTGAGGATGCGACCACCAACCCTTCTCTGATTTTTGCGGCAGCCCAGATGGAGCAATACAGCCATCTGGTAGATGAGGCGGTGAATTTTGGCACCCAGTCAAAGAGCTCGGGTCAGGAACTGCTGGACACCATCCTCGATCGGCTGGCGATCAATTTTGGCAAAGAGATACTGAAAATCGTCCCCGGCAGAATATCTACCGAAGTTGATGCCAGACTTTCTTTTGATAAGGAAAATACCATTCAGAGGGCGAGAAAACTTATCGAGATGTATGGCCAGGCAGGTATAGAAAGAAATAGGATTTTGATAAAGATCGCCTCGACCTGGGAAGGAATCAAAGCTGCCGAGATTCTTGAACAGGAAGGAATAAATTGCAACCTGACCCTGCTGTTCGGATTTTCCCAGGCGGTCGCCTGTGCCGAAGCCAAGGTGTTTTTGATCTCACCCTTTGTTGGTCGAATTCTCGACTGGTACAAAAAAAATGAAGGCAAAGAGTTCCCAGCAGAAAAAGACCCCGGGGTACTCTCGGTAACCAACATCTACCGATATTACAAAAAATTTGATTACCAGACCATCATTATGGGTGCAAGTTTCAGGAACACCGGAGAAATCGAGCAACTGGCAGGCTGTGACCGGTTAACCATAGGCCCTAATTTTCTAGATGAATTGAGTAAGGACCATACCCCGCTTTCCCAGAAACTATACTCAGATATGTCGCAAAATGATGAAATCGATCAACTCCATCTGGATGAGAAAACCTTTCGATTTATGCTCAATGAGGATCCGATGGCAACTGAAAAGTTGGCAGAAGGTATACGAAACTTCAGCAATGACCTGATAAAATTGGAAAACTTCATCAAAGAGCGGATAGCAGACCAAAAATAAGGTAACGATAATTACAAATTGACAGCAATATTCTTGACCCCAGTTTTGTGTTAACCTTCTGACAGGCCATCTCGCCGGTTTTTTAAGGAACTACCACATGGTTACATTTACCCGTTAGGTGAAGTGGCTATAATTTATCAATTACCTCTTGGTTTTATCATCACATAACAATACCTTCAGTCCTGCGATGGAGGAAGATAACAGCAGCAAACGGACTACCTAAACGACCGGTTTCAAGATTCACTCGTTCATAGTTCCATTTTGGAGGACACCATGATCGCTGAGATTTTCAAACGACCGAACGGATTATTTATCAGCGCCTTCTCACTCATAGCTGCGTTCGTTATGATTTGTAGTTCTTCGATTACGGCATCATCATTTGAATTGATAATCGGCACGGGCCCAGATGGCTCATTTTCCCACCACAGCGGAAAATTATTGTGCAGGATATTTGCCAAGCAGGCCCAAGAGATAACCTGCTCGCTATCCGAAACAAGCGATCCAATTGACAATCTGACAAACGTACAGGGAGGTTCGCTCGATCTGGCTCTTGTCGATTCCTTACTGCTAGGAGAATCGACTATCGGCCGGGGTGCTTTTCAATACCTCGACATCAATTATGATCTTCTTCGCATTGTCACTCCACTTTACGAGGTTCCTCTTACGCTGATCGTTCACGGCGATGCCGATATGTCGACGATCGAACAATTACCTGGCAAAAGGATAAACACCGGAGCCTTCGGCTCACCAGAGAAACTGCTGTTTGCGATGTACATGCAAACTCAGGGTTGGACGGAGGAGATGTTTCCCGTATTCGCTGAACTGTCACCATCGTTATCCCAAGACAAGCTTGCCTTCCGCCAGGGTGACGTGCAGGTCCTGGTCCATAAAGGTGTCCATCCCGACGATGATATCAAGCAGTTGATGGAAGATACTGAAGCTTATTTGATCGGTTTTTCCAGCACTGGCATGGTTGATCTGATCATCGCAAACCCCTCACTGTCAAGACAGGACCTTAAAAAATCCACCTATCCATCTCTTGCGGAGCAGCTCTCCACCTTTGGTACGACCATGACCTTGATATCCTCAGCAGATCTAGATGATGGAATAGTAGAATCTTTGATCATGGCGCTCGAGCAGAACAAGCACCTGCTTCAGGCGATGCATCCGGCCCTGTCATCTTTTGACATCGATAAAAGGCCGCTATGGTTTGGATCAATCAAAGTTCACAAAGCAGTAGTAAAATAGCCTGACATCTCATTCTGAGTTGTACTGTACTACTGCAACCTTGAGCTCTCCCCTTATCTGAAAGTGAGCATTGAGCGGTTACCGATGCTGCCGAAATGAAGACCTGGCACCCCAGACATGTCGACCATGACAACAAATAGTTGTGCCCAATGCAACGGTCTATGATAAAGGTTCCCAAGAAAAACAAAAAAGGAAATAACCAGATGAGCGACGGAACCAGACGAGGCGATGTTCAGGTCGGCCTCAAAGTATCGATTGTACTGAAGCAGGATCAGCGATCCGGAAAACTTACCGAGGGTGTTGTCAGGGACATTTTAACTAAATCCGCCACTCATCCACATGGGATCAAGGTCCGCCTGGAGAATGGTCTGGTCGGGAGAGTGAAATCTATTCAGGCGGCGGTGTAATCAAAAAAAAGGAGCCCAGGTCATCTTACCTGTAACAGCCCAAGAGTTGGAAACACCCTGTACTGAATCAGAGAGCAAGTTCCGGCCCGGGCAAAGGAAGAACCAGAGGAATGAAGTGGTGCCATACTTGTCCACAATATCCTGGCGAGATCATATGATATGAGCGATCCCATTACCTTCTCTTCTGAATCCTTCCCAAACAGCACGGCTTATTATGATGTCCATGAAAATGAAGTTTGTTACCGACCCGACAGCGCTGAACAGATACGTTTCAATTGGAGTGAGATCAGATACATAGATGACCAACCGCGGAGCCGGATCAAAATAGTTTTAGATGACCAAAGAGAAGTGCCCGTAAGATATAGTACTGATCAATTTCCGGTATTTTTGAAAACTATCTGTTTAAGACTTGCTGATATTCGTAAAGAAAATTTCCGCTCTCAGACATTTCGACTCACCCCAAAATATCTGTTCCATCTGCGTATTGTGGTTGCTGTACTGTTGCTGTCACTGATTATCAGTTTTCCAATAAGCAAGACTCTATTTTCAGTTTTGTTAGCCTTGTCTATTCCGCTGGCGATATTTTTCCAAGGCCAGCCTATCTCTCTGACCTTGGACAACGACCATTTGATTTTTCAATATCTGCATAAAAAAACGGCTATTAATTATGATGAAATTATAAACGTTGATTTCGAGGTTTTGATTAACGACTATGGAAGCACACTCTCCATATCGATCAAACTGAAACACAGAAAGGACATAACAATCAAAAATCTCGAAGACATCGTCATCTTTTTCATCATGTTGCAGATAAAGCTGAATGAGAACATCAAGGTCTGCTAAATGATGTGGGGTCGAGATTTGATCAACTTTGACAGCAGATGGTACAGGTCAATCCGCTATCCGTTGCAGGAGAAATAAGGTGTTGGAAATAAAAAACGCTGTGGCGGTTATCAGTGGCGGGGCAAGCGGAATTGGCTTGACTCTGGCAAGGTTCTGGGTTGAAAACGGTGGATATGTGGTTCTGGGCGATGTCTCTGTTTCCGCACTTGAACAGGTGCAGCAGGAATTTGGCGATAAAGCTGCAACCGTTGAATGCGATGTCACCAAGGAGAAAGATTCAGGCAGGCTTGCCGAAACGGCCATGGCTGCCTTTGGGAAAATAAATCTGGTAGCTCCTTTTGCCGGTATTACCAAAGATGGTTTGATGCTTTCAACGGATCGGGAATCTGGACAGGTGGCGGCAAAGATGTCACTTGAACAGTTTCGCCAGGTGATAGATGTCAATCTGACTGGTGTTTTCTTGACGGTGAGGGATTGCGCTGAGCAGATGATCAACAATGGTGACCACGGCCTGATCTGTCTTGTCTCCTCTACCGGTTCGCTGGGCACAGCAGGTCAGCTCAATTACTCGTCGTCCAAGGCTGCCATATCGGTAATGCCCAGGGTTATAACCGCGGAATTTTTTCGCAGGGGTGTGGCCGGACGTATTCGCTGTGTGGCGGTAGCTCCTGGATACGTGGCGACACCGATGCTTGACAGGATGAACAAAAACGCTCTGTCGAACATACTGGAAAACGTCCCCATTGGTAGACTCATCGATCCCTATGAAGTCGCTTCGCTGGTGGGTGAGTTGTATCGCAACGAAGCTCTGGCCGGAGATGTCTTTTTTATCCATGGCGGGCTGCGGTTGGGATCAAAGGGCTAATCACCTGATATCGGACTGCATTTTGTATAGATCAAGGGAGAACCACAGAGGCACCATATGAGCAGGGTTCTCAGCAAATTTGACCTTGACCGCAGTGATAAGAGATAAATGGTATACTACGGTGACAACGCAGACTGACGACAAAGGTGTCGTCAGTAACAGTTAACGTTGGCAAAGAGGCTGTATTATGAGGATACTACTTTTAGTGGCCGGACTGCTCTTGATCCCGATTTTAGTACAGGCACAAAACGCGGCAGAGTATTGGCGAGACCGGCAATACGCGGATCGACTTCGAGCCGAGGAGCGGCGCCATGAGCTTAAAATAGAGCAGCTACGAGCGCAGACGGCGATAGAAGTCGCAAAACAGAATCGACGATATAATCATTATTACAGGCCTCGAATCCCAGGTCATCATCTGAGCGTCATTGGTCCGGACGTATCAAAAACCACCGTGATAAAGCACCAGGGTGTGAGG
>CAJQNS010000064.1 GCA_905479735.1 uncultured Desulfofustis sp.
ATCCACATTAGGGAAGGGTCCAATAGTGAGATTATCCAACAAGCCATTGAAGAACTTGAAATTGACGTCGTTGTCATGGGATCTGTCGGCCGTGCTGGTATTCCCGGGCTTCTGATAGGAAATATGGCAGAAAAACTCCTCAACGACATCAACTGTAGCGTCTTGACGGTAAAGCCAGACGGCTTCAGGTCCCCCGTGACACTGGACTGAATAGGATGAAACTAGTCAACAAGGACGACGATAAATTTCTCTGGGGATTGAAGAGCATTATCCACCTTTGCCTCAAGGCGTTAGGGCTGTTGATGATAATCGTGATCATCTCAGGAGTGGTAGATGTGGCCTGGACCATCTATCAAAGATTTGCCGCCGAACCGCGCTTCATCCTCACCATGGGAGATATTCTGATGACCTTCGGCGCCTTTATGGTGGTACTCATAGCCATCGAGATTTTCCAGAACATCATCCTCTATCTTCGCGATGATGTCATCCATGTGAAAATTGTGCTGGCCACCGCCCTGATGGCGATCGCCCGGAAGGTGATCATTCTTGATTATGATGAGCTCGAACCAATGTATATCTTCGCCACCGGTGTAGTGCTGGTAGCCACAGGCATCACCTACTGGTTCGTCCATAGGTTACCCCCCAGATCCCAAAGCGAACCAGTGGGGGATCAGGAATCTTCAACTGCTTGATTGGTTTCGTCTATGACATGCCACAACAAGGTGGATGAAGCCTTCTTCAGATCAAAATCTAATTTGAATACCTTGGAAGAAAGCACCACCCGAAACAAGGCAAATGGGAGAAAAAATTTGCAGCAGCTAAGATTCTCCTTGCTTTTAAATTTGTTAAGATTCGGATGTTTCGTTTCACTTCTTACTCTGCTGGGGGGGTGCTCTCCTCTAAAGCTGGTCAACGGATTGACACCAAACGGTGCCCAAGAGGTTGAACGCAACCTCTCTTATGGGGTGGAGGTGAGACAGAAACTTGATGTCTACCGGCCTGCCAAGCCGGATGAGGGCAGCCCCGTGGTAGTATTTTTCTATGGCGGGAGCTGGCGCAGCGGAGAAAGAGGCAATTATGAGTTTGTCGGCCAGAGCTTAAGCTCGCGTGGTTTTATTACGGTGATACCCGATTATCGGCTTTACCCCGAGGTGCGATTTCCTGCGTTTGTTGAGGACGGTGCCCGGGCCTTGGCATGGATACACGAGAATATCAGTGAAGCGGAACACGGCCTCGTCTTGATCGGCCACTCTGCCGGCGCCCATCTGGCCGCATTGCTGGCCCTTGATCAGAAGTACCTGAATGCCTTTAGACTTTCCAGCTCTCAGGTAAAGGGATTGGTCGGACTGGCGGGACCCTATGCTTTTGATCCTTTATCTTACAGAAAAACACGACCGATATTCAGTGGACTTAATGATGCAGATAACGCCAGGCCGGTATCCTATGCCTGCAATAACAGCCCGCCCCTCCTTCTCCTGCATGGTCGTGAAGATCGCCTGGTACTTCCGGGCAATTCGAGGAAATTGCATGAACTGCATCAGGAATGCGGAATGAAGTCTAACTTCATCGAGCTTGACGATGTAGGGCATTTCGACATAGTTCTTGGTCTCTCAGATTCATTCTCAAATCTGGCGCCAGTCCTCGAGCTGATCCAGCATTTCATTCAGGAATCAATATAGATCCTACCAGCGGCGACTTTTGTTCATCGTATATTCGGTAAGAATCTTTATCTTGGTCTATCGAAGAATAATTCGAGGTCAAGAGGAAACGAACCCACATCATTAAAAATTGGATAGGTCAAATGTATCCGGAGTGACCTCAAACCAATGATTATGTGGATATGATAAAAGGTTTTAAAGCAGGTATTAGACTACCTTGATGGGAATGGTAAATTCGGTAATGGTATGAATTCTGTTTCATCTCCAGGAACGACCCTGAACTTATTATTTTTCCAATCCTCTGCAGCACTCTTTATCCTTTCCACTGAGGACGAAACAAAATTCCACCATATATAGCGGGGACCATCCATTGACGCTCCGCCTAGCAACAAAAAGTGCAGATCTTCACTTGCATCGATGACGATATCATGACCGGGGCGCAACACCATCATCTGTTGGTTGTTATAAATCTTTGCATCAATCTTTATTTTGCCCCGTACCAGATAGAGCGCCCGCTCTTCGCTTGTCCTTGAAATCTCAAATTTGGCCCCCTTTTTCATCTTTATTTCCAGGTAAAGTGTTTCCCATTGTAATTCAATCGGTGAAGTGTAGCCCTCAAACTCACCCAGAATCAGTTTTCCCGAGAGAAGTTTGGTCTCAAATGTAGGAAATTGCTTAGCTTGAACATGGATGAATGCAGGACTGCTCTCTTCCAATGCTTTCGGCTGCGCCAGCCAGGATTGGATGCCAAACATCCTGGAAGGATGCTGGCGTGCATCTTGCCCGGTTCGTTCGGAGTGCACGATACCTTTGCCGGCAGTCATCAGGTTCACGTCTCCGGGCATTATACGCACATCAGTGCCAAGTGAGTCCTTGTGATCTAAATTTCCATCAAAGAGGTAGGTCACGGTGGCAAGGCCTATATGAGGATGCGGCCTTACATCAACACCGTGTCCACTGTTGAACTGTCCGGGCCCCATCTGGTCCCAAAAAATAAAGGGGCCCACCATCTGCTTTTCATTAGAAGGCAAGGATCGGTGAACCTCAAAGCCCCCGATATCGACCGTCCGGGGAATAATGATCAGTTCCATCTCAGCCGGACAGTCCCGGCAATCACTTGGTATCGAACCTCTCAGCCGACTCATAGGCCACCTCACTCGACCTTCTTAAAATACTAAAAATCTCCCAGTACACTGTATTTACTCACTCTTTCAAACTGATTTCCGCCAGATATGTGAGGAACTTGTTTTGCCCTCATTACATAATCTTTGGGAAGAGCAACCGATTCGGCAACGTTTTCTCTATCTTTCTAACCTCTGCTAATTCATATTTCCGGTCAGCAAAGGGTGATCATCCGGTAAGGCCTCTCTTGTCGTGATTTTTTTACCAATCACATCCTTTATCTTCTTATTACAAGTGAATGAAATTTCGCCGTCTATGAGTACCCTGCAGGAGCCGCACATCTGTATTCCGCAGCCAAACCTGGTTTTCGTTAACCCGGCTTTCTCGTGAATTACCCACACAAGTAGTTCATTGGGCTCCGCCTCAAGATGATAATCAGTATCATTTATACTAAGGGTGACCATTAATATTCCTCAAATCTAATCTGTGATTGTCTCTTCATTTACCTCACTCAACAACAACAAGTACTTCGTTTCTTTTAAGAAAGGGTATGGTCCAAGGGGGATCATAGCCGGCAGAAAAGGGTTCGCCGATAGGCTGCAACTTTTTTTGATTTACCAGGTCGAGAAGTTCAATTTTCTTGCTGCTGAACTTCTCCTCGCTCAGATTTCCGCTATATCTGATCGCTGCGGCTTTATATCCGTTTTTTTTGACAACTCTCACCTCAGAATCGAGAGGTTCTGGTGGACTGCTCTCGTTGTACTTGGAGGGGAGCACAAACTCCATAACCCATTTTGTGCCAATCTTTTGCTGAATGACAGGGCCGGTCATGGCAATTTTTTCACCTTCTCGCTGCTGTATAACAGGACCTGTCATTGCTATTTTCACCTGTTGACTATTATTACCTGAAATATATCTGAACAATCGGCCAAATGCTTCGCTGGTGCTTTTTTTGTATTCTCCCTCAACTCCTGTATGGGCAACCCAGTAATCCTGATACTGGCGAATATCAAAATTACCCTCCTTTTCTATGAGGGTGTAGTCAAGCAGTTCTACTGTTCGAATACCAAACACAGAACACCCCTGAAAGAGTAATGCGGTGAATACAAGCAGCAGTTTTTTCATCTTCATCTCCTAAAATACCGCCTTAATCTGCATTTACAGATCAATTGTAAGCACAATGGGCTGCGATTGATAGCCCCACCTGTCGCC
>CAJQNS010000065.1 GCA_905479735.1 uncultured Desulfofustis sp.
AGAAATCACCGTTTTTACATTGGCTTGCGAACATTAGTCGGATGAAGATAGCAATACTCAATTAAGGAGTTCTTTCGAGCGCGAATGGCAGGCTATACCCCAGATATTCTCTGCGTAATTTCGAACGGTGTTATCACAGGAAAAAGGCCCCATGCCGGCAACGTTCAGAATCGCCTTTCGAGCCCATTCTAATGGTTTCCTGTAGAGTTCACTTGCCCGTTCCTGAGCCCGACAATAATCAGCAAAATCGGCCAATACCATGTAGTCGTCGCCTTGATGAACGAGAGAATCATAGAGGGGCTCAAACAAACCCTTTTGTCCCTTTGAAAAGAAATCGCCGCGCAATGCATCCAGGACCTCGGCTAAAAGTCCGTTTTGCTCTAATTCCCTGTTGGCCACATAACCGTTTTGTTTTTTTTCCAGAATTTCTTCGGCGGACAATCCGAAGATAAACATGTTCTCCTTGCCAACAGCTTCTGCTATTTCAACAGTGGCTCCATCCATCGTCCCGATTGTCAGTGCCCCGTTCATGGCAAATTTCATGTTTCCTGTTCCCGAGGCCTCAAACCCGGCGGTGGATATCTGCTCAGATAGGTCTGATGCTGGAAATATTCTTTCCGCCAGAGAAACCCCATAGTTTTCCAGAAAGACCACCCTTAAAAATTTACTCACCTGCCGATCACTATTAATGACATCACCAACCGCACACGCCAGTCTGATAATCAGTTTTGCCTGGGTGTAGGAAGGAGCGGCTTTGCCCCCAATCATAACTGTCCGTGGAACTGGATCTCGAACAACTCCATCCTTAAGACGAAAATAGTAGGCGATTACCTGCAGAAGATTAAGAAGTTGTCGTTTATATTCATGAATCCTTTTAACTTGCACGTCAAACATCGATTCCGGATCGATGCTGATATTTTGCTGCCTGGCTAGATAATCTGTAAAAACCACCTTGTTTGAGAGCTTGCTGCCTATCCAGTTTTCCTTGAAATCAATGTCGTTGGCGAATGGCCTCAATTGCTCCAACAGATCCAAATCTCTCATCCAGTCCTTGCCAATGGCTTGGCTTATCAACAGAGACAAAGAGGGATTAGCCTGTTTAAGCCATCGTCTTGGAGTGACACCATTGGTCTTGTTGTTGAAGCGCTCGGGAAAAATAGTCTGCAGTTCGGGCATCACCTGATTCTTGAGCAATTTCGTATGCAGCTCTGCTACCCCGTTGGTTGAATGACTGCCAATTACCGCCAGATTGGACATTCGCACCTTTTTTTCAGGGTGTTCCTGAACGATAGAAAGTCTGTTAATGAATCGTTCATCCTTACATTGTCTCCTGATCTCCTCGAGAAATTGATGATTGATCTTATAAATTATCTCAAGATGACGCGGAAGCAGGTCCTCCAAAAGTTCGACACTCCAACATTCGAGTGCTTCCGGCAGCAGGGTGTGGTTGGTATAGGCCATGGTTTTCCGGGTAATATCCCAGGCCGTATCCCAGTCTATCTCATGCTCGTCAACCAGAAGCCGCATCAATTCAGGCACGGCAATGGCGGGATGAGTGTCATTGAGCTGTACCGCGGTTTTATCCGGAAGGGTGCGAAAGTCTGAATTGTTTATGAGAAATCGGTTAATCATATCCTGGAGAGATGCCGCCACAAAGAAATACTGCTGTTTTAATCGTAGTTCCTGTCCATGTGAAGAATGATCTGACGGATATAGAACTTTTGAGATGGTTTCATCCTCTGTCTTTTTCCTCACCGCGCCGAGATAGTCGCCTGAGTTGAAATGTTGAAGATCAAATTCATCATGTGCCTGCGCCTGCCAGAGCCGCAGTTTATTTATTGTCCTGGTATCAAATCCGGGAACCGGGGTGTCATAAGGTACAGCCATGACCACATCGTAATCGCGCCAGCGGCTTCTTTGCCGCCCATGTGAATCAATATAGGGCTCGCAGTACCCATGAAAACGCACGGCAACCATTTCTTCCGGTCTCGATATTTCCCATGGGTTACCTCTGAACAACCAGCTATCCGGGTGTTCAATCTGAGTTCCATTCTTGATTTCCTGCCTAAATATGCCGAACTCATAGCGTATGCCATATCCAATAGCCGGAATGTCAAGGGTCGCCATTGAATCAAGAAAACAGGCTGCAAGGCGCCCCAGGCCACCGTTGCCAAGACCGGGGTCAAACTCTTCCTCGTAAATGTCTTCGAGGACCAAGCCCTGATTGTACATAGCCTCGCGCAAGGTATCTTCCAGATCCATGTTTAGTATGGCGTTTTGGAGATAGCGACCCATCAGAAATTCCATGGACAGATAGCAGACTCGTTTGCCATTGTCCGCAAGATGCTTTTTTTCGGTTTCGAGCCAGCGGTCCACTAACCGCTCCCTGCAAACCATTGCAAGAGCTAAGTAAGAGTCATAATTGGTAATCAACTCTTCATTCTTTGCGAGAACAAGTCGCAAAGTCTTTTGATAGGCTTCTATGAGCGAAGATTCTGTATTTTTAGATTTCATCACGTGTATCCTTTATTTCTCAGCTCCAGATATAGGTTATCTCGATGGTTAACTCTTACTTTGGCCAGAATTCAGTGTGTTCCTTGGGAAGGTAGGATCCTGGCAATATCCACTAGTGTTTAGCAACCATTATTTCAGGCCTCTCTCCATAGTGAAGGGAACCGGCTTTTCAGTAACTTTGCCCTTTGTGCCGCGACTTTCTCCCAGGTATAATTTTGGGCACGCAGGCGGGCAGACCTTCCCAGCTTGATTCGTTGTGAGCTATTCCCAGACACAGCTTTCAAAGCAGACACCCAGGCA
>CAJQNS010000066.1 GCA_905479735.1 uncultured Desulfofustis sp.
TGCTTTGAGATCAAGTTTTCTACAGATTATTTCAAGCTTGTGGGCGGCAGCTTGCTCAACATCGCTTGTCTTGTCCGGGTAGATTGCCGATGAGTACATCATCCTGCTGTCGAGAAAGGCGCCATAGAGGTCATTACCCAGGTCGTAGTGGGAGATGATGTTTCGTCTGGCTCCTGATTTGTTGTTTCGATTGCGCCGATGCAGCAGCAGCCGATACGGTTTGAACATCCAGCCAAATTTCTTTTCCAAGCGGTCGAGCACAGCCATGTTCCGAGCTATGACGCGAACCACTGCAACCAGGTCACTGGTGTCCCACAAACGGTCTATATAGGCCTCGCCGGCACCAATGGAGCCGCCCAGGATAACCTTTGAATAAAACCGCTGGTCAAGGACCGTGAGGTGAGCTGATAGCTCTCGATCGGTACCGAAATTGAGCACCTCTTGACCGTCGCAAACGGTCAGGTGGCCATGATCGAGATGGTTCATGAATCTAAGAAAAAGGGCTTTTGCCCATCGATCTGTCATTGACCCGCTGCGTTCCTCTGACCTCTCAGCGGTCGTGGTCAACGTGTTCATATTTCCTCCTTGACGTAGGGCTGGTAGGGAATGCCTTTGATAAAGAGTTTCAATGCCTGCCAGTAGATTCCTGCCACAATAAAGACCGTCATGGCCGGTTTACGCAGCAGAAGGCGGCGGGCTGATTTTTTGGTAAAGGGCTGGCGCTGCAGATGCAGGCCGGCCTGGAAGATGTGACCGCGCTGGTCATGCACACCGAGGTTTATACCGACGGAATCTCCAGGCGGCTCTATCCTCCAGCGGTAGACCTGGCCGTCGCTCGGGTTGAAAGGGGAAACCTTGAAGTTTTTTTCATCTTCCAATTCCGTCTGACTTCCATTCAGTAGATGGGCGTAATGATGCCTCTCGTTCCAGGGAGTATTTGAGACCTCGGCCAGCAGGTGAGAGGCTGCTCCATCCCTGCTGAATCCGAAATAGAAGTTAACCGGGCTGAAATAGAGTCCCAGGGTGCGCAGGTTGAGCAGGCCAAACACTTTTCCACTCACCTCTACTCCTGTCAATCGTCCCATCTCTTCTTTGACACAGGCGGACAGTGAACGTTGGCAACCGGTCAGGTAATCCGACCGTCTGAAGCGGCTCAAGGCCCAGTTGGTTGTCGAAAACCAGCGACCCAGGGCCGGTTGGCTGTCTATCTCGTCGAGGTCGAGATACCACATGAAAAAAGGGTATTTGAAGCGGTGCCGTTTGGGCAGAAACCGTTCGTGAAAGATATGGCCGGTATAAAGTGCCGAATCCATCAGTCGCCCTCCAGCATACTACAAACTCTCAAACCACTGCGAACACCGTCTTCATGAAATCCGTTATGCCAATAAGCCCCGCAATAATGTAGCCGGTCGATGCCTGAAATCTGCTGCCACTGCAACTGGGCCTCAATCATGGAGGTGGTGTAGACTGGATGACTGTAGCGAAATTCGGAGATGATATGGCGTTGATCGACATCCTGGTTGAGGGTCACCAGGTAGGTCTTTTTTTTGTGCAGACGCTGCAGGATATTCATATTGTAGGTCAGGGTGCTCTGTGCTGCTCCGCGGTCGGTGAGCCGATAATTCCAACTGGCCCAGGCCCCTTTTCGCCGGGGCAGATGGGATATATCGGTGTGCAGTATCACCTGGTTGTCGGAGAACGGGAACTGCGAGAGGATCCTGCACTCATCGTCGCTGGGCTGCTGCAGGATGGCCAGCGCCTGATTACCATGACAGGCGAACACAACCTGGTCAAATCGGGTGATTTCTTCGTTGCTCTGCACATTGACGCCATCCGTGGTTCGCTCTACACCTGTGACAGGAGTGTTTAGTTTGATGCGGTCCCGGAACCCAGCTGTGAGTGGTTCGATATAAGCGCTGGAACCGCCCTTGATCGAATACCACTGTGGACGGTTGGTCAGATCCAGGAGGCCGTGGTTGTCAAAGAAGCGGACGAAAAAACGCAGAGGGAAATCCAGACAATCTTCCGTACCCATGGACCAGATAGCCGCGATCATCGGCAGCAGATAATTGTCCTTGAACAAAGAAGAGTAATTGGAGCGCTGCAGATATTCACCGATAGTTGCCTCATCCTCGGCCTCGGCAATGATCCTCACCTCTTTGTTGAACCGGTTGATGTCGCTCAACATCCGGTAGAATCTTGGCCGCAATAGATTTGACCTCTGGGCGAACAGGGAGTTGATATTGTTGCCGTTGTACTCCAGATCGAGACTGTCATTGCGCACCGAAAAACTCATTTCGGTGGGCTGATAGCCGACCCCGATCTCTTCCATGAGAGCGATGAAGCTCGGGTAAGTGCGGTCGTTGAAGACGATAAAGCCGGTGTCGACGGCGGCCTGTTCGTCATCGACCACGGTCTGCACCGTGTGGGTGTGACCGCCAATATAATCGGCTGCCTCGAAAAGCGTTACCTCGGCCCCCTTCTTGTTGAGATAATAGGCGCAGGTCAAACCAGAAATACCGGTGCCGATTATGGCGATATTCTTATCTTTCATTATTCACCATTCGCTGCGAGATTCTGATCCATAGCGCTTCAGGGATCAGCGAAAGGGCTTTGAGGATAAAGGTGAATCGCTTTGGAAAATGAATTTCGAGCCGACGCTTTTCAATGCCGCGGCGAATTCGGTCCGAGGCCTCCTCGACGCTGAGGCGGAACGGCATGGAAAACTCATTTCGATCGGTCAGCGGCGTCTTCACAAATCCGGGACATACCAGACTCACATCTATCTTTTCCCGATAGATATCAATACGCAAGGTTCTGATCATATATTCGATGGCAGCTTTGGAAGCGCCGTAAGCTTCGGCGCGGGAGAGCGGAAGATAGGCAGCCGAGGAGCCCACCGCCACCAGGTGTGGCCGTTCCCCTTGTCTGAGCAGCGGCAGCACCCCCTCTATTGAGACTGCCATGGATTCGACGTTGGTGCGCATTACCCTGCTGACCAGTTCACTGTCGAACTGGGGCAGATCAACATATTCGCACGACCCGGCGTTGAGGATGGCAAGATCGATGGGGGTCATTGTGGTGAACCAGTCACGCGCCATGTCGCGGTCTTCCAGGTCGAGCCTGACCGCCTGCAGCCCCTCAGCGCTGAGTTCGTCGAGTGCCTTCTGGTTGCGGCCAAGGGCCCAGACCTGGTGATTGTCCCGGTGGTAATCGAGGGCAAGCTGCCGGCCTATCCCTGAGGTTGCCCCGGTAATGAGAATTCTCATGATCCCAGCCTCCTGTTGATGGATCTGACAATATTGCCGATTAACGGAAGATGCAGATAGAGCATGGACCCCAGATCGAAGTAATCGCGGTGGAAAAAAACTTTATCGTTGTCGGAGAATCTCAAAAATGAGGAACCGGGCACCGCGATGTTCCGGCCCCCGTTCAAGCGCGGATGGGCAAAGTGCATTGTCCACTGGACGTAACCGCTGCTTTCAGAGCGGAAAGGATCATGGAAGTCGAACTCAACCGATTTGACGTTGGCATAGAGTTTTTCGAAGTAGCCGCGCAGGTTGTCGAGCCCTTTTATTTCATGGGCTGGATCAACAAAGTGAATATCGGCGGTGTAGATCTCTTCGAGACGATGCAGGTTTTCACTCGATAGTGAGTGATACACATCCAGAAAGTCGTTCATCAAGATTCTCCTTCAAGGCTCATCAGTCTTTTGGACCCGCAAGCTGTTTCTGCAGCGCAGGGCTCAATGGGTTGTCAGGAGAAAGCCAGATGCCGAAGTAAGCAGTACTGAACTCACCCGAGTCGATGGAAACCAGTTTTTCTGCGTTCAGACTGAGGGTGGTCAGACCGGAATCTGCATCATAGCATAATAGGTAGAAATCACCTTTGTCAACTGCTCTGTAGGCGCTGTGCAGCCTATCAACATGGGGTTTGATCAAATCGAGATGTTCCGGAGGATACTGCCGGTCAAGCACAGTGTTGGCTCCGGCGATGAAATCTTTGGGCTTGAGGCCAACCTCGTAATTTAATTTCAAACATTTTGACACTTCAGGGCTGAGAATACGAGCCTGGTCTTCTTTCTCGAAGGTATAAAGGTGGGCCTCATAAACTTTAATGAAACCCATGTAGCGGACATCTCCCTTGCTGATCAGGGTCATTGAGTCTAGCGAACCAATGGCCACAGACGGAATAAGAGCTATAAAGAAAATAGCTGAAAGTAAGTGGTGTTTATACTTGTGCATGATCAATCCTTGCTGAAAGAAATGGTTATGTCGCCCAAATGAATGCCGAATTTACTCATTGAGGCCTTATTAATCAGTACCTGGTTCGGCTGCAGAAACATCCAGTCGTCAAAGAAGACCTTCCACGTGGACCCTTCAGTTTCGATGTTAAGGTGATAGCGCCAGTTCAGTGCATTGCCTGAGGACTCTCCCTGGGCTGTACCGACCACATCATCGGCGCGACCTTCATACTGGTTGGCAGCTATTCTCTTGATGGTCCAGATCCTCGTACTTTCTTCTCCATCGTTCCAGGTGAAGTCTTCGTCCAGGACGATGGTATTTTCATCGGTGAAAGTGCCGGTAATCGAAACGACAAACTGCCTTAACAGCTTGCCGCTGCGGTTCTGGACAATCCCCCAGCCGGTTGTTTCACCCTCAAAATATGAGAAAAGGTCGAATTCAGGCTTGAGGTCCGCATAGTGCGAAATATCCGCTTTGGAGCAGCTGATCATCATTGATGCCAGGATGATAACGGTGAACAATCTCATCTGATTCCTCTTTTTCTTGGTTTTGCAGTCGAAATTCAAATCAATTCGTCTGTTCAAAAGATAATATCCATCCGCCCCACCACAATAGGAGCAGATAGATTGTGTTTTGGTAGCAAATACTATTAAAAAAGTGCGGCGAGATAACTCTATCGCCGCGGCGTGGCGATAATGTGAAGTAGAAGGCGGCCCTTAAGCTGAGCCGTATCCCCGGCCCTGGTAAAACGGTTATGGTTATTCACGCCCCGGTCAGTAGGCTTGTCTCAGGGCGGCAAAGCGGCTGAGTCCGGCTCAGGCGTGGTTGCGCAGTTTGAGTTCCAGGGGGTGGGGAGTCAGATAATGCTGCTGCATCAGGTAGGGCTCCTGGTATTTCCTGATGTAGTGATTGATCAATGTCACCGGCACGATGAGCGGGACAATGTTGTTTCTGAACTGCTCGATGACACTCAGCAGCTCCTGCTTCTCGTCTGCACTGATCATTTTTTTAAAAAAACCCATCATATGCTGAAGCACATTAACGTGCTTTTTGGTGGTCGGTTTGAGACTCATGGCCGCCATCAGCAGTTCCTGGTAGCGCTCGATGAAAGTGTCAAGGTCAAGACTTCCGGCCTGAGCCATGAGTCTTCCCATTTCCCTGGTGTGCTTCTCGCTGTGGGCCATCAACAGAAGTTTGTGGGTGGTATGAAAGCTGATCAGTTTTGCTGCGGTCGGGGCGTCGGCCACCTCACGCCAGCGCTGATAGACGAAGAGCTGCTCGATGAAATTTTCTCTCAAAAGCGGGTCATGCAGGCGCCCTTCCTCCTCTGTTGGCAGCAGTGGGAAATGGTCTTTGAAGGCGCGGGCGAAAATTCCGACTCCGACCGCTCTCGGCACATTATTACCGTCGTAGACTTTGACGCGCTCCATTCCGGAGGAGGGGGATCTGTTTTTGAAAATAAAACCGCAGAGATTCTCTTTTTCGAGTTCAACCACTTTTTTCCGGGCCCAGGTGAGCATCCTATCGGTATGATCAACACCTGTTTTGTTGGTTACCAGCTGTGGCCTATCAACCTCGCCGACAAGCCGCATAGCTTCACGTGGTATTGGCAGGCCGCATTCGACCTCGGGGCATACCGGTACGAAGCTGAGATATCTGCCTAAAGTTTCGGTGATGTAGCGGTCATGTTTGTGGCCGCCGTCATACCTGACCTCGTTGCCGAGCAGGCACGAACTAACACCAATGGTTATTTTATTCTCGAAATCGGTCATTTAATTTTACCCCTAGTACACTGTAAACTTTCAATCTCCTTTGTCGATCTAAAAAGCAATCGACAGCACTATCCATTGAGTTTGTTAGGACTGTCCTGTAAACCGGCAAGACCCTGCCCCTTGAAAACCGGACAAAGAATAATAGCAGGCAGGTGCGGGCGTTATTATAATAAGCAGTATCATATCGTGTGGCAGCGACAAATGGTGAGAGGCGCGGAACTTGCCGAGGAATCTGAACATGACCACCCTGAGCAAAATGAGAACCAAAACAATCGCTGTACTTTTGACGCTCTGTACCGCTGCTTCTATTTTGCTGTCTCCGGCAAGCAGAGCAGACTCAGAGGCCTCGCAAACTGTCTTGAGGGAGACCATCCTTTCTCTTGACAAGGCTAGAAACCAGGTGCTCGAAGATCATTTCAGATCTTCCGGGGGGGCTGACCCCGGATATTCCAGGGAGGATGCGCTGCTTTTTGTTGCCTATCTCGATGGCCGCATCAACCATTATTGCAAAACACTCTATCTAAGTGGCGGGGCCCAAAGCCTCAACGATCTTCCGTGTGGCACCAGTGGGCAAGGCCTGCCCGGTGGACCCCGGTTCGATTCGGTCCCCGAGTATTCAGGGCAGACCAGCGAAGAAAAAGTCGTCAGTCTTGATCAGGAACTCACCACCACGCTCGGGGAGTTCGATGATATGCTGCTCAAGGAACAGGAGCGAGCAGCCGCGCACATACCCCGTCAGCGTGAAAGCGGCAGCACTGGTCAGTATGGACAGGCAGCGGGAAGCGAGCAGGACGATACCGACCCTGAGGAAAACGCGGGAGCTGCAAAGCAGCCCCCAGGAGGAAGAACCGCTGAATCCGGCCGTGGGGAACCCGAAGGCGACATGGAGCAGGGAAGGCCAACTGAGGGAGCAGGGGGGGGAGAAACGGACAGTTCCCGACCACCGCCTGCCCAGGGTTCCAAAGAGTTGTCCGAGGATGATGATGTGGTAGCCCGCCAGTTGCGTGAGGCAGCGGAGCAGGAAACGGATCCGGAGGTCAAGGAGAAGTTGTGGGAAGAATACCGGAAATACAAAAAAGGAATCAAATGAAACATCGCAGCTATAGAGACAAGGATCTTGTTAGCCCTCCATCCATGCTGGTCTATCTGTTGATCTTGATTGCTGCAGCCCTGATAAACGGCTGTGCAACCATTCCGGGGAAGCAGGTCGGCGATCAGGTTGCCCCGCTGACACCTGAGCGCGAGCTCAGCGATGCGGAATTGCTCAATGTCTCGATTCAGGTTTTTGATCCTGGTCAGCTGCCTGAAGATCCTGGCAAACGAAAGGGATTGTCGCCGGAAATAAGGGAAGCAGAATCTCGATTCGCGCCGATCCATCTCAAACACACCCTCCAGAGAGCAGGGTATTGGGGGGTGGTCAGAGTTGTGCCAGATGAGGATGTGGGATCAGAAATTCTGGTGCAGGGGGCAATAGTTTATTCGGATGGTGAAAATGCATCTCTGCAGATAACCGTAACCGACGCCAGAAACGTTATCTGGTTTCAGCGGACCTATGCGGAAACGGCCAGACAGGAGGAACATCTTGGGGTAGAGATGGAAAAAGAAGATGTGTTCCAGGATCTCTTCAACACCATCGCCAACGATCTGGTCGTCTTCAGAAACAGCCTCAGCGCTCAGGAAATTGAGGAAATCAGACAGATCGCTGCGCTGAAATACGCTTCCTCGATGGCTCCCGATGCCTTCGGACCCTATCTCGCCACCGACGAGGATGGACGGGTATCCCTGCAGCGACTGCCGGCAGAAGAGGATCCAATGTTCGAACGGGTAGAAGCGGTAAAGGTTCGGGACGATCTTCTGGTCGATACGATCAACGACTATTACGATATCTATTACCAGGATCTCTGGGAGCCCTATTCCAACTGGCGCAGGTACAGGCACGAGGAAGTATCGACTTTGCGTAGACTTGAACGACAGGCCCTGACCAGGCAGGTTCTTGGGATAACGGCCATTGTCGGGGCTATTGCCCTGGGTGGGGTAGCTGACTATGAGACCGCGGTTCGGACCAGGCCACTCCAGGATGTCCTGATCGCCGGCGGCGCCTATTCCGTATACAGCGGTCATCAGGTGCGTCAGGAGAGCAAAATTAACCAGGAAGCAATTGAAGAATTGGGTTCATCATTTTCCTCGGAGGCCGAACCTTTGACCATAGAAGTCGAAGGTCAGACCGTACGGCTCACCGGCTCCGCCGAGCAACAGTATGCCAAATGGCGCAGTCTGCTCAAACAGATATATGCCCAGCAAACAGGATTGATCGGCGAGTCAGAGACACTGCCTGAGCTGGTCCCACCACCTCCGCCAGACCCGAATGAACAGCCCTGAGTTCCCCCATAATCGAGACGATCTCAAAGAGCAGTTAATTCCGCCAGGAGGCCCGGGTGGCCCTAAGAAGGCAGGCAACCGGAAACTGCTTCTGATCACTGTGGCGCTATTTTCCCTGCTGTTGTGCGGCGCAGTGGGGGTGTTGTTCTTTCTGCCTGCCCAAAAGACGCAGGTGGTATCAGCCCCGGAGCCCGTGGAAGAGGCCATATCTCCAGTGCCGAATAAGGCGGTCGTCGAGGCAGGAGGTTCTGAGCAAGCAAAGCCTACATTGAGTGCGGAGGCGGAGTCGGCAAACCAGGCCAGGGAAATGGTTTGGGCACTGAAAATAGCAGCTGAGGCTCAGCATATAAGCGACTGGGGCGGCGCTGAATATCAGCAGATAAAAGAACGGCTCGACGAGGCCGATAGCCTGCTGAACGATGAAGCTTTTCAATCTGCCACCGAACACTATCAGACTATTTTAGCGGATCTTCAAATCCTGATCGACTCCAAGGAGCAGCGCTATAGGGACTCCTTGTCAGCAGGTCATAAAGCCTTGATGGACGAGCAGCCTGAAGCGGCCGTAGGTTATTTCACCAGGGCGCTGGTCATCAAACCTTCAGGCACAGAAGCGCAATTGGGGCTGGAGCAGGCTGAAATATTGGCTGAGCTGATCGCCGCCTATCAAAACGCATTGTCACTTGAGGAGCAGGGCCTGCTCGAAGAGGCATTGGCTCAACTGGATGCAATTGGCGATCCCGCATCACCCTATAAGCCGGCGCTGGAGGCCCGAAAAAGAATACAGAGCCGACTGAACGAGGTTATCTTTGATCAACAGATGAACAGTCTTTACTCGGCCCTGGAAGCTCAAAATTTCTCTTCCGCTCGGAGCTCATTGCAGACCTTGAAGCAGCTGGGTGTTAATAGGCAGGAGGTCGACCAGGCAGAGGCGCTGCTGGCTGAAAAGCAGACACGCGCCGAGATCGGGCGACTGAAGGGAAAAGCCGAACAATTTAGTGCCGAGGAACAGTGGCAGCAGGCTCTCGAGGCTTATAAGGCTATTTTACGACTGGATCAGAACCTGTTATTTGCCACCGCGGGACAAGTGGCAGCCGCCAAGCGCGCCGAGCTCGACAGGTCAATGAGTAGCGCCATTGACCACCCTCTCCGCCTTCAGGATGAAGGCCAGCAGTCAGCAGCTGGCAGCCTGCTGGCCTATGCCCAGCAGGTCGAGCCGCAGGGACCAAGACTCCGGTCACAGACAGAAGCACTTGATTCTTTGCTGAAGGCGGCCCGGACCCCGGTAGCCGTAATTATCGAATCGGATAATCTGACCGACATCACCATCTATCACGTGGGTCGCATCGGCCCCGTGCTTTCCAGGGAGATAGCTCTGAAACCAGGTACTTACACGGTGGTCGGCAGCAGGAACGGATATCGGGATGTCAGAAAGGAGATAATCATCGGGGCGGACGGCAACGAATACCGTTATGATATAAGGTGTGAGGAAGCGATTTGACCAGGTTTATTACGATCATGCAGGTGGATGGCTCGGAGGACCATTTTTCTGATCGGGACCTGCCGCTCAGCATCGGATCAGCTCCTGGAAATCACATCCAGCTCCCCGATATCGACCAACAGGCCGCTTACATCGATGATGCCCAGGGCCACTTGTTCGTCCAACCTGCTGCACACCTTGCGGTGCCGCTGCTTCATAATGACCGACAGCTGCTGGAATCGACCTGGCTCAAGTCCAAGGACAGGTTGAGTAGCGAATCGTTCGTAATTATCTATGAACGTAGTGGTGACCGCCTCCTCTTCCGGGTTGCCGAGGAGCGTGGTGGTGAAGCACCGATACTGTCACCCCCGTCCCACCCACCCCCAGGAACAGTTTCCCAAGAACATACCATTACGACAGAGGAGCTTCCTGTCGATATAGCCCGATCTGGAGGGACCTCTGGGAAGAAAAAGGCCGCCATTGCTGTCTTTGGGCTGCTGTTTCTGGCGCTCAGTTGTGCGGTACTTTTCGTCCTTCTGGCCCGTCCCCTCGAGCTCGATGTCACACCTGAGCCTGACTCTGTGGCGGTGTCCGGTTTTTTCCCAGTCGTCAAGATCGGCGGCCGCTATCTGTTGCTTCCTGCTGACTATTCTGTCGCCATTCAGAAAAAGGGTTATAAGGACTTCCGGGCAGATGTGCGGGTCGAGCAAGGAGGGGATGAATCACTTCAGGTGAAGCTAGAAAAATTACCGGGCCGGCTCAATCTGCGGATCACACCGCCTGACGGTGTAGAGGTCTACTCGGCAGATCGGCTGCTCGTCACCACGCCGCCCCATACCATTGAGATCGCCCCCGGCTCACACAGCCTCACCCTGAAAAAAGCACGGTATCGTCCCTACCTGACCGAGATCGTCATCGAAGGCAGAGAAATAGTGCAGGATATGGAGGTTTCTCTTGAACCCGATTGGGCCGCTATCACCATACTCTCCAAACCCGACGGAGCTGAAGTAATCATTGACGGGGCAGCGGCCGGCCCCACTCCGCTTACCCTGCCGCTTCTCAGCGGCAGCCATGAGATTGAGCTCAACCTGGATTCTCATACCCCAAGCAGCCGGTCGATCACCGTGCAGGCTGGTATCGGGGCGGAGTATTCATTTGAATTGACCCTATTGCCTGGACAGCTGTCGCTGACCAGTACGCCGGATGGGGCCGCAGTAACTATCGGCAACGATTACCAGGGAACCACGCCGCTCTCTCTGAGCTTGCCATCCGGACTGGTCCAGGAGATACGAATGTCACTACCGGGCTACCAGTCAGTCTCCCGTTCTCTTACTCTTGCTCCAGGAGAAGAACGTAACCTGCAGCTCGAGCTGCAACAGGAGCAGGGAGTCGTGTTTCTCACCAGCACGCCACCAGATGCATCGGTTACCATAAACGGCAGGCCTTACGCCGATGTCCAGGGTGCCCTGACGCTGCCGGCTCAGGCCCAGACCTTTGTGGTCAGTGCCCCCGGCTACCAGAGTGTGTCACGAACCGTCACGCCGAATCCGGCCTACAGTCAGCAGCTTGCCATTGAGCTGCCGCCCGATTCGGGAACCGGGAAATCACCGGTGAATTCATCTGTTGACACGGATGCATTGACCACTTCCGCCGGCCACCGGCTGCTTTTTATACAACCCGCCCCGTTCATGATGGGGGCACCGCGTCGAGAGCCTGGCCGCCGGGCCAACGAACGGCAGCGTCAGGTGACCCTGAAGCAACCCTTCCTCATCGCTGAAAAACTGGTTACCAACGGCGAGTATAAAAAATTCGAGGGCAGCCACAGCTCAGGAACCTTTTCCGGGCATTCACTCGATGGGCAAGATCAGCCGGTGGTAGACGTTACCTGGAACCAGGCTGTCGCCTACCTCAACTGGCTCAGCCAGCAGGAAGAGCTTGAACCGTTTTATCAGAAACAGGGCGACGGCTATGTCACCGTGTCGCCGCCGACCAATGGTTACCGGCTGCCCACCGAGGCAGAATGGGCATTCATTGCCCGGCAGGCCGGAGGCCAGGAAATTCAGCGCTACCCCTGGTCAGGAGGGTTTCCGCCCCGGTCGGTGGTGGCCAATCTTGGTGACGAGTCGGCCCGGACCATACTGCCCAGGGTGATCCAGGGCTATAACGATACCTTTCCGGTCACTTCTCCGGTCGGCCATTTTCCTGCCAATCGGGCGGGACTCTACGACATCGGCGGCAATGCGTCGGAATGGTGTCATGACTATTACAGCGCTTATACGGGAAGATTAACTGAGGACACTGATCCTCTCGGTCCACCGGTTGGAACTCACCGGGTCATCAGGGGGTCAAACTGGAGAGATGCAACGCTCGCAGAAACGAGGCTGAGTTATCGGGCCTATCACAAGGAAGCAAGGAACAACGTCGGCTTCCGCATTGCCAGGTACCCATGAAAAGTGAAAAATTATCTTTAAGCCCGATCTCTATGTTGGCCGTGAAAATTTTATCCTCGGCATGGCGCCATGCCTGCGCTAAAATTTGCGCGCCCACGTTGATCTTTAGCCCAAGGCCTGATTTTGCCAAATTGGCGTTGATGATTCCGATCATCGTCTTGAGTTTTTATGGCCCACTCCAGGCAGAGGAGGGTTCGGCGCCGGCGGATAAGGTGCCCGCCAGCAGCGAAATTGCCCGTGAACCTGCCCAGCAGCAGGGCCCGGCCGAGACCGTCGTCTGGCCAAAACCCTTTAAACCGAGCGAGGAGATTGGGGCAGATTCCCAAATCTCTTTTCCCACCGATATTTAGGAGCGGCATGAACAGAGAACAGCTTCCCACCCAACTCATTTTTCAGGTCTTCACGCTGCTCATCGCCTTTATCATCGTGCATGCCACCTATGTGAGCGTGGTCCGACCGAAGGCTGCAGCGTTTATTGCCTTTGAACACCAGCAGATTGCACAGGACCCGGAATATGTTCAACAGCGCAATTTTTTTGTGGTCATAAAGGATTATGAGCAGGAGGCATGTTTTGTGCTGATGCTCTGGGCTCTGGCAATCCTCGGCTACAAGGGGGTCTCGGGCTATCGTCAGAAACAGTTGCTGGCCATTGATATACTTGCTTTGCCGGCAACCCTTCCGGTGGGCCCGGAGGATACCAGGAACCTACTCGATCATCTGGCTGAGTTGCCCCAACCGACCAGGGACTACCTGCTGCCGCGGGCTTTGCGTATCGGAATTCAGCGCTTTGGCGTCACCGGCAATATCCAGGATTCGGCTACGGCTGTGCGCGATTTATGCGAGTCGGAAATGGAGCGGCAGGAGGCTGAACTTTCGATCATCAGATATATTGCCTGGGCTATACCTTCGGTGGGATTCATCGGTACGGTCCGGGGGATCGGATCTGCCCTGGGCCTGGCCAATCGAGCGGTGGAGGGTGATATCACCGGGGTCACTCAGAGCCTCGGCGTGGCCTTCAACTCAACCTTTATCGCCCTGGTCATCTCCATTGTTCTGATGTTCTTTATTCATCAACTGCAGCTCTTTCAGGAACGGCTGGTTCTCGACAGCGAAGCTTACTGCAACGATAACCTTATCGCCCGATTGCGCATCAAACCGTTGCCCTGAGGTAACAAATGGCCTCGTTTTCCCGGCGCAGGATATCTAGTTTCAATCTCTCCTTTTTGGACATAATGTTCTGCGGGTTTGGTGCGGTGGTCCTGCTGGTGCTGATTATCAACACCCATACGCTGACCCGCCGCAGCGAACGGCTGGCTGATATCGAGGAGGATCTGCAGCAGGCCGAAATGGAACAGCGGCTGATGGGCGCTCACCTGGAGCGGCAGCTGGCGGATATCAGCCAGTTGGAAAGTTCTCTTTCAGCCCTGCAGCGGACCCGCTCAAATTTTCTGGAAGAGCTTGAAGGAGTTGAAAACAAGATAGTTGCGGGACAGAAACAATCGGCTGAAGAGCAGATAGCAGCCTTGCGAGATGAACTGCAGCGGCTGGAAAAGGAACTGCAGGTAGTAACTCAACAAAAAGAAGCGCAGCGGCAGGCGGGCAGGCAGGTGCGCGCTTTCGTGGGGTCCGGAAACCGTCAATACCTCACCGGACTGCGTCTGGACGGGCAAAGGGTGCTTATCCTTGTCGATTCATCAGCCTCGATGCTGGACCGCAGAATCGTTGATGTGGTGCGCCGTAAAGTGCTCGATGAGAACAGCCGGCGGGCTGCACCAAAATGGCAGAAGGCGATTTCGACCGTCGAGTGGCTGGTGGCCAATCTGCCCCAAACAAGTTTGATCCAGATCCACCATTTCAACACCTCGGTGGTGCCGCTCACTGAAGGTGATGCACCAGGCTGGACCGCGGTTACCCGGTTCGATGAAATTGATACTATGATCTCCGAACTGAAAAAGCTGGCGCCTCTGGGCGGGACGAATCTCGAGGCTCCCTTTCTCCGAGCCCGCTCATTGTCTCCCCAGCCGGATAATATCGTACTTATCACAGATGGGTTGCCAACCCAGGGGAAGGGCGGTGCCAGATCGAATACAATAGATGGAGCGGGGCGGGTCAAACTATTCCAGAGAGCGGTTAAAAATCTTCCTGCGAAAATTCCGGTCAATACAATTCTTTTCCCCATGGAAGGTGATCCGCTGGCAGCATCACTTTTCTGGCAGCTGGCAGTGGATTCAGGTGGTTCATTTTTTACTCCGACCAGGGACTGGCCATGAGAAGAAGTCGACGGCCCATAGAAGTATTCAGCCTTTCCTTTCTCGATGTTATCTCCTGTGGTTTTGGCGCCATCGTCTTGCTGCTGGTCATTATGAAAATCTCCGAGCCTTCAGTGATTGAAGAAACGACCCGGGATATCTCCCTCAGCCTCGCCAGCCAAACAACCGAGATCTCGGCCTTGAAGGACCAGTCGGCCGGTCTCTACCGAACTCAGGAACAGTTGCAAGACGAGGAAAATAGGCTGCTGGAGCAGATAGCCGATCTCAGCCGTCGACTAGATGAGGCCCGGGAAATACAGAAAGACGTGGTGGTTGAACGCTCATCACAGGAGGCAATACTTCAGCAATTTTATCGAGCCCGCCAGGATCTCAATGAGGAGATGATCAGGCTTCAACAGCAGCAAATCGCGGTGCCCGTCGACGCTCCCATCGGCGGCATCCCGGTGGACAGCGAGTATATCATCTTCGTAATCGACACCTCGGGTTCCATGCAGCAGTTCGCCTGGCCGGCAGTGCGCAGGAAAATGCAGGAAATCCTCTCGATCTATCCCCGGGTCAAGGGCATTCAGGTAATGAACGACATGGGAGATTATATGTTCTCGCAATATTCCGGCCGCTGGATACAGGATACCCCGGCGCGAAGAAAAGCAATACTGGCGCGGCTCAGCAGCTGGACGCCGTTCTCCAATTCGAGCCCGGTGGAGGGTATTACGGCGGCTATCAGGAGGTTTTACGAAGCAGACAAGAAAATCAGTATTTACGTTTTCGGCGACGATTTCTCCCGTGGCTCAATTCAGGAGGTGGTTGACACCGTTGACTCGATAAATCGCTCCCTCGGAGACGGCTCCCGCCGGGTCCGCATCCACGCAGTGGGTTTTCCGGTACTGTTCGGACATGGTGGGGCCGAGCTCAACGTGGCCCGCTTTTCGGCCCTGATGCGTCGACTGGCTGAAGACAACGACGGCAGTTTTGTCGGCTTAACCGAGTTGTAAAGCCGATCCAGTGGAGATGTTGTTTGCTGCATGACCGGAAAAAGACTTTTTCTTCAGAGACACCTAGGCTAGATTCTGAGCTGGAGATCTGTGTCCAAATTCAGAAATCTTTATCCTTGAGGTGGCTATGCACATATTTTCTTTTCGTCTCGCGCTTCTGATATATCTATTGGGAATTGCTTTACTGTTCCCCGGTTGCGCGACCCTGCCGCCGCGTCCGGATCTTGCCCATGAACCGGCCCTGCCGCCAGCTGATTCCGGTTTGCTTGCCATGCTTGCAGAACGTTTTACTGGTGCCAATGGTCCGGAGGCCTCCGGATTTCATTTGCTCATCGACGCCCGCGAGGCTCTGGATGCGCGCCTGGCGCTTATCGATTTGGCGACCAGCTCCATCGATCTGCAGTATTTCATCTGGAAGGGAGATGCTGTCGGACTACTGCTGTTTGATCGCCTTCTTCAGGCGGCTGACCGCGGTGTCCGCGTCAGGATCATTGTTGACGACATCTGGCTCGGTTCCACCACTAGGAACCTGGCTGCCCTGAATGCCCATCCCAACCTGGAGATCAGGATATTCAACCCCAACCCGTCCCGGGATTCTTTTGTCGGCGGTTTTGTACGATTTCTGTCAAGTTTCAAAACCCTCAATCAGCGGATGCACAACAAGCTGATGATCGCAGATAACCAGGCGATTATCGTCGGTGGTCGAAATCTGGGTAACGAGTATTTCGGATTGGGCAGCGAATTTAATTTTCTCGATATGGATGTCATGTCTGTGGGCGCGGTGGTGGAAGAAAGCTCCAATGCCTATGACGACTATTGGAATGACAATGCGGTCTACCCGCTCACTGGCTGGATGGCAGGTCTGCCGGACAACACTCTGGATGAGGTGCGCCGCGGCGTGTCTGAACTTCTCGACGAACATCGTCCGCAGTTGATCTCGTATTCCCTGGCCCCCCAGAATTGGCGGACGTGGCTCGCAACTATCGAGGAAAACCTGCTTGTCGGTTCCGCCCACTTTCTCCAGGATGACCCGGTCCAGATAGACGGTCAGAGCTATCGACTTGTGGATATGATCTCCTATATCTCCGGGCCGGTGAAAGAAGAGCTATTGTTGACGAGTCCCTATCTCATTCCTGTGGAAACCTCCCTTGAAGGTCTTCAGCGGCATGCTGACAAAGGCGTTAGTGTAAAACTCATCACCAATTCCCTGGCTTCAACCAACCACACGCTGGTCAGCAGTCATTATAAAAAATATCGGAGGCCGATCCTCGCTACAGGAACCCAGCTTTTTGAGTTTCACAATCAGCCCTCGGGAACGATCAGAAACTGGGCCGAGGTGGAGCCTGTAAAAGCTCCTTTTATATCCCTCCATGCCAAGGTCATCATAGCTGACAGACAGCGCTGTTTTATCGGTTCCTTAAATTTTGACCCCCGTGCAATTGTGATCAATTCGGAGAATGGTCTGCTGATAAATTCAGCCGATTTGGCCCGGGAACTGGCCGGTTTTATCGAGCAATTGATGGAGCCGGAGAATAGCTGGAGGCTGACCATAGGAAAGGGCAACAGAATTTACTGGCAGTCAGCCGAGAGGACCATCGATGCCCAGCCAGCACGGGGCGGTCTGCAGAGCTTCGTGGATCTGTTCGGTAGTCTGCTGCCCATCGAAAGCCAATTGTAGGGCTGCAACTTGAAAATTGGTTTGTTGCTCAATCGCTACGTTAAGAGTGGCAAATCTATCCTCCGAATACTGGCGCTATGCCAGCGGAAATATTTCCATGTGTCTTGCTTTCGAGCACAAATAACAATCTAATAAGGCACTGTAATTAAAGGCAGAAGTCCACTGAAATTGGGATCCTGTCATACCAGTTATCATGGATCATTTGTTATGAACGAACAGAGGGGATTGAAGTTCTCGACCGCAGGCAACCTCATCATTGGTATGGTTGGCGTCATGGTCGCCATCCTCAGCCATTCACAGGCTATCATGCTCGACGGGGTATTCAACCTGATCTATTTTGTGACGGGGCTGTTCACCTTGAAAGTGGCCCGTCTCGTCATCCGCGGGGATGATGAGCGATTTCCGGTTGGCTATGGTTTTTTCGAACCGCTGATCAACGGTATCAAGGGGCTCATGGTTCTGGGTATTTCCGTGATGGCCCTGATAGGGGCGGTTGAGGCATTGTTAGGCGGGGGAAGAGCTATTTCCCTGGGGTATGCGACAGCCTACGGTTTCTTTGCGGCGGTCTCCTGTTGGAGTCTTGCCCTTCTCACCCATCGGACAGCCAATAAAACAGGTAGTCCTCTGCTCAGGGCCGATGCTGAAAACTGGCTGGTCAATGGGGCAATTTCATCGGCTGTGCTGCTGGCCTTTCTGGGGGTATATCTAATCCAGAATACGAGCTATGCCTACCTGACACCCTACATCGATCCCCTGCTGGTTTTGACGGTCGTGCTGATATCCATTTCGGTGCCCATACGCATGGCCTGGAAGGCACTGATGGAGCTGCTTAATCGTGCTCCCTCGGCAGAGGTGGTAAAGAGTGTTGAAGAGGTGGTTGCCATAAGTCTCGGAGATCTACCGGTGGTGGAAGCCTTTGTCAGGGTTCTGCAGCCGGGACGTACCAGAATTGTCTCAGTGCACGTGGTGGTGCCCAAGGAGCATCCGATCTCCAGCGTTGGAGAGCTGGATGAAATCCGCACTAGAACGCTCAAAGCACTGCAAAAGCTCCATGATTCAACTTTTGTCGATGTGCTGTTCACTGAGGATCGGCGCTGGGGGGCGCCCCTCGGTTCCGGGGATTGAAAGTAGTCTGGTTGGGGCTCAACGTAGGGGCTGGTTTTCGTTATTGAAAAAGATCGATTTGGTTGTAGAGTAGTGCAGCTCGAGTGTATCTATCCTGTCTCTCAACCTTCTAACCATATCGGCAGCATAAAATATTGAATTGGACATCCCCACGAGTAATACCCGATCTAGGAATAATTGACTGGTCCGTTTTGTTGCGGATCAGTGCTCTGGCCTTGGTGGTCTCCATACTTGTCTACGTTTCTCTTCGATTTGGTGGTGTCCCTTTGGTGGCTGCTCACCCGGCGGCCCTGGCAGCGGCGTCGCCAATCACCTTTTTCTTTCTTCGGCGGGATAGGAGTGGTGGGGAATATAGGCAGAAGCTCACCCTGTCGCTGTTTCTCAGGTTCTTGGTAACATTTACGATCGCGGCCTCTTTGCAAGGCGCCATTCTGGGACATCTGCTGAGGATAAATTCTGTGCCAGAATATTTGGGGTTTGTGCCGGCAGCAATAACCGGGACGTTGATCCTCAACCTGGTCGCAGCCCTCTGGGTGTTTCCGTTACCAGGAAGTAAAGCTCCCCCCATGCAAACCTCGGTGAGTGTCCTGTGTGCTGCCATGGTTGCCCTGCGCTTGGCTTATCTTGGCCTGCCCGAGTTGATGGAACAGGAGGCCTATTACTGGAACTACACACAGCACCCGGCACTGAGCTACCTGGACCATCCACCGATGGTGGCAGTGTTGATCTGGCTGGGGACGAAACTGTGGGGTCTCAATGAATTCGGGGTCAGATTCGGTGCCTTTCTCTGCTGGTTAGTGACTGCTTTCTTCAGTTATCGACTGAGTGTAAAGGTTTTCGACCGGCAGGCGGCCGCGGGTGCGATGCTGCTGCTGGCTGCTCTGCCGCTCTATTATGGCGTTGGGTTCCTGATGACACCTGATGCGCCGCTTCATGCCGCCTGGTCCGCCCTGCTCTATTTCGGCTATCGGGCCCTGATAGAAAATGACTCGGCCGCCTGGGCTGGTATCGGCATCAGCTTAGGTCTGGGCTTACTGTCGAAATATACCATAATCCTGCTTGGGCCCCCGTTTCTTCTATTTATGTTGATTGACCGCAGGGCCAGAAGGTGGTTTTTGAAACCGGGCCCCTATGGGGCGCTTTTGCTGACTCTGGTGATATTCTCACCGGTGCTCATCTGGAATATGCAGCATGAGTGGGCCTCATTTCTATTTCAAAGCGCCAAAAGAATTTCCAGCGAGTCGGTTGTCTCCACCCCTGAGCTGATCGGTCACCTCACGCTTATACTCACCCCTGCGGGGGTGATCGGAGTGCTGCTTTTTTTTCTTTTTGGCAAAAATATTTTCAGATCCGTACAAACTCAAGAAGAGTCCGGCTCCCGTTTAAATGTCGATCGCGTCTATCTGTTGCTTTTGCTCCTTTCGCTTCTGCCGTTTGCCCTCTTTTTTGCCATCAGCTTTACTCGTGAGGTCAAACTGAACTGGACAAGTCCAATCTGGCTTGCGGTATTGCCTTTTCTGGGTTGTACTGTCACTTCAGTTTACGGCAGATTCTGTTCTATTTGTCTGATGGCGGTGCATCAATTATGGCGCTTAACCCTGCCCGTCCTGATTCTGGTGATTGGTGTAGCTCTGCACTATGTGACCCTGGGGCTGCCCGGTATTCCCCATCCGCCCGGACCATTTCTCATCGGTTGGGATGAACTTGCTGCCGAGGTTGAAAACTTGGCCGACAGGGTGGAAGGTGAATCCGGCCAGCGCCCGATCGTGGTTGGTATGGATCACTACCAGATTACCAGCGGACTTGCTTTTTACCGAACCAAGAACGCCCACAAGAACGGGTTGTCCAACAAGTCAGCCGGTATCGAGCAAAGTGTCGGCTGGCACCTGTTTGGTCACAATTCCAGGATGTACCGCCTGTGGTTCGACGCCAAGGACTGGCAGCCGGTCGATGTGATCGCGGTGGCTTCGAAAAAATCGAGACTGGAGCAGCAGGCGTTTAAGACCGAGGTGGTGTTCGACTCTGAAATCCTGCCGCTAAGTGCCAGAAAAGAGGGGCAGGAAGTGCGGCGTTTCTACTACCGTCTGATATCGGCAGATTCATTTGACTGATTGCCGCCAGAATGCGCACTTTCGGCAGTAGCGTCTAGCCTTACAAAAAAGATGACCGATCGTGCCGGTGATTTCCTTTTATCTCTTTTTTTCAGCAACTTCGAGATGACCGTCATTGGACCGAAAGTGACCGGGGAGAGCTGATCAATTATAAATGTCTGCCTGAATAATTCAGCGTTCAACTAAAGCTCGATCTAGCGGACAAGTTCCCCCTGTGTCTGAATAAACGAAACAGGCTCAGGAAGGGTGCCCGACAGCAAAAGCTATGGACAGATCCTCTTCAGAAATGGTTAGATGGGGCAACTTGAATCAGATTCCCACCCGATCCCTGGGCTTATTGTGCTGCGAAAAAAACCCAAAAAGAAGCTGACGCCCCTTCAGGAAAACAGGCTGCTGAAGATCATCATTGTTTTGATCGTCGGTGCTTTCGCCTGGCTGCTCTTTGCTCCTGGAACCGGGCTCTACAGCCTGATTAAATTGAGAAGCAAGAGCAGCGAACTGGAACTGCAGACCCAGGCGCTGATCAAATCCAACGAAGAGCTTCGGGCCGAGATAGAGCGGCTGAAGCACGATCAGGCCTACCTGGAGCAGGTGGCCAGGGAAAAATATGGTCTGCTGAAGAAGAATGAAAGGGTTTTTGATTTTTCCAGAAATAAGGGCGACAATTGAAGTGGCCCTGATGTTTGAATGAACCCACCCGGGGTTCGTCTCAACTCGCTCAGGAGAAACCGGATCCGCCGCCGCAGCCGGCAGTTGGAGGTGGACTCAGTGAAGCCGATGCCCCTCCCACCTTGATGCTCGAAGCTGACATCACTTTTTTCACATCGGAGCCCTGGCACGATTCACAAGAGACCGAGGTGGTATCGGTGGATGAAACGATGGCCTCAAACTCGCTTCCACAGGAATTACAGACAAATTCGTAGATTGGCATAACTGGCACCTGATTAACTGATGACCCACATACCGGTCAGAGGACCAGCACTAGGGTATTAAATGTTTTGCTTTAATAACCTAATGCCGGATCCATGAAAATAAAGGGCTGCTGATCGCTTAACTTGAATTTATTCGACCAGAGACTTGAATATCTTGCAATTTCGGCAGATTCCGATCTTTTCTTTGTAGGATGATTCACTGGTGCATTCACACAGGGTACCGCACAGAAACCAGCACAGGTGGCCGCTCTGAAATTCCCAGGCAGGGCAATCCTCTTTTTCCTGGCACTCCTTCTGTTCCCAGCAGGGGACAAGTTCCGGGTTCTTTCCGCGCTGCTTGATCAGCAGGAAAAATAACTGGCGTTCGATGTGGGCTGGTATAGAGCGCCAGCCCTGCTCGTAGCTGTGAATGGTTTTTAACGACATCCCCAACAATGCGGCCAGTTGTTTTTGGGTTTTTCCGAGTTGTTTTCTGATTTTACTGAATTCCTCTTTTTCCATAACCCGCTTCCGATAAGATTGTTCCTGTAAGCCAGCAAATGCTGCCACTATCAATTAGTGTATATGCTCATATCAATATACCACAAATGGGGAGGATGCGCTTTGCTTTTCTGCTCTTGCTACCACAAAAATACAAGATCTCTGTGGCGGTGGTTCTTTCGTATTAAATTACAGTCAGTTAGCGAGCAATCGAAAAGTATTGCGGCGAGAGTACAAAACGCTAATATATGATCAGATAGATTCGCTTCAGCCACTCAGAGCCCGTCAAAACACTTCAGATGACCACTACCGAACTCCTCAAGTCCATCAGATCCCTGGTTGCCTACCACCAATCGTGTGGGGTCAACTATTATCATAACAGAGCTGCACTCGAAGAGGGGCTTAAGCAACTCGAGCGATTAGCCGCAGAAGCCGGTGATGAGGGGAAAACCCCACAGCGCCAGAGGGTTCCCACTAATGATCTTGCAGCCGAGAAGAGTGGGCCGGATACGGTCACCATTGCAGAACTGGCCAAAGAAATTCAAACATGCAGGCTCTGTCAGCTCTGTGAAACCCGAAAAGTCAGTACTGCCGGTAAAGGGGGGCTAAGTCCCGATCTTCTGGTGGTCGGCGATTGGCTTGTGCACAGCTCCGGTACAAGCGGAGAAGCACTGTTCGGTGACCAGCAGGACCAGATGTTTACCAGGATGATTGGGGCAATTGAGATGCAACAGTCCGGGGTGTTTGTCACCAATCTCATTAAGTGCAGTGTGGCTGAATCCTGCAGGCCTGAGGCAAGTCAGATCACGACCTGCATGAGTTATCTGAAACAACAGATTACCCTGCTCTCGCCCCGGATAATTCTCACCATGGGCACAGTGGCTTCTCAGGCCCTGCTTGACATTACTCGGCCGCTGATTGCGCTGCGGGGCAGGTTTCATCGATTTAAGGTCGGCAGTGGGCAGCCGATCCTGCTGATGCCGACCTTTCACCCTTCCTATCTGTTAAAAAATCCAGAAATGAAGCAGCCGACCTGGAATGATCTGCAGCTGGTCAGAAAGAAGCTCGGTGAACTGGGCGGCAAGCAATAATCAGCCGAGTGCGATCAGACCTCTTTTCCCCAGTTCACGGAGAAAAAGGGTGATTGACTGTTCTGCTTCCTGATTGGATATCTTGTGATGGCGGGCGAACTCCTCGATGAGTTCAGCGGTGGATCGGCTGCCGTCGATCATCTGCCAGACTTGGCTGCCCAGTGTATCCAACTCGATCTTTCTGGTCGGCGTTTCGGCTGCGCTGCTGCCGAAGCGCTCGAAGATCGATTGTAAAAATGGTTTCAATACCAGAACATATTCCACTTGGATGAGTCCTGATTCAAGGATCTCCCAGTCGACCACATTGTTTCTCACCGGGGTGCAGGCCAGCGCCTGATCACGAGTCAGGAAGGTCGGCTGCTTTTTTTTTCTGAATAATCCCATAGCCGTCTTCAATCATAGTTTTTACCGAGTTCTCAATGGGTCTTTTAGTGCAGACACTATACCCTAAAATGCGGTCGTGGTGAGGAAAATGAGTAAATGATGCCGCCTGATAAAGCTTTTTCCTTCTGATCCGGCCCCACAGATATTCCGGCAGTTTCGGCGCGTAATGATAATGCAGCGTAGACAGGTCGGCATCCATCTGATTTTCGGGTCGGGCCCCACAGAAAGACTGGAAAAGGGTGGCAAACGAATTCTGCTGCAGATGCTGGGAAGCAGGCGCCAGTCGGCACAGGCGGAGCTCGGCTTCACTACTTTTGAAACAGAGGGTGGTCAGCCCGAAACGAAAGGAAGAACGCTCCAGTTCGAATCCATCAGGAAGAGAAAAGAAAAAGTCCTGAATCTGCCATTTCTCTGATTCCGGAGGGTCTGGATGGCAATTCAGCGACTCTAGAACGAAGGGGTGGGTTTGAAAGCTCTCCAGCGACTTGCCATACACTCTGATGAGCAGAGTAGTTGCGCAGCTTTTGCAGGTGAGCAGCAGCACCGTATCCTCTGAGGAGTGATCCAGGGCGAAGGATTCAACTGCAAATTTTGTTTGGAAGCGGGCCGGCAGCAAGTCGATCAGCACCTCACTTCTGGAGCTGTCCGTGCCCGGAGTGAGCTGCCTGGCGATTTTCTCCACGGAGAGTGGGACTGCGTATTTTCCAGGCGGCTGCCAGCGCAATTCGGCGATAGGTTTAAGGTTGTTTTCAAGGATCAGGTGGTGCCGATCTTTGACAATGACATCCCACTGTCCGGGGATGTCCAGATGGAGGTGATTCCAGCGAATATGGTTGATACGGGTCAAGATGTCTCAGTCAGATTCAGCGGGGAAGCATATAGTCCCAGTCCGGTTTCATCCGTTGTTTGATCGTTTCTTTTTCTTCAGCAGTTTTGTTTTTCTCAAAAAAATCGATCACACAGAACCGCTCTTCTTCCATCAATTCCGGAAAGGAGATTTTTACCATATTGCCGACATTTTCGTTGTCGTTCTGCAGGTTATGCTGCAGGATCAGGTTAACCCGCCTGTTGTCTTTATCGACGAAGCGCCATTTCCAGATATAGAGGACTCCGAAGGCGTCACCTTTCCATTCGGTGGGTTTGCCGTATTTGCTTTTATATTTTTTCAGTAACTCATCGTAGAAGTTTTTGCTGGAATTCTGGTACTTCATTCTGATTTTGACAATCCGGCCGGGGTAAGCACAGGTACCGTAGGAAATGATACCTTTCCGAAAGCCGTGCCAGTCGTTTACCACCACTTCCTTGAGATATTCGGAATATTCTATTTGAGGGTAATCCGTGATAAACTCCCCAAGTTTGAAGCCGCCTATCTCCGTTGGGGTGTTGTAGGCCGCTACCGAAGTGAAACTCAGCAGGGCGATAATGATAAGTGTTGCGGCAGTGAAATATTTCATAGATCAGCTCAGGGCTGTTGACTGAATTGTGCCGGTCGGTAGCATTCTGTCAAGCATAGAAGAGGTTTGATCGACCTGCCGACCCACGCTGAGCTGGATGACTCGCTCGATGAGTCCGTCCTTGTGGGCGGGGTATTTTTCCAGAACTTTTTGAAATGCGTTGCGGTCGATGACCAGGGCATCGACAACACTGAGTGCTTTCACCGAAAAGAACCAGTCGAATTGGGCAAGCAGGGCAAGTTCTCCGACACAGCCTTCGTTCTCCAGACGCTGGAGCCTCACTTGTTCGCCTCTGCGGGTGACCATCACTTCCACACTTCCCCCGTCCAGGATAAAGGCCTTATCCGCTTTCTTCCCAGACTCAATGAGCAGGTCGCCGGGTTGAAAAGTCCGGTGTCTGGATAGATAGGCAATGAGCTTCAGCACGTCGAGATGCAGTCCGGAAAACAGGGGGGAATGCCTGAGCCGCTCAAAATCTCTGGTAAGCCGGGTGGCATGGTGATTTTCATTCTCGACGACCGTTGATGAGTTCATAAAGGGTCCCTTTCTTTGCAATAAGATCATCGTAACTTCCCGATTCAACGATCTTACCCTCTTTCATAACTAATATATGGTCATATTCAGAAATCATGTCAAGACGGTGCACGACTGCGATAACTGTCGTTTTTCCTCGTAATTTTGTACTGATATAGCGCTGTATCCTGGTCTGCGAGTTATTGTCCAGACTGGCGGTTGCCTCATCGAGGATAAGGACCGGGCTCTTCTTCAGTAGGGCTCGGGCCAGGGCCAGTTTCTGCTTCTGCCCTCCGGAGAGGTTGTCGCCCTTGCTGCCGACATGAAAGTCGAGTCCGATATCCATGATATAGTCGAGCAAATCGTATCGCTTCAGCTCTTCAGCAGCGACCGCGCTTAATTTTTCCCTGACCAGGTCCCGGTCAATGACAGTACCGAAAATAATATTGTCTTCAAGGTTGCGGGAGTAGAGGTAGTGATTGATGCAGAACGGGGTGAACTCGGTTTTTGCGGGCCCTGCCTTCTTGGCCTGATCAACTGTGGCAATCTCTGTTTGCAGAGCTCCAGTGGTTCCGTTGCTGCAGCTTTCAATATCGATCTTGGCCACCTGCTCCAGAAATTGGGGCCGGGCCTCCATAATAGCTGCCTCGAGACTGCGCGGCAGGGAAGTAATTTTATGAATTCCCGGGGTAAATTTAAGACCGAGCAGCAGCAGACGATCCCGGGAATTTTTATTCAATGTCTTCCAGTTTCCACCCGCATCAATTTGTTCGAGAAGTTTCACATAATCCTTCAGCTGACCGGGCTTCATCGGACTGCCCTGGAAGAGAAAATCGTCGCCATTGAAGTCGCCGAGAAGATTGATCGTCGCCACAGCGATTTCGAGGCCGAGTTCAATCAACGATTCTTCCAGTGCCGTATCGTTAAGAAATGTCCTGAACGTTTCATTGGTCAGCAGTTTTTTGGTGGTGTAAGCGATGCCATAGGTACCGAACATGATATTGACGGCGACCGGACTGTAGCGCAAAAAACGGTTTACATCGTAGAACTCGACTGCCTCTGAAATGTCGGAGCCCATTTTCTGCCGGACGATTTCCCGCATTTTCAGAAAACTTGAAATCATCGGCCTGGCCCGCTGGGGCGAGATGGTCGAGCGCAGTCCCCAGCGGATCAGATCGGGAACCAGGCCTACTTCGGTGATAATCTCGAAGATTTCCTGCCGACTGGGAAGCTCGTGGGTGACGTCGGCAAGATGGAGGGCATTTGTTGAGTAGAGCAGGTTGTCCCTGACCGTGCCGGTGAAAATAAACGACTGCTGGGCTACCGTGCTGATGCCGGTGACCACGTCCATCTGAGACAGTGTTTCAATCATCTGTCCGTCGATGCTCAGGGTGCCGCTGCTTTGCTGATAAAGCCTGCTGAGGACATGCCCTAAAGTACTCTTGCCCGATCCGGAGAAACCGACCAGAGCCAGATGCTTACCGGCTTCGAGGCGGAATGAAATGTCGTCCAGGAGCTGAATGGACTGGTTGATCCGGTAGCCGATATTTTTGGCCTCGATCGATCCTTTAAAGCTTCGTGGTGCCGAACCAGGAGCCTCGAGGAGGAACTGAGGCTGGTGATCAAACAACTCCATGATCTGTTTGTAACGTACCTGGGCATCCTGGTAGGACTGATAATAGAGGATCACTTCCTTCCAGGGATCATACACTTTTTCGTAGGCTGACAGAAAAGCGACCAGGGCCCCGATGGTGAATTCGCCGTTGATAGCCATATATCCGCCAACCAGAAAGAGCAGGAACGGGCCGATGGACTGGAATAAGTTGTTGCTGAACTTGATGCCGTATTTGAGGATGTCGAGTCTGACGACAAGATCGTAGAGCCTGTAGATGAGACGGTCCAGCTTCAGTTGTTCCAGCAGAAATGAGCCGTTGCCCTGCACTTCGTGGATTCCTTCGGCCGCTTCGTTGACGACACTGGCCATCCGTCTGGTGACCATGACGCGTTTCTGATTGTAGCGGTTATACCAGCGCTGCAGAAGGGGGATGACAGTGAATTCAAACGGATAGATGATCATGCTCAGCAGGCCGAGCAGCGGGTTCAGGTAGATCATGAAGCCCAGAAACACCAGAAAGGTAAGAACCGAAGTAATTGGAATCGCCAGGGCGCCTCCCAGAAAGGTGGCGATGGCGTTCAGTTCGGCAGTCATTGCCGAGGTGATCATACCGGTCTGGGTTTTGTGAAAAAAGGTCAGCGGCAACTTGAGGATATGCTGATAAAGATCGCGTCTCATCCCGATCAGGATTTTCTGACCGATGATCGCCTGCAGGGTGTTGGACGCATATTTCATTATTCCGGCCATCAACACTGCTCCAAGATAGAGCCCGCAGTAGAGGTAGAGCTTGTCGATCATCTTCAGATTGATGGCGATGTTGATGATCTTGCGCTGCATTTCCAGGGGATAAACCCTGAAAAACAGGCTGATGACGATGATCACCAGCAGGACAACCTGAAGTGCCCGGTACCGTTTTTTGATCCAGTAGAAGAGTGGTCGCTCGGTGAGCCGCATGGTGAACCTGGTATTCGGGAAGGATTGGTTGTAGATGGTGCGTCAACCGCTTAGAAGATAAGCAGCAGAGCGGCCAATGTCAGTAGGCCATATAGTTGAGTGACTTCATAATCAGGGCAAAACCCATGGCGAACATGCCGGTCAGCCCCATACCGCAGGAGAATCCGGCCAGCAGGACCGGGGCATACTGACGCCACATGGGCCCGTATTTCTTCAGAAAAAAGTAGCGGCCCAGCAGGGCTCCCGCCACCTCGAGAATGAGCCCGTGGGGGGTTGACTGACCGAGCCCCCTGACCACACCGTAGATCAGCAGGACCGGCAGTCCGAACAGACTGAGGACGAAATAGGCCAGCAGGCCGAAACCAAGCCCGGAGAAGACGGTGGTCCCGTTGAGGGCCTGGTAGAAGGCCGAGTTCCCCTCCAGGGTTGAGGTCTGCATCAGCAGTGTGTTAAGGGCCTGCAGATGCCAGAGTTCCTGGGCGTAGGGGTAGCTGGCCGACGGTATTGGCGCCAACCGCCAGATGAATTGCGAGAAAAAGAGAGAAGCGATCATAACCACCGGGAAAACGATGATTTCAGCCTTGATGATGCCCCTGATCGAGGTACCGGTCAGTTCGATCTGGCGAAACTGGACAGTGGCCTCTCCATAGTTGTGAATCGGGATCGGCGCGTACCAGATCTCGATGCCTTGATAACCGAAGAAACGGGCACCGGCGATAAAGCTGGCTTCCCTGACCAGCGGCAGGCTGACGAACTGCCCGGCGATGCCCTCCATTCGCGCTGTTATATAGGAAATAATCGGGGTATAGATAAAGCCGTAAGCCAGAAAGAATACCCATGGAAAGGTCGGCACCAGCCAGACACAGAGAGCCACATAGGCCAGGGTTGAAAACATGTAAATGGCAATCGAGATCCAGAAATTGAAGTCCCCCCTGCCTTTGGGCGGGTTGAACAAATCTTTCAAGGTTCCCCGATCGGAGGATGAGTCCCTGAATGATCTGACCACCGACCAGATGCCGATCACCCCGATGGCCAGTCCGAGGCCGATGCCGAAGCTCATGTAAAAATCGAAATTGTTGGCAAATACTGTCTCCACGGTGGCCATGCCCGGATGCCAGCGATGCAGGATGCCCTGGCTATAGAGAATCGGATTCATGACGATGGTGATGAGCAGTCCGATGAGTCCACCGATGACCGCCCAGAAGGGCAGCACCATGCCGATGAACACCAGTCCCAGGTCGAGCTGCAGACCCGTGGCTACGGCCGGGAGCACCGCTTCGGTATGGCTGGTCAGCTCTATCCAGGGTATGGGGATGAGACGGATTGCCTCGGTGAAGATCAACCCCGAGGCAACCGGCAGCAGTACGTAGACGGCGCCGAACACCAGCCCTATAACGCCGCCGATGGAAAATACCCGCCACTTCCAGCCCGATTTCTTCTCTTCGGTCGACTCGGCCAGGGCCATGGTGCCCAGGGCCGCCACCGGGGCCATCGGAAAAGGCAGCTTCTCCACATCCGAGGTGATCCGGAAGAGAGCATAGCCCAGACCGAACTGATCGATGCGCTGGATAATCTGGGAACCGACCAGCAGCAGAATGGGTATCATCCAGTCACGGTGCAGAAAGGTGCGCTCGATCATCGACATCGATTCGGGTCCCGGAGCGACCCAGGTCGGTATATATTCGGTGAGGCCGAGCATCCGGGCGGCGTCGGACTGGACCAGGTATTGATTCCAGAGCAGGCCGGAAAAAGGTGATGCGAGGGCCGCACCGGCCATATAGTAGAGCAGGAATATCTCCTGCTGCTTGAGTTCCGAATGGGCTCTCTTGGCAATCTCGGCAAAGAGGATGATAGTCACCCAGCGGGCCGCAGGGCCAATGCCCTGGCCGATGACTAGCTGCAGGTACATGGAGCCCGGCATCATCAGAAAACCGATGAAGACCGCCCCGATGATGGTCTTCCAGTCGAAGCCTTCCTCGAAGTGGTCGGGCGGCGGCAGCAGGTCCCGGTATTCTTTCAGTTCCTTGTCATCGTACATAGTCTTAATCCGGCAGCACCATATAACCTGAGAAGGTAAATTGGCCGACAAGAGCCCAGATTCCGCCCATCAGCAGATCACCGATGATCAGGCCGATAAAGAAATATTGCATCTTCCTGAACAGGGTGACACCGCCATACTTCATGCACAGCGCATTGCACAGCCAGCCGATGAAGAAGCTTACCCAGAGAATCCGCATGGCCGAAGAATAGGCGGTGAGGTAGCCGATGGGGTGAATCGGCCACCAGTAAAAGCGTTGATAGCAGAAGACCAGTACCAGCATGATGCCGGTGCCGATCATAGCGAAGGTATAGACGGAATCGCCTGAAGAGACAGGGTTGACGATAAGTCTGAAGGCATTCTCATAGACGTTGAGCGTGGTCGAGGTGGCCCATTCCAGTTCCAACTCCCGGATGCCGTAGCGGTAGCAGAGCGCCATCATGGCCAGCACCGATGCGGTTACCGAGACGACCAGGGTGAGCAGCATACCACCGAAGACAAGGGTAGTCGGATTCTTCCCCTGATGAATTTTCTTGCTGTGCAGAAGCGAAGGCATCAGCGATTCACGCAGATCGACGAACAGCATTTTCTGACTGATGGCACCAATCAGACCGCCGGCACCGGCAAATAATTTGGTGCCGAAATTGGTTATCAGACCATCGATGGGGGCGGCGGTCAGGGTAAAGTAGGCAAGGCCGCCCTGGCAGATGATCCGGGTAGCCACCAGGGAAATCATGAAAAATGAGCTGATAATCAGCACTGCGGTGAAAGGCGACAGGCCCTGCCAGAAGAACCAGAGAATCAGGAAGAAAAAACCTCCCAACACGCCCCAGAAGGACAGGCGTACGTCAAACCATTCGCTCTGTAAGCTCCCCCCGGGTTTAAGAAAAAACGCCTGCTTTGAAACATCTAAGAGATGGTGCCGGGCCAGCCAGACCAGAAACACGAAAAACACACCGTAGGCGCCGATCATCTGCATTTCCTCAGGCCTGGTCAGGGTCGGGCCGAAGGTGATTCCCAGCTCTGAAGCAGGTACCGCGTAGCCGGTGATGTCCAAGATGCCATAGAGCAGGCCTCCGGCCAGGAAAAAGACCCAGAAGCTGAAGGAAATCTGCCTGGAAGTGAGGAAGGCGAAACCGATAAAGGCCGGATAGATGTAAATCTTGAGCTTGTAGAAACCGGAAAGCAGCCCTTCTTTGGGAAAATACTTGCCAGCCAGAACCAGGGTCTGAATCGTTGGCACAGAAGGAAAGTGAAGGCTGAGGCCGTTGAGCAGATGGAGGCAGACCGGAATCAGCAGGCCGACCAACAGAAAACGGTTGGTTAAAAGCTTCAAGCCATCGGGGCTGTCAACCGTGTAGCTGACGAACTGGGGGACCTTGAGCAGGGGGAAGTTAAGCTTTTCATTGACGATCCACTGCCGGGAGAAAAGATTGATGATGAATATCATCGTCATGTAGCTCAGCAAAATAAAGAGGCCCCAGCGGAAGAACACCGAGGACCAGGCCTGCCAGGGTATCTCTGCCAACACTTCCAGCCAACCCATGGATCGACCCGAGGGCAGGCCGTTGTAGAGAAGTTCTATGGCACTGAGATCACTGGGCATCAATCCCTTGGGCAGCAGGGGGTCGAAGGTCTCGCGCCACTGATTGCCGGTGGTGGCGAATTGAATCGGGGCGGTCAGATTGATGAACAGGGTCCGGGACAGACCGGTATAGGCAATACCGGATCCGATGACCATCTGCATCCACATCACCAGCAGCTCCGATCCGGTGATCAGCACTCTGGATTTGAACACCCGGGAAATCAGCAGCACCAGAAGCGCCAGCACCAGAAACAGAAAAAACGGGGCCAGTGGGAAGTGGCCACCGCCAAGCGGGGTGGCGCGGTGATATATGTTGTTGACCGGGGTCAACAGGCAGATTGTACCAGCCAGCAGCACACCGATAAATATTGCCCTCGGTCTGATTCTCGAAGTGAGCTGGAGAGTTGTGGCGTCCCGGTCCATATCGTTGCTCAACCCGTCTGCCTGGCCACTAAGACTTCTTTGAAATCCTCACCCAGTTGCCGGTGGACGCCCTGATCCATCGACCGCCAGATAAGCAGCTGTTTGCGAAGCTGGTGGATAAACATTTTGTTTATCCGCTGCCACTGCCCCCTTTCTCCCGACTCCCGGTGTATCTTTAATTGTATGGCCAGGAATTCCGGGCTCCCGGGTGCGGGAACAAAGAAAATGTCGATTCGCTGCATAATCCCAAAATCAAAGGGGGCCAGCCAGACCCGGGCCTGCAGATGAACCTGCCCGGCCAAAGCGCTGTTTTCCGGTTCGATCACCAGGTCGACGTGGCCGGTGGAGAATCGACCGTGCGAAATATCCTGATGACCCATGAAATAGTTGTGGATAAAGCCGCCGATTGATTCGCGTTCCTCCGCTTTCATGTAGAAGGGCAGGTTGGTATCGATGGTGTCATCGACAGGGGCGGGCAGCTCAAATGAGCGGTTGACGTCGGGAATGGCAATCCGGGCGGCAACACGGGCGGGATAGATGACCGAGATAAGTACCACGGCGATAACCAGGATCATGGCGGCCACGCCGGCGGTGGAGGAGTAGTTGACAGTGATACCTTCCCAGAAGGTCGTGCCGGAGAGAAAGGCCGCCGATACCTGGGCCAGCAGGTAGCCCAGGACAACGGAGATAACGGCCAGGGCCATCGCTTCGGCGACAAAGAGGAAGCCGACATGGGAGGGGGCCAGTCCCACCGAGGTGTAGATGCCGATCTCGTTCTTCCTTTCGTAAACAGAGCTGATCATCGTATTGAGGACGATGAGGATCGAGATCAGCAGCGGAATAATGATATTGGGAACTCCACTGTAGGCAATTGTATCGGTGAGGTTGTAGAGCCAGACGCCACTCTTGTCGCCGGCGAAAATGGCCAAACTGAAGCGATCGATCAGTTGCGAGGCGATTCCGTCGATATCGGTTTCAGAGTGGGGACGGACGGCAATGTTTTTGAGTACACCTCCCATGGCCAGCAGAGTGGGGGCAGGAACAAAGGCGGTCAGCGAGCCGGGGATATGGGTATAGCGCCCCTGGAAACTGCGAATATCATCACCAGATTCGATAGCTTCCTGTTCGACATCGGAGAGCCCCTCGGAGCGATCTTTGGGAAAGGTCACCGGGGTTAACGGCTCACCGTCGAGATCCAGGGTCTGGTCAAGCGTTTCTCCAGGAAAGGTACCGATGACCGTAAAATCAGTCCCCCAAAGCTTAATCTTACTATTTTCGCCAGGGGTGACACCGAGCTGGGAGGCGGTTGAGTCAGACAGAATGATCGCCGTATAATCTTCTGCAGTGAACCAGCGCCCGGAGGAGAGCAGTCGATCCAGTCCTGTCACTTCGGCTTCAAAATGGCTCAGGCCCACCATTCCCTGCAGTTCGGCACGGTTGTCACTATGGCGCAGCGGTACGTGAATTGACTGGGTCGGATCGGCAGCCTCGAGCCAGATCCGCGGTGCCGGGGTGCTGATGTCCTGCATGCTTCCTTCGAGGATTGCCGTTGCCTGGGGCGGCATTGACTGCCAGTTCAATTTCTTCATCAGCAGCCCGTAATAGGGCGCCTCCTGCTGAAAAAACAGCCGGTTGGTCTGGACATTCGACTTGACCGTGGTGAAGCTCATGATGGTAAAGGTCAGGATGATCAGCGTCGAACAGGTCAGAATGGTACGGATCCTCCGGCGGCGGAGGTTGGAAACGCCCAGGAAAAAGGCGGCCACGAAGGCCTTCCAGCGGCTGATTTCAGCGGCACTCATGTTGCTGGCATGGCGTTGCAGCAGAATCATCTCCTCCTCGAAGCGGAAGAAGATGATCAGGGTGACCATCGCCGAAAGACCGATGATGAAGAAGGCAAGAATCACCACCATCGGGCTGTAGGCCAGTTCAAAGGCAGGGTGAACGTTGTAGACGATAGCGATCAGTCCGATAAGAATGAGGCTGAAGGCGATAATCCGTTTGTAGATGCTGGCGTAGCCGAATAAGAAACGTTCCATGCAGAAGGCAAACGGTACGAACAGGGCAATATAGAAGAGGACCCCGAACAGGACGTCCTTCTGGGTTTTCTCTATCTGGGTGTAGACGCGTGCGGCCAGGGCCTGGGATTCTGAGGCTGCCTCTCTGAAGTCGGCATAGTTGAGCTCATCGAGATGCCGGGCGCTGTTCGCCAGCGAAGACAAACCGCGCTCTTTGAGTCCGTTGATCCTCTCGTCATAAATGCCGTGTGATTCGAGGTTCAATATTCGCGGGGTCAACAGGAACCAGGCATCGCCGGCAGAATGGTAAATGGTATTGTTGATCTGGGGGTTTTCATCGACGGGAAAACCGGTACCCATCGGTTTTTCTGCAGAGGCATTGGACAAGATGAATTTCCGGGTCAGGACATTGTCGGACAGGGTCAGTTTGAGGCGCGCCGCCGGTTCCAGATAAATTGAGGAGATTATCGACTCTCTGGTGTCTATCCTGCTGTACCAGTAGCGCTGCGGCGGTGCGTCCCGTCTGCCGTCGAAGAGGTAGAGCTTGGTCATATACTCGAGGCTTCGGGGTTCCAAAAGATCGAAAATGGTAGTCTCCCTGCAGCCAAACATGATCAGCCTGGTCTTCATCGCCCGGCGCACTATTTTTACCCGATAGTTGTTTTTGGTCGTCTCCTTTTTGTCAATCGCCCAGACCACCCTGCCGCTTTCCTCGTCAAACCGGTAGCCTTCGATGATGAGCTTGTCGAACACATTTTTGCTGTCGGCAATACCCTTATAGATAAAAGTGCCGTCCCGGTGGACCCAGCCGTAGAGTTCGGCGATACCCTGATAGGAGAGCAATAAGGAGTTTGAGGTGGGGTAGTTGGCAAAGAGTTCACCGTGCAGCATCAGGTTGCTGGTCCCGGTCACCGAGGAGTAACCGTTGCGCGGGAACAGGTCGTCATGCAGCTTTGGAGCAGAACTGACGCCCCGGATCATGTCTTCGAGCAGTCGGTACTGGTCGTTGACATAGGTCCAGTTGATCTTCTCCGAGGTGTCCCAGGGGGTGCCCCATAAAAATCTGGCGTCACCAATGGTGGTCAGGGTGACGCCTATGTAACCGGCCAGTGAGCTGACCTCGCCGCCGAGATACGGACGATCGAGGAAATAGGAGTCCCAACTGCGCAGGTTGCTCGGCTGCAGAGAGTTGACATAGCGGGCCGTGCCTTGAGCATTGGCCCCGCTCTCTGCGAAGATCTCGCCGATGGTGCTGAACATACCCGTCCGGTTGATGCGCGGGCGCAGTTTGTAAAGCCAGCCCCGGTGAAAACCGCCAATTCCCTCACCATGGCTTGAGAGGTGCAGAGACAGCACCGCTCCCATCTCATAGTCCCGGGTCAGCTGCCTGAAATCAAGGGCGGACTCCAGGGCCTGCAGCTGATCTTCAAAATCGACGATATCATCCTTTTTGGTCTGGATGACGGTTGGCAGAAGATCGGCGAGAAGTTTTTGTTCCTCTTCAGGAAGGTCGTGATAGGTCTGGGTCCAACTCAGTCGTCTGAGAGAATAGCGCTGGTCGGCCAGAATTTTGATCTGCTCTTCGGAACCGGTCTCCTTGCGCATTCTCAGGTTCATAAGACGGTTTGAACTCCGGTCGATGGCATACCTGAGATCATTTTCTATGGCCTTTGCCAGGAGCGCGTCTCGTTCGGGATCATTGGCAAGCGGGAAGGAGATACTATCGATCAACGCCAGGTCTTCTTCTGCTGCCGATATCATTTTCTGCAGCGCTTTGCGCCGATCCCTCATGCCCTTGGTGCGTTCCTGCATGGACCAGATCAATTCCCGCATGCCATGCAGAGATTGCGCATGACCGCTGGTGGCGACGAACAGCAGTGAGTGTCCGGGCGGAGCGGTGGAGAAATGTTCGGCAAGTTTGAGCAGGCTGGCAATGGAGATACTCTCATCGGCTCCAGGTGAGCGGCCTGCCACATGGGCGGTGGAGTCATAGAAAGCCTCGATGATAATCAGTTCTTCCGAGAGTTCGGGATCGCTGCCCTCAATGAGGCTGTAGATAGTTTTTTCAGTACCGTTCTTCCAGGTAATCTGTGAGGACAGTGTCACCCGGTCGCGGACCAGTCCGTTAACCGCCTCCCGATAGTTTCCAAACAGCGCTTTGGCCTGCTGCTCCTCCATCCAGTAGGATGGAAAGCGGATCGGGGAGAGCTCTTCCTTTTCACGAAAAAAGCTGTTGGTAGCGGTCGCCCCGGAATCGATGAAGATAACAGCCGAGGCTCCGAGCGAGGCGGCGGTGAGCCAGCTGGATCCGGAATTGAAATCCATCAGCAGGATGGCGTCTTTGATCAGCTTCTGGTCAAGCTCACTCAGATTGCCCTTGTCGACCCAGTAGAGCGGGCCCTCAATTTGGCCGTCTATCGCCTGCGGGGTGACCGCGTTGTTCATCAGGGGGGAAAGGTTAACCGTTTGATCGTCTAGAGTGATGGATGCGTGGTGCACCTGACGGGTGGGGATCTGGAAATAATAGGTCTGCGGATCGAGACCGAGTGCGGTGAAATAATCGGCAATGAAATCAGCTGTCCTGGCGCTGCCTTCGCTTCCGCTGCTGCGGTCACCGTAGCTGCTGAATTCGGCGACGATCTCATCGATACCCTGGGAGCGGACCGGTGCTGCCAGAACAAGCATCATCAGTATGGACAAAGCACAAAGGGTGCTTAGCGCTCGACTGATTATGGGCAGAAAATTGCGCATTCGCCAGGTGGTGATGTTATTCCAGCCCGCCGGTCCTGATTTCCAGTTCCGATCGTTCCTGGATTTTCTCTACTCTGCCGTCACGAATCCAGATTACCTGGTCGGAGACGTTGAGCATTTTATAGTCATGGGTCGCCGAGATGACCGTGACCTTTCTTTCACTGCTTAATTCTTTAAGCAGGTCGATGATATCTTCGCCCGTTTTCAAGTCCAGATTGCCGGTCGGCTCATCGGCTAAAACGATAGCCGGGCTGTTGGCCAGGGCCCGGGCGACGGCAACACGCTGCTGCTGGCCGCCTGAGAGCTCGGTTGGTTTGTGGGTGTGTCTGCCGTCGAGACCGACTTGTTTGAGCAAAGCCATGCCCTGCTCGACAGCCTCATCATTGGAGACGCCCGCAAAGGTCATCGGCAGGGTGACGTTTTCCAAGGCGGTCATCACCGGAATCAGGTTGAAGGTCTGAAATATATAACCGATCTTACGACAGCGAAGCCAGGCCAGTTCATAGGCGTCAAGCTGGGCGATGTCGACCTCGTCGATAAAAACTTTTCCCGAAGTGGGTTTGTCGAGACCGCCAATCATGTTGAACAGGGTCGATTTTCCCGACCCGGAAGGGCCCATGATACTCAGATATCTACCCTCTTCAATTTCGAGGTCGATGCCTTTGAGCACCTCGACGACTATCTTACCGAGATCGAAGTTCTTGGTGACGCCGCTGACTCTGACTATCGTTTTTCCAGCCATGAATGGTTATCCACGTTTAGTTTGATACATAACTATACTAATGTTCCAGCCGCATTGCTTCCACCGGCTGCATCCTGGCGGCAATGATGGCGGGGTAGATTACGCCAATCAGGCTGAGACCGGTTCCGACCACAATACTGAGCAGCATCGAGAAGCCCAGCGCCAGCCAGGGAAAAGAAATTAAAATGCCGGTCCCCAGACCCAGCAATGAGGAGATAAGGGCACTGACTACCCCCAAAAAGGATCCAGCCACCGAACCGACCAGCCCCTGCATCAGGGCCTCCAGGACAAAGAGCCGGACGATGAAGCGGTCCAGGGCCCCCAGACATTTCATCGTCCCGATCTCGCGGAAACGCTCAGTGACGGACATGAGCTGGGCATTTATGATTCCTACGATACAGACCAGCAGTGACAAGGTGACGATCCACTGCTGCTTGGCGGAGGCGGCGATGACATCGGATCCTAAACTGACATCGTATCCGGCTTTCACCAGAGTCTGATAGCCGCTGATATCCCCTGAGTTCAACAATCCTTGAGCAAAATCGTTGCAGGAGCGCATATAACAGAGGAAGGCGACAGCCAGCACCAGACTGGTGGTGGTCACCAGCGAACGGAAAAAACGCACCCGGATTGACTGGTAGGCGATTTCCAACGATTTTCTGAACGGCAGGGCAATGAGACGTTTCATCTTCGAATCTGAAATGGAAAATGAAGCCTGGTCACTGGAAGTTTCCGAAGCGAAAGAATAACAATGATAATATCTCCACGGATCGATAATTGTCAATGATATTCAGAAGAACTAGGCGCCAGTGGCAGGTCTTTCAGGTTTTTTCGGTTCTCTCAAGTGATGAAAGGTGCAGGCCCTGAATTTACTGTTTCCGGCTACCAGAGTAAGCAGCAGATCGAGCAGTTCGAAGGCACTGTCGTTCATCAACTGATGATGAATCATAACGGAAACATAATGTTGCTCTACGGCCAGACGCAATTCGTCGCACAAGTTTTCAAGCGCAGAGCGCCCGCATGTTTCTTTTCTGGTGTGGAGATCGACATTAATATAAAAATCTTCCAGAGGATTATTCTTGCCCTGTTCACCTTGGCTCCTGGACACACCGCTGAAGCCCAGCTCAGCCAGGATTTCGAGCGTCTCTTCCGAGCAGCGGTTCCAGGGGGGGGTGAAGAACGGTGAGAATTCTGAGCCGATAACGGTCAGCAGGCGGTCTTTGCCCCGGGACAAATCGCCTGAGATTGCGCTCCTTGACCTGGCGCTGCCGAACTCACATTTTTTCCCAAGCGGCTGGTGGTTGGTGTGGTTCCAGCCGTGCTGATGCCAGCACCACAAGGAAGATCCGGTGTCGACATGGGATTGGATGGCTTTCCAGCGGGCTTGGCTGAGCCAGGTGGGCACCAGGGCCAGACACAAAGGGAATTGATGGGTGTGAAACAGGTCGAGCATTCGCAAAAAACTTGCCGACAGGACCCCGATGTCATCGGCTCTGAAAAGCACTGGAATCGGTCGGGGATAGGTGCTGAGATCGAGCACTGTCGACAACGTATCCCTGATCCGTTGCAGTCCGCCACCGGGAAAATTTCGATAGAGTAGGCAGGGTGCTGACTTCATAATAGGCTAGATAGGCTAGAGTGTTTCCAGAAGCTGGGCGGTCTGGCGGGCTCCTTCGAGATCTATGGAAGTGTGGTAATGATCTTCCCGCAGTTGCTCGTTCATCAAGGCCGCCAGCCGGTCGGGGGAAAGATCTGTCTCTTCGAGCATCCTGATTGAGTGACCGGCGATGAGTCCTTCGACCCGAAGCCGTTGTTCCCTGTTTTGATCAAACGGCAGCATCAGGGCCGGCACCCCGGCAGCCAGAGTATTCATCGAGGTGTTGTAGCCGGCCATGGAGATCGACAGATCAGCCGCAGCGAGCCAGTCGATAAAATGATCGGTGAACCGGTCGACACCCAGGCTCTGTTGCCGAGTCCCAAGCAGTTTCTTAACCACCCCGGGATCACAATAGGGTCCGGTGAAAAGTTGAAAGTACGGATTGCCATGAATATCCCCGCAGCGTGACGCCTCGGTGACGGCTTCGAGCAGGTGGGAGCCGACGCTGCCGCTGCCGATACTGACGACAATCAGTTTGTCCGCCTCCTTCAGTCCGAGTCCGGCGCCAATCCTGGCCCTGGCATTGATTGCCGGTTTTGGAGTGATAAAACCGGTATAGTGGAGCGGCACCTCGAGTTGCTCGATTGGCCCAAACGTCCGGTCCAAGCTGACCACTCGGGGATCTGCATGGACAAGCAGTCCGTCGAAGTAGGTATTCAGGGTGGCAACGACCCTGTCCTCATACATGGTGCGATCCGTCTTCTTCTCTACCAGGATGTCGCGAAGGCTGCAGAAGACCCTGCAGGACTTCTGGCGGGCCGCTTCGAGCAAAGGGGTCAATTCGAATCTGAAGGCCTTGCGGCCAAATGGATAAAGCTCGAGGATCAGACAATCCGGCCTGGTGGAGGAAAAAAAGGAAAGGAGTGTGTCTATCCGCATCTCCTTGACCTCATCGAGCTCGAGATCCGGATCGCAGGTTTCCAGGCGGGAGAACTGATCATCCATTTGCAGACCGGGCAGTTTCAGGAAACCGAAGGGTTGTTTCCCGATCTCGATATCAGGTCCACCGACGATCATTGTCACCTGGTGATCGACGCTGCAGGCCCGGCAGATTTCCAGGCTGCGGTGAAAATGGCCGACACCGAGTACATGCTGACAATAGTAGAGGATTTTCACGGTCAAGCAGACGGTTGGATGTTGTAGGCAAAGCCGGTCAAGGTATCGTTGCAGCAGGAGATTGTCTGCAGCCGGTTCTTGTCTATCAGTTTCGGCTCTTCGGGCAGAAACAGCCGCTTCTCTATCGAATAAACAAGGGATTTAATCACTCCCTGATGAGTTACCACCAGGATCTGCTCACCGGAATATTTATGTCCATAGGAGCTCAGGACAGTGCGTGCCCGGCTGCGGACCTCTGCCCGGCTTTCGCCCTGGGGCGGCCGGAAAGACCAGCCTTTTTCAATCTGCTCCTGCAGCATTTCAGCGCTATTCTCTACTATCTCGGACCAGCTCAGTCCCTCCCAGATGCCCCAGTCCTGCTCGCGCAGGTCATCTTCTTCCTGGATTTCGACATGCAGTTGTTCGTTGATGAGCCGGGCTGTCGCTCTGGCCCGCGGTGTCGGACTGGTTATGATCCGGGCCCAATTCCAGCGCGGGCTGGCAAGAAAGCGAGCCCATTCACGGACAGCTGCGATACCCTCGGCGGTGAGTGGAGAATCGAGTCGGCCCTGAACCCGCTTCTGTTTGTTCCATATGGTCTGGCCGTGTCTGAACAAGCCAAATAGGGTGGCTGCACTCATGAGGAGCCGGGGGTAAAGGGTTAAGGCAGAGTCACGTTGCGGCCCAGCCTCTGGTCGGCATCGATAAACAAGCCAGCCAGATCGACGATCAAGCGACTATTGTCGAAGTGTTCTTCAACGAAAGATCTACCCTGTTCAATAACTTTTTGGCGTAGTGTGCGATCTGTCAACAACCGGGTGATTGCCTTCGAGAGCGCCTCACTGTCTTCCTGCTCAACCGTCAGGCCTGTTTTGGTGTCGATTATTATCTCCGGAATTGAGGAAACCTTGGTCGCCACCGCCGGCACTCCCATGGCCAATGATTCCACCAGGACATTAGGGATACCGTCCCGATCACCATCGGCGGCAATCTTGCTGCCCATGATGAAGAGATCGCTTTGACTGAAGTGTTCGAGCACCTCTTCGTGGGGTTTGGTCCCCAGCCATCGGCACTGTGAGTCCAGGCCAAGTTCTTTTATCAGTCCAAGCACCGAGTCGCGGTCGTCACCGTCGCCGATCAGGGTGTGTTCGAACTCGATACCATTTTCGGCGATCTTCTTCAGGGCCCGGTAGACGGTAGGCAGCCCCTTTTTTTCGATGATCCTGGCAACGGTCAGCAATTTGAAAGGAGGACTTGTCGCTATCCTGGTATTGTCACTTTTGAAGAGATTCAAGTCGATGCCGTGATAGATACAGTATATTTCGGCGCCGTCGTCGCTCTCAAGTTCTTCCAGATACAGTTTGTTCTGCCGGGTACAGGTTGCCACGAACACCGCCAGGTCAAGTTTCTCTCTTAGTTGATCGGGGTTGGATGTGTAGATATCCTTGGCGTGGGCGGTGAAGCTGAAGCTGAGGCCCGAGAGCAGGGAGCTGAACATGGTCACCGAGGTTGGTGAATGGGCAAAGTGACCGTGCAGATGACAGATCGAATGATCTCTGCTAAGAAACTTCTCGGTCAGGTAGCCCGCCTGAAACAGATGTTTGAAGGTCGCCTGTCTGCCCGTTCGGCGGTAGCGTCTGACCGCCGTTGCCAGGGCTTGGCGGTAGCGTTTAGGCTGTTTGACGGCACAGAGAATATTGGGCCCGATCAAGCGGGGCAGCTCGAGGAGCAGCTCGGTGGGCAGGTAGTCGACGCGGGCCTTGATCTGTTTGACCGACTCGTGACAGAAATCTTCTCTGCCTTTGCGCATTGGAAAGAGCCGCATGGTAAAACCAAGTCGCTCCAGCAGCAGAATCTCGTTGGAGATAAAAGTCTCTGAAATTCTGGGGTATCCCTTGAGGATATAGGCAAGGGTCGGCCGTGAGCCGTTCATGACCGAATTGCTGAGCTTCTGGAGGCTGCCGGTGCGGATTGGTCCTGGTTCTGGTTCCGAAAGAACTTGAGACGCTTGAGCATGGTGTCAAGTCCAGTTAATTCGAAGGTCGACATTGCTTCTGAGTAGTGTTCTTTGTGGTCCAGAATCGAAAAAATCTTGTCGCGCAGCCGCTGCGGGGTAATCTCATGCCAACCCAGGTAATCTATCAGGGATTTTTCTTTGAGGCACTGGGCCCTGATCAATTGTTCCTTACGCGGCGTTTCCCGGGGAATGATAAGTGCAGGGGTCTGCTGGGTGAGGATCTCACAGATCGTATTATAGCCTCCCATGGAGATAACCAGATCAGCGGCCTGCATCAGTTCCTCCACCCGGCTGTGAAATGGGAGTGTCTTTATGCCGTATACTTTGCCCCGCTTTCGTATCTCCTCGCGTTTCCTTTTAGGCATGAATGGGCCGGTGACTATCAGACTTTTGAAAGGCAATGATGTGGGAAAATAATCGTGCATGGCAATGAATTGATCCAGCACGTCGAAACCGTCCCCGCCGCCGCCGGTGGTAACAAGTACGAAGATGTCGTTGGGTAGAATTCGATAGCGGCGGCGCACCTTCTTTCTGACATTGCCATGTTTTTTTATTCGGGGAATGTAGCCGGTGAAGACCACCCGGTCCTTTATGTCGTCAGGAAATTTGTATAAGGATACCGGGTCATAGATTTCCCGGTTTCCATAGATCCAGATTTCATTGAACAGTCTGGACAGGTGTGCATAGATATCTCTATTCTGCCAGTCGCTGATGATCACTTCGGGATCGTCGAGGATGTCGCGAAGACCAAGGACCGTTTGAGTGTGAGGTGTGGCTTCCTTGAACCACTCGAGCGTAGGAAGTACCTCACGCTTGAGGCCAAATGGCTCCTTGTCGACGATAAAAAGGTCCGGTTTGAAAGTCTGGGCCGTGGCTAAAATAATATTTGTTCTGATCGAAAGCGCCTGCTGGTCGTCGATTTTTATGGAAAGGGCCCGGTATTCGTCGTTGGTCTTCTTAATCATGCCGGGAATTCGAACAAAATCCACCTGGCTGGGCAGGGCGAAACGACCGGCGATGGGCGATCCTGTCAAAATCAGTATATTGGTGTTGGTTCCCCTGAGGTGATTGGCAATGGCCATGGTCCGGCGGATATGACCAAGTCCATAGGTGTCATGGGAATACATCAATATATTAAAAGGTGGTGCCACGGGACGCTCTATCTAAGTGGTGCCAGTTTGTTCTGTTTTTTCAACGGGTTAATTATCAACTATTATTCTATCGGTAAAACAAAGTCAAGACCGGCTGAAATAAAAAAAGCCCTGCGGCAGCTGGGCCGCAGGGCTTTGTTTATTTCACTTCTATTTGTGGAAGCGCTAAAAACTCAGCGTGAGCTGATTGCTGATCATAAATATTGATTCGATCTCCGAATAGGTGTCCACTCCCTGGAAAAGATCACCGGTATCCATATAGCCGAAATGAACTTCATAGGCCAGTGAGTTGAAGAAGCCGTAGACAACCCCGATATTGGCCTCCCAGCTCGACTGCAGTTCACTCTCCGATTCACTGTCCCAGGCTACGCTGGTAACCCCTATGGCGCCATGAAAGGCGAGGTTTGGGGTGGGCAGATATTCGGCGGCAATCGCAAACCCCTGCGGGGCGGTTCCCGCTGCCTGCGAGCTGAAAGACGAACCAAACGGATCTTCTCCGAATAGATCTGTGGCGGAACTGGTAATCATCAGCGGTTTGAATCGTGATGTCTCAAACAGCAGCCCACTTTCAGATTCCGACACCGCATCGCTGTCAAACGTATAGCCACTGACCTTGTATTCGGAACTATCGAGCCCTTCTGCCTGTGAAGACACCACACCTACCGCCAGCATAAGCGAGGCCAGACAGAGAGTCAGCAGATAGAATCGATATGATTTCATAAGAACTGTAATGAGATCTTGTGTTGTGATTACCGAGGCTTGTACTGTCCGGTTGGCGTGCACCAGGCAGTACAAAAATTTTTACTTACCTATATAGTGTGCTGTTCCCATTTAAAAGTCAAGTGAATATTGACCTATTTCTGCCGCTTGCCATCCTCGAGAGCAGCGCAGTGTTCTTGCGGGAGGGCGTCAGATGTTTTATTAATAGCTGACCTTTAACCGCAACGTTCCAGAAAAGCGCTAAAATGCTCGAAACCAGGTGAATTTATGAAGCTGATAACCCAGATCATGCTCTGTCTGCTGATTGCAGTGCAGGCCCGCCATGCTTTTTCTTCTACCGAAGAAGGGATACCGATAATTACCGTTCTGCCTTTCGAGGTGAGTGAGGAGGGCGAATATGCCTATCTTAATAAGGCGATCGATCAGATGCTGTTGGCTCGATTGTCACGCTATCAGGACCTGAAGGTGGTGACCGCCCTGGATGGCGAGGAACTTCAGGCATTAAAAAAGAGCCTGCAGTCTGGTGATCTGGCCTCGGCGGCCCAACTAGGCGGCGACTGGCTGGTGGAGGCCAGCATGTATTCGCTCAAAGAGGGAATGCAGATGAATCTCAGCCTTATTCCGCTGCAGGGGGGCAGACCGATATCGTTTTCTGAAAAGATCGAACGTCAGGATCAGGTCATGGGTGCGGTCAGTTCACTGGCTTCTGATATTCACAGCACGGTTGTCGATCTTGAGACTGCAGAAGATGCATCTTCTCAGGAGGAAAAAGACGACACCACCTTAAGCGGATTTGCCACTCCGCACCCGGAGCGGGATTACAAAAAAGGAATCTACGGTGGCGGGTCTATTGTTGCGGGGGACCAGGGAACTGGCTTCGAGTCACGGGGTGTACGTAATAGCGGTGTCATTCCTATGACTGTCCAATCCATGGTCGTAGGTGATCTAGATAACGATGGCAAGAACGATCTGGTCGTGAGTTCCCAGAGTAAAATACGTATCTTTGCCTACGAAGATCTAAACTTTAGAGAGCTCGCCGAATATAATTTTTCTCCAGCCATGAAGATCCATGCGATCAACATTGCAGATCTTGACAACAGCGGCACTCAGAAACTCTATATCTCGGCCAATGAAGGCAGGTTCGCCTCCTCGGCGATTCTCAGCTGGAACGGCAGTAAAAGTCTGCAGTCGGTGAGCCAGGGGCTGCGCTGGTATATCCGACCGCTGACCCTGCCCGGTAAAGGTGAAGTACTGGTCGGCCAACAGGCCAGTCTGCGCAGTATCGAAAATTTCTTGAGTCCCGGGGTCTTCGAGCTCACC